>CACJNX010000006.1 GCA_902594835.1 uncultured Pelagibacteraceae bacterium | reverse complement strand
AAAAGGGGAGTATGAAGAAAATTTTAGTTTCATTATTAGGGCTTTTGTTATTAACAGGTTGCGCAGAGTCTTTAGCTTTATTAGGACCTACTTCTTCTGCAATAACCGGTGGAAATATTGCCCAATCAGCTTTTTCTTCAGCTGTAAATTATGGTGTTAAAAAGCAAACCGGAAAAAGTCCAATGGAACATGCAATAGCGTATGCAGAAGAAATAAATCCCGAGAAGAAAAAGGAACCTTGTCTATCATTTGCTGAAAAAACTAACTCCGAAATTTGTGCAATAGTAAAGAAACAATTAGAATTAACTAAATTTAAAATTTTAATGAGATCAAAGGATAAATCTATAAAAGATCTCACTTCATCACTAAAGCCTAATATAAATAAAAAATCTAAAATTAAGTACTTAGATTAAGTAATTCTATAAACATCCGCATTTTTAATTTTAGATCTTAACCACCATGGGTTGTGTTGATAAAAATTAACACACTTACAATTAACTTTTATTTAAAGATGAAGCAGATATATGAAATCCATTGAAACAAGTTTTAATCATGAGAAAGATACTATTTATATTTTCAACCACTTTCTTGCTGAGCGGTTGCGCAGAGTCGTTAGCATTACTCGGTCCAGGAGCATCGAACGGAAGACTTGTTCAATCCAGTTTTAATTCAGCGATAAGTTATGGGGTTAAAAAACAAACCGGCAAAACCCCTTTAGAACACGCTATTGCTTATGCAGAGGAAAAAAATCCTGAGAGAAAAAAAGAAACCTGCATTTCATCCTTTGAAATAACTAGGTCTGAATTTTGCACCATTGTTAAAAAACAAATTAAGTCAAAAAGTACTGCAGTGATAGAAAAAACTAAAGACATTGTGAAAGAATATCCAAAAAATAAAATTAAAGAGATATCTAAGATTGAGAAGATAGCAAAAAAATCAATTATTTATAACAGAAGGTAATCCTAAGTTCTTCCAACCAGGATCTTGATCATTTCCACTAAATCCATCAGAAACATTTAAAGTATTGTAACCTTCTTTTACTAAAAGGTTAGCAGCAATAATTGATCTACCACCTGCAGCACACATTACTAGTACTTGTTTTTTTTTATCAATATTTTTTTTAATACTTTCTAAGAAACTTGGGTCTTGTGAGATTGTAATAAAGAAGGATTTAATACCAAGATCTTTTGTATCGGGTTTACCAACTGTATTCCATTCATCTTCTGTTCGAACATCTAGTAAAACAGTATCTGGATTACTTTCTACAAATTTTTTTATTTCTGATGATTTGATTTGTTTGATCATTGAGTGGCCCCAATATAAATAATTGGGACCACTAAATCAATTGTTAAGCAGCTAAAGCTTGCTTAATGTCTGCAATGATATCATCAGGATGTTCGATACCGATTGACAGTCTTACGTAGCCTGGTGTTACACCTGCTGCTGCTAACGCTGCATCATCTAATTGACTGTGCGTTGTAGTAGCCGGGTGTATTGCTAAACTTCTAGCATCACCAATATTAGCAACGTGATATAACATTTTTAAGTTATCGATAAACTTTGCTCCAGCTTCTTTAGTACCTAAGTCCATTCCAACTAAAGATCCATATCCACCTTGCATATATTTTTTAGCTCTTTCCTTAATCTCACCTTGATGATTAGTAGGGTAGATCACATTTTTAACTTTCTTTTGTGTTTCTAAGAAAGACACAACTTTTTCAGCATTACTGCAATGTTGTTTCATTCTAAGGGCAACCGTTTCCAAACCTTGAATAATTTGGAAAGCATTAAACGGACTCAAAGGAGCACCTAAGTCTCTCAATAAAACCACTCTCGCCCTAATTACAAAAGGAATGTTAGCACCTGTTAATTGAGGAACTGCATCTGCCCATATTGCACCACCATAACTTTGATCAGGTTCGTTAATTAATGGTTGTCTTTTTCTGTCTTTAATCCAGTCAAAGTTTCCACCATCAACAATAATTCCACCAATTGAAGTCCCGTGACCACCAATATATTTAGTCAAAGAGTGCATTACGATTGCAGCACCATGAGCTAAAGGTTTACAAATTACTGGTGAAGCTGTGTTATCGATTATTAAAGGAATACCTTTTTTTCTACCGATATCTGAAACTTCCTTGATTGGGAACACACGAAGATAAGGATTTGGACAAGACTCACCGTAGTAAGCTCTTGTTTTATCATCAGTCACTTTTTCAAAGTTTTTTGGATCTGCGGGATCTGCAAATCTAACTTCAATACCTTGTTGTCTTAAAGTATTTTTGAATAAGTTTACTGTACCCCCGTACAAGTCAGTTGAAGCAACTATATTATCTCCAGCCTGTGCCAAGTTTTGAATGCACATTGCTGATGCCGCTTGACCTGATCCAACTGCTAGTGCTGCTACACCACCTTCTAATGCTGCAACTCTTTTTTCAAGCACATCACATGTTGGGTTCATTATTCTTGTGTAAATATTACCGAACTCTTTTAGACCAAATAAGTTTGCAGCGGTTTCTGCATTTTTAAATTGGTAAGAAGTTGTTTGGTAAATTGGAACAGCTACGGCTGTAGTAGCAGGATCACTTCTGTAATCGCTACCATGCAAGCCAATAGTTTCTGGATGTTTAAAATCAGCCATTAATTTTCCCCCTTACTGTTTCTCTTACTGTCTCGTTCATTTTTTCTCCGTTTTTCTGGAGAAGAATGAACGAAATTAATTCTGTTCATCTTCTCCTTTTTAGTACTTCGGCATATGCCAGGTGTACAATATGGTTCAAATACCCGATTTAATTTTAGATTGATCCAAAAAAAAACCACCGACTAAAGCGGTGGTCATTTGACTTAAACGCTTTAGCTGGATTTATATAGCGCCCGCAAGTTGTCTTAACTCAGCGCTGTATAATTTATATCAATAATGAGAAGTTGCTGTCAACAATTAATTTGTTAGCGTTTTCAGCTCTAAAATATTACCGTGAGGGTCCTTAATAAAGAAAGTTTCTTGTTGCTCTTTCTTGTCTTTAAATCTTGTATAAGGTTCGTCTAAATATTTTATATTATTCGTTTTAAGATTATCTCTAATCCTGTCAAATATTGGTCTATCTAAATGAACTCCAAAATGAGGCACTGGAACACTTCCCATATCCACATCGTGTCGTTCATTTGGAAGTTTCATATTAGTTTTATGAAGTGTTAATTCATTTCCCCAAAAATCTACATCGATCCATTTTCCTTTTTCTCCATTTCCTGTTTTACAGCCTAGAATATCAACGTAAAACTTAGTAGAAACAGCAAGATCTTCTGCAGGAATTGCTAAATGAAATGGTTTGCTCATAAAGTTGATATATATAGTCCTTTTAATTAATCAAGTAGTCATTATATATAAACTATGCACGAATACTTAGAATCAGTGAAAAAAAGAGATCCTGCGGCTAAATCGATACTTAGCATTATTCTCACTTACCCAGGTGTGAAAGCAGTTTTTATGCATAAAATTTCAAGTTTTTTTCATATAGCTGGATTTCATTTAATTGCGAGAATTATATCTCAAACTACAAGATTTTTTACAGGTATTGAAATTCATCCTGGAGCAAAAATTGGTAAAAATTTATTCATCGATCATGGCATGGGTGTTGTTATTGGAGAAACTTCAGAAATAGGTGACAATGTTACAATCTATCATGCTGTAACTTTAGGCGGAAGCTCCCCGAGTATTGATAGCGAAAGACAAAGACATGAAAAAAGACATCCAACGATAGGTGACGAAGTTGTAATTGGTTCAGGAGCACAAATAATTGGTCCAGTAACTATAGGAAAGAATGCAAGGATTGCTGCAAATGCTGTCGTAGTAAAAGATGTACCAGAGAATGCTACGATGGTAGGTGTTCCTGCAAAAGCAGTTAAACTTGAGAACAAAGGTAAGTTCAAACCTTATGGTGTAGACGATAAAGTTAAAGATGAGCAATAAAGATTGGGATCCAAATTTAACGCCAGAGCAAAATTATGTTTTAAAACAAGAGGGAACAGAGTCACCCGGGAGCAGTCCATTAAACAATGAGAAAAGAGAAGGCTCTTATCACTGCGTAGGATGCGGAACAAAGCTTTTTGACTCTAGCACAAAATACGAAAGCGGATCTGGTTGGCCTTCTTTTTACAAATCTTTACCCGATGTTTTTGAGGAAAAAACAGACATGCATATAGGGTATCCAAGAACAGAATATCATTGTAAAAAATGTGGTGGTCATCACGGCCATATATTTGAAGATGGGCCAAAACCTACAGGTAAACGTTATTGCAACAACGGCGTGTGTCTAGTTTTTAAACCTAAAAGTTGAATAGTTATTAACAAACCAATTAAGTGTTTTAATACAACCTGTTAAAAGAATAAATTATGTGATGCCATGTCCTCTAGACCAAGGCTACATAAATTCGTAAGATTGACATTTCATCCACCATGAAGAGTAACATTATTTCCCTAATACTAAGTCTATTCCTTTTTCTTTTTTCATTACAATTAAACGCATCAGATCAAGCTTGGAATATAGCTCGGGAAGGAAACAAAATTATTTTAATTAGACATTCATTAGCTCCAGGTGGAGGCGACCCACCAGGGTTTAAGATTAATGATTGTAAAACACAAAGAAATTTAAATCGAATAGGCATTAACCAATCAAAAAAAATTGGTAAATTATTTAAAAAAAATAAAGTTTCTGTAGATCAAGTTTTAAGCAGTCAATGGTGTAGGTGCAAAGATACGGCTAAATATGCTTTCGGAAATTATAAGGAATTTACTGCATTAAATTCTACATTTCAGGCTCCTTATAACAAGAATGAGGGCAAACAATTAAAAGAACTTTATAAATTTGTGAAGAAATGGAATGGGAAAGGTAAAAATTTAATACTAATTACTCATTACAGCATCATCACAGCTGTTACAAATGCAGTTCCAAGTTCAGGGGAAATAATAATTGCGGATAAAAATTTTAAAGTTTTAGGAACAATTCAAACTGATTAATTAAAAATATAGTAAAATATTGCAACAATTATTAAATATTCAACAATTGTTTTTATTCTAATTAAATTTTCTTTATTTTGAAACTTCGAATTTATGAATAAGCTTAATCGTCCAAAAGTTAGTTGAACAAGTGCAAATATGAAACCTATCCCAATTAAAACATAGTAGAATTTAAAATTTTTGAAACCATAGAAGCAAGCAGCAATAAACGTAAACCAAGATATGTTTGAAACAAATAATGTGATTAAAAACCCAGATCCTTTTTTAAATAAACTCTGTGTTTTAATAAAAGAATAAGACCAAAAAAGTGTAAGTAAAAAACCTAAATATTTTAGTATCATTTAGTTAAATATTTTTTCTATCATTTTTTCCCAATTTAAAGAGGTAGTTAAAATTTGATTTAAGTTATTCATTTTTGGAGACCAATTAAATTCATTTAAAAATTTAGTGTTATCCGATACAGAATATTCAGCATCTCCTTTTCTTCTAGGCCCATATTTAATTTTTATTTCTTTATTTAATATTTTATTCATTGAATTTATCACATCTCCAATAGAAAAACCTGTTCCATATCCACAATTATATATGTCAGTTTTATTTTTTTTCATTAAATTATCAGCGGCTAAAATATGCATTTCAGCTAAATCAGATACATGAATGTAGTCTCTAATAGTAGTGCCATCTTTTGTTTTATAATCATTTCCATTTACAATCAGCTCCTTACGTTTTCCTGTAGCAACCTCACATATAGCTTTGATTAAATTATCAGGGTTAGTAATTAATCCCGATCTATTTTTTTTATCTGCACCAGCAACATTAAAGTATCGAAGAATTATTGCTGAAATTTTTCTTTCATCAGACAATGAAATTAAGTGATTTTCTAATTTGTATTTTGAGTCTGAGTAAGGATTTAATGGATTTTTTTTATAATCTTCTGGAATATTCTTTTGAATAGATACATTGCCATAAACTGAGCCAGTGGATGAAAAAATAAATTTATTTAGGTTGTTTTTAATACATACGTCAAAAAATCTTTTTGGCTTTTCAAAATTATTTTCATAATATTTCTCGGGATATTTAGTAGATTCTCCAACTCTTGTGAAACCAGCGAAATGCATAACCACATCAAATTTATTATTTTTTATAAAATTTGAAATTTTTTTTTCATCATCAATATCACACTCTAAAAAATCAGCTTTTTTAGGTAGTAATTTTTTTGAGCCATTAACTAGATTGTCTATGATTGATACCTGATGACCTCTATCAAGTAGCTCTAAACTAACATGGCTACCAATATATCCAGCTCCCCCTGTAAGCAATATTTTCATCTCTATTAATTTTTCTAAACTATATTTACTACCATGTTTTTTAAAATCAATTATATTCTATTAAATGGCAGGTATAATATTTAATACTTTTATTGCTTCGTTGATACCTTTATCTTTTGGTTATTTTCTCAATAAATTTTTTTTCAAAAATAAAAATATAAATTTGTTTGAATGTGGTATTTATGGATTTTTACCGATTGGGATTATAGCATTACTTTTAAATTTTTTTTACCCACTTTCTCAAAGCTTGAATAATCTTTTTTTTATTCCCATTATTTTCTTTTTAATAGGAATTTTTAAGGAAGGAAAAATTTATTCATTTCTTAAGATTAATTTTTTAATTTCTATACTAGTAACAATTTTTATTGCATTTGATACTGTCTATAGACCTGATGCAGGGTGGTATCACTTACCTTTTACAAAAATTTTAAATGATTTTAAAATAATTTTTGGCACCGCATCACTTCACCCAATGTTTGGAGTGAATTCAATTTTGCAATATATTTCAGCAGCTTTTAACAACTCAATACTTAATGATAAAGGCGTTTTGTTTCCAAACGCTTTAATTGCAATCTATTTTTTTGGTTTTTTTACTTCTGAGTTGATTAAAAAAAATAATATTTTTCTTAAGAAATTTTTTTGCTTTTTCGTTTTATTATATATGTTTATTGAAGCCAATCGCTACAGTGAATATGGAAACGATATACCAGGGTTGTTTTATTTCTTGTATGTAATTTATTTATTTTTAGATATAAAAAAATATAATCTTTCCTATACAGAAATTGAAAAAATAAGTTTATTTTCTGTTTTTGCATTTACAATTAAAACCTTTTTAATATTTATATTTTTAATCCCATTAATTTTTTTTATAAAAAATATAAAGAAAAAAATTTTGCCATTAGTTGCTTCATTCTACCTAATTTCATGGTTTGCAAAAAATATATTGATATCAGGATGCCTCATTTATCCTGTAAATTTTACCTGTTTTAATAATCTAGATTGGTATTCCTCAAATCCAAAATTTCAAATTTCAGCGTTAAACTCAAGTCAATTTACAGAGCTTTATATTAAAGGATGGTATAATGAAAAAAATATCATTAATATTTCTGAAGACAATTATCAAAATGATTTAGAAAAAAAGAGCAGTTTCCTAAAAAATTTTAATTGGCTTAATAAATATTGGCTATCAAATAATTTTAAAAATATAATTAAAAGGTTTGATTATTTTATAATTTTAATTTTACTATTAATATTAATAAACAAAATTATACTTAAAAACAAATTACTACCTAGAAAAAAATATTTTTTAAATACTGAAATTAAAATAATATTATTTATAGGTTTGGTTGGAACATCAGTTTTCTTTTATAAATTTCCGGATGGTCGATATGGAGCTAGTTATATTCTCATTACTTTATTTTGTATTTTAGTTAATTTTTTTGAGAAAATTTCTTTTCCGGTCTCAATGAAACAAATAAATAAATCTTTAGTATCAATAACTTTATCATTTTTATGCTTAGTTATGGTTACAAAAAGTATAGTTCGAATTAATTCAAATTATAATTATACTAATTCTGCTTGGCCAAATATTTATGATCTTGATAATCCTAATAACGGTAAAACAAACTTTGAATTTGTCGAAAAAAATGGAACTAAAATATTCTATAGCTTGAGTGATAATTTGAAAATTGTGCATAAAAACTTATGTGCGTATAATAAAGCGCCTTGTACTCCAACAAAAAACTATTTAAACCAATTTAATATCGAAAAAAATAACTTTGGTTATTTAACTTTAAAGCTAAACAAATAAATTTTATGAAAAAAGTAGCAGTTATCGGAGCAGGTCCAGCGGGCATCTCAGCATCATATGAATTGAGTAAAAGAAATTTTCAAATAGATTTGCATGAGAAATCAGATATGGTTGGAGGCTTAGCAAGAACTATTACTTTTTCCAATTCAAGATTTGATGTAGGTCCTCATCGGTTTTTTACTTATAATAAAGAGGTTGAAAAGCTTTATGTAGATACTTTGGGGTCAGATGCTGTTGAAGTAAAAAGATTAACTAGAATTCTTTATAACAATAAATTATTTAATTATCCTCTATCGCCATTTGGAACTTTATTAAAAATTGGTTTAGTGGGTGCCATTAAGATCTTATTTAGTTATTCAATATCCTTATTTCATAGAATTATCTTGAGGAAAAAACCTAAAAATTTTGAAGAATGGGTTGAACTAAATTTTGGAAAAGAACTTCATTACAAATTCTTTAAAAGTTATACTGAGAAAGTCTGGGGAATAGATTGTAAAGAAATAAGCGCTGATTGGGCCGCACAAAGAATCAAAAATTTAAGCTTTATTGGAGTAATTTTAAACCCAATAATTAAATTTTTTAAGAAAAAAAAAGTAAAAACTTTAGTTGATCAATTTTGGTATCCAAGATTAGGAGCAGGACAATTTTACGAAAAATTAATAAAAAAAATTAATAATGAAAATTTTAATTTAATTAATCAAAGCGAATTACGTGAAATAATACATGATGGATCTAAAATTACTAAAATTTCTTTAGAAAATAATGGAAGTAAAAAAGATTTAGAATATGATTATTTTTTCGTTAGTTCACCTTTTACAAAAATTGCTGAGAATTTAAATCCTAAGCCACCTAATGAGGTCTTAGAAAGTTGTAAAAGATTAAATTATAGGCATCACATCGGAGTAAAGTTACTTATTACCGGCAAAACTTTCTTGGATAATTGGATTTATATTCACGATCCAAATGTTAAAATGGCTAGAGTTTCTAACTACTTAAATTTCTCTAAAGAAATGTCGTCAAATCAAGATCAAAATCCTTTAACCATAGAGTATTTTTGTTTTGAAAGTGACGATGTTTGGAAAATGAGTGAAGAGGAATTAATTGCTTTAGCTGAAGAAGAATTGAGAAAAACAAATTTAATAAATGATACTAATAAAGTTTTAAATGGTTTTACAGTAAGATCATTAAATGCATATCCAGTTATTAGAAAGGGATACCAAGAAGATGTTGATAATATAAAAAATTTTCTGTCCAAATTTAAAAATCTTTTTCCTATCGGAAGATCAGGTATGTTTAAATATAATAATCAAGATCATGCTATTGCTACGGGGCTTTATGCTGCAAGAAATTTAGAAAATCTAGATAGCAAAATTGATATCTGGAAAATTAATAGCGAGGGTATTTATCAAGAAGGCGAAATAGAAAATAAAATTTAGTTATGATAATCAAGCTTATTTTATCTTTTGGAGCAGGATTTATTAGTTTCCTGACCCCTTGTGTTTTACCAATTATTCCAGGCTATATTTCTTATATTACTGGAAAAAGCTTAAATGAAATTGAACAAAATAAAAAAGTAGTTCTTTTAAAAACAATTTTATTTTCAATAGGATTTTCAATAATATTTATTATTCTAGGTGCGACAGCGTCAGCAGTAGGAAATATATTATTATTTTTATCTAATGAATTAAGAATTGCAGCAGGAGTAGTAATAATTTTATTTTCACTTCAAATGTTAGGTATTTTGAATTTTAATTTTTTAAATCAAGAAAAAAGAATAGAAACCAAAAGCTATAAAGATAATTATGCTTTTCCATTATTAGTAGGAGCAGCTTTTGCTTTTGGTTGGACACCTTGTATTGGACCTGTGTTAGGGTCTATCCTAGCATTGTCTGCTACAGAAACTTCTATAAGCACTGGTGTATTATTGCTATCGTTTTACTCATTAGGTTTAGCAATACCTTTTATTTTATCTGGTTATTATATGAGCAAATTTTTAACTACTAGAAAAGGTTTTAGTAAATATTATGGAGGAGTGACTAAAACTGGAGGAGTGATTTTATTATTAACCGGAATATTAATTGCTACTAATCAAATTCAAGTTATCAGCTTTTATATTTTGACAATCTTTCCGTTCCTTACTACGCTTGGCTAATGAGCGATATTTCTGTTTTAGGTATATTTGTTGCCGATGTAAGTTTTTCAGGCCCAAAAATTCCTGCGGTTGGAGAAACTATATTAGGTAATAAATATAATGTTGGACCTGGCGGCAAAGGATGTAATCAAGCTGTAGCAATTGCAAGACTTGGCGGTAAGGTAAATTTTATTAGCAAAATTGGAAAAGATGATTATGGCCAGTTAGCTTTAGATACCCTAAAAAAAAATAATATTGATATAAAAAATGTTCTTCAGGATGAAAATTTACAAACCGGAGTAGCAGGTATTTTAGTTGACAAAAATTCTGGAAAAAATGCCATTAATGTCATAGTTGGTGCTCCCTCTTCATTAAAAATTAGTGATCTTGATAATCAAATAAAAGAAATTAAAAACTCAAAAATTTTTTTAACACAGCTTGAAGTACCAAAAAATGTAACACTCCACTGTCTAAAAACCGCTAAAGCTAGTGGTTGTATAACCATTTTAAATCCTGCACCTGCATCAGAAATCACAAAAGAGTTTTTTAGTAATATTGACTATTTTACTCCAAACGAAACTGAAGCAGAATTTTATACCGGTATCAAAATTACAAATGAGAAAGAGGCTAAACAAGCTGTAGATAAATTAATTCATTTAGGAATTAAAAAGATAATAATAACATTAGGAGAAAAGGGTTTATTTTATTCTGACGGAAATGAGGAAATTTATTTAAAAGCAAATTCTGTAAAAGCTATTGATACTACAGGAGCTGGAGATGCTTTTAACGGGGGATTGGCATTTGGTTTATCAATCAAGAAACCTATAAGAGAATGTTTAGAGTTTGCAAACAAAGTAGCTGGAATTTCTACTACGAAACTTGGTGCGGGAGATGCAATGCCTTTTATTAAAGATATTTAATCTTAAGAACTAAAATTCTTTTATTAGTCTTTCTGCTATTATCTTATTACCCTCGGCATTAAAATGAATATCGTCCCAATAATAATATTTTCTATATACTTCTAAAAAAGATGATTTGTTTTTTTCCGCAAAAAAGAATGGAAAGAAGTTTATGAATTTGACACATCTTTTAATGCAAAATTCTTTCCACATAGTTGCGTGTTTTGAGTTAACAAAATCATTTTCAAGTTGTTGTGGCCAAGGGTAGACCGCTATGCTCATCTTAATATTATTTTTTTCTAATAATTCATAAGTTTTATTCATCGTATCAATTAAAAGTTTTTGAGAGTCTAAAATACTAAGATTATATTCTGGGTGATTATCTTGCTTATAATAAGTCCACTCTGCTTTAATCGCTGCTTTTTTATTAAAATTTGGAGCATCTTTAATTACAACAGGAACAGTTTTTTTAATTTGGTTACTTTTTTTAATTACAAACATATAGTAATTAGTTAAAGGAAAATTTGTTCTTAAAAATTTTCTTCTTTTTAAACCTTTTTCTTTTTCATTTCTTTCTGAAACTGTGCCATCGTTATTTAATTGGTAAAATACACTATCATCGTAAAGGTCACTAACATCTATAAAAAAAATGATTTGTTTAAATTTAAATCCATTATTCAAAAGGTATTTAATTTTTGAATAATAAATACTTGGAGCATAAGATGTAATTCCCAAGTTTGCTATTTTTAAATTTTTGTTAGCTTTTGAAAAAATCCCAACAAATGTATCCTCAAAATCTTCAGATGTTCCTTCAACAAAAGAATCTCCCATGAACCCAATATCAAATTCTTTCTCATTTTGTTGACCACATTCAGATCTAAAACCATGATTGTCAGTGCAAAAGGTATGTATTTTCTCAAAACCTCTATGATTTTTGTAATTAACATTTGCTTTGAAAGAATGATGAAATACTGGATGATCAATTCTCATCAATCTACCATAGAATTCAGTTTTAACTAAAAAATCATCTAAATTTTTAAGAATTAATTTTCCAAAAAAGAAATCAACTACTAAAGATAAAACAAAAGTTATTGAAACTATTACAAAGGTTTTTTTTAAAAATAATAGACAAGTTTTTAGATAACTCATTTAGTCTTTAAGAAATTCATCTAACTTCCCTGATCTATTTGCTTCCTGAAGCTTATCATTACCTCCAACGTAATGATCACCAATAAAGATTTGAGGTATAGTTCTGGCTCCATTAGTTCTTTGCAACATCTCTTTTGCTTTAGCTGGATCTTTCCAGATATCGAATTCTTCTATTTCAACATTTTTTGTTTTTAGTAGAGCTTTTGCGGCTGCACAATACGGGCAAGGGTCACCAGAATACATCGTTACTTTTTTCATAATTAATATATATCAGTTATTTTTACTTTTTCTCTTATTTTTTTTCTTTCTAATTTAAATTTTTTTCTATGTTTTATACTAGTGTTGTGAACTCTTTTGCGCCAAAGTCTAAAAGATCCAGGTTTCAAATTTTTTCTCATTATTTTAATTACATCAGACTCTGACTTACCAGTTTTCTCTTTTATTTCTTCGAATGTAATTCTATCAGCCCAAGCAGCCCATATTATCCAATTTTCATCTTTTTTTTTTGGCTCTGGGTTTTTAACTTTAGTTTGTGGGAAAGAACTTTTTTTCTTCATATAATTCTATATAGTCTTTAATAATATGTTTCCAAGTGACTATTTAATCTTTCTTCAAATTATATTGTTTTTATTTATTACTCCAGGTCTTCCAAGAGTTGTTATTGTTTCTCACACTTTAAATTACGGTTTAAAAAAATCTGTTTGGACTGCCGTTGGCGATGTTAATGCCAATATAATACAGGGAATTTTAGTCGTATTTCTTATTGGCTCTTTTTTAAGTGATAATCCACAAATCTTGTATTATCTTAAATGGGCTGGAATTCTTTACATAGTTTATCTTGCTTATGATACTTACACTGCAAAAATTAGTTCTATAAATTCAAGAGAGCAAAGCACAAAATCAATTTTATCTTTTTATAAAGATGGTTTTATGGTTGCAGGATTAAGTCCAAAAGCCATAATTTTTTTTGGAACTATTTTTTCTTCTTTTATTAATTTTGAGAGTAATGTTTTTTCGCAATTTATAATTTTAATGATCACTTATGTTGTTCTCGATTTTTTAACTTTAATGATTTACGGAATGGCAGCAGAAAAAATTTCTATTTGGTTAAAAAGTAAACCAAAAGTTTTAAATACAATCTCAGCGTGTGTATTACTTATAATCGCGCTATACGTTGCTGCGACACAGAATTTTAGTTCATTCTAACGGTTGTCAAAAACTTCTTTTCTTGTTTTAATTATTTAATTTTTAATTAATTAATTAACAACAAAGAGGGAAATAATGAATAAACTAGTAAAACTATTTAT
Organism: uncultured Pelagibacteraceae bacterium; assembly: GCA_902594835.1. Classification (GTDB taxonomy): domain Bacteria; phylum Pseudomonadota; class Alphaproteobacteria; order Pelagibacterales; family Pelagibacteraceae; genus Pelagilacustribacter. The sequence goes on along the minus strand of CACJNX010000006.1, from coordinate 17,848 downwards.
TACATCTATTTCAGCTATAACTTTAGCACTTGTATCTTTCTCTTCTTCTTTTGCAAAAGTAGAAGGTGATTACATTGTGTTAGGTTCTGCAATATCTCTTACAGGTAAATACTCTTCAAATGGAGTTCATACTCAAAACGGTTACAACATGGCCGTTGACAGAATAAACAAAATGGGTGGAGTTGAAGTACAAGGTAAGAAATATAAGTTTGAAATCATTTATTACGATGATGAGTCAAACCCAAAAAGAGCCGCTCAGTTAGCTGAAAGACTAATTAAACAAGATGGCGTTCATTATATGCTTGGGCCATACAGCTCAGGTTTAACGAAAGCCATTGCACCAGTAACCGAGAAATATAAAATTCCTATGGTTGAAGCTAATGGTGCATCTAGATCTTTATTTACAAAAGGATATAAATATTTGTTCGCTGTATTATCACCAGCTAACCAGTACCTTGAAGTAGCTATTGATTTAGCGGTAGAGAAAAACGGTGGTAAAGGAGTAAAAATTGCTCAAGCATTTGAACAAGATGCTTTCTCACAAGACGTGAGACTTGGTATTTTAGATGCAGCGAAAAGAACTGGATCTGAGATCATCATCGATGACAAACTACCAAAAGAACTTAACGATATGGCAGCTACATTAGCAAAAGTAAAAGCTACTAAGCCAGATGTACTTGTTGTATCAGGTCACACTAAAGGTGCGTTAACTGCAATCAGACAAATTTCTGAGATGAAAGTTGATGTTCCTATGTTAGCTATGACACACTGTGATGCTGCTAAACTTTCTAAACAACACGGAAAGAAATCAGAATACGCATTGTGTGCTTCTCAGTGGCACAAAAACTTATCTTACAAAGATAAATTTTTTGGCTCTGGAAAGAAATACGCTAAAGACTTCCAAAAAGAATTTGGATATGACCCACCATATCAATCAGCAGAGTCTTCTGCAGCATTGTTAGTATTTAAAGATGCGTTCGAAAGAGCAAATTCTTTTGATAGAGATGCTGTTAGAGATGCGCTAGTTGATACTGAAATGCAAACTTTCTATGGAAACATTAAATTTGGACCTGGTGGCCAAAACGTTGCTAAGCCAATGATCTTGTTCCAAGTAAGATGTAAAGGCGATGATTGTGAGAATAGAGTAGTGGCTCCTACAAAATGGGCTTCTGATAAGTTCTATCATCCAATCCCGAAATGGTCTGAAAGAAGTTAATAACTTCTAAATAATTTGAAAAGCCCCTAGTTTTCTAGGGGCTTTTCTTTTATAAGTTTTAAAATTTTTATGGACTTTCTGATTTTTAAGGCTCCAATGTTAATGGTCCAGGCATCACTGGACGGAATTCTTCTAGGAATTTTATTTGCACTTATAGCTTATGGAATGGCTCTTCAGTGGGGTGTAATGAATATAATTAATATAGCACAGGGTGATTTAGTAATTCTTGGAGGTTATATAGCTTACACGATGTATCTTGCAGGAATTCATCCAGCTTGGGGAGTTATTGTTTCTCCAATTATAATGTTTTTTGTGGGTTGGGCACTCTACAAGCTAGTTATAAATAAAGTAGTAGATCGAGATCTATTCATTTCAATTTTAGCAACTTTTGGTATCGCAATTGTATTCCAACAACTAATGAATTTTATTTTTGGCGCTGATGTAGTTGTGGCACAGTCTGAATATGGAACAACAATGTTATTTGATAATTCAGTAACCTTACCAAATTCAAAAATCTTCTCTGCATTTATTAGTGTTTTATATGCAGTGGCTCTCGTTATTTACATGAAAAAATCTAAACTAGGACGAGCTATAAGAGCTACAGCTCAAAATGCTAGAGCAGCGAAAATTTTAGGCGTAGATACAGAAAAAGTTTATGCAGCAACGTTTGGAATTAACGCTGCGTTATGTGGTATTGCTGGAGCTCTAATATCAATAACTCTTACGCTTCACCCTTACGTAGGACTTCCTTATACAGTTAGATCTTTCATGATAGTTATTGTAGCAGGTCTTGGAAATTTACCAGCAGTAGCACTTTCAGGCATGGGATTAGGATTATTTGAAGAGTTCGCAGATTATATTTTAGGAACAGAATTTAGAATTGGAGCGGTGTTTATGCTGCTAGTCTTCATATTAGTTTACAGAAGATTTAAACTTTCAAAAAAAAGGGAATATTTAAAATAAAATGGGCAATATAAAACAAAAAGATTTAATATTATATTCTGGACTAATTATCTTAGGTTTAGCTGCGCCATATTTGTTCTCAGCTTTTAAAGTTCAGCTTACATATCTTTGTGTCTTAATCGTTCTAGCAATGACTTGGAATTTACAAGGTGGAGAAATGGGCTATAACACTTTTGGAAACATCCTTTTCTATGGTCTGGGAATGTATTTAACTGCTTCAGTTCAAGTGGGAATGTTTTTCCCATTAGCAGAATGGACAGAGAGCGGTGGAGAAAAAACTTTCGTGCACACTACAGCACAATATTTTCAAGGAATAGGTGTTGGATTATTAGTTTCGGCTATTATACCTGCTATTGTCGCTGGAGCTATAGGTTATGCTATTTTAGGATTAAGAGGTCATTACTTTGCGATTTGTACTTTAGGTTTAGGTATTGCTGCGGGTGAAATTGCTGGAGGAATAGAAATCATTGGAGCTGGCCAAGGATTTACTACACCACCTTTTCCTGCAGAAATAGTTGATACTGAGGCTAGAGGAAAGTTTTTCTACTTTTTAAGTTTTGCATTATTAATCGGTACATTTGTTTTTGTTAAATATATTTACGGTTCTAGATTTAAATTAATTTTAAACGCGATAAGAGATAATGAAGATAAAGCAGAGGCAATGGGCATCCAAACGATGAAGTATAAAATTACGGGTTGGATGTGTTCTGCATTTTTCTGTGGACTTGCTGGTGGAATTATGGGCGGATTAATTGGTTACATAGATTCTACAGACGTTGCATTTGATGGAAGAGAGATGGGAGTATTTATGGTGCTAATGGCGATACTTGGCGGTAAAGGAACTTTATGGGGACCAGTTATAGGTGCAACTTTATTCCATTTCTTCAAAGAAGGTCTTTGGACTTTGATTTTAGGTTGGCAGTATGTTGCTTTAGGAGTTTTAATTGTTGTGATTGTAATTTATTTCCCAGAGGGATTAATGGGCTGGTTAAGAGAAAAATACCCTGAAAGATTTGGTGAAGTGATTGATGAGAAAGATCGAAAGGCGCAGGTGGAATTAAAATGAGTATTTTACAAGTTAAAAATGTAAGTAAATCTTTTGGTGGTGTTCAAGCGAACGTAGACATCTCTGTTTCAGTAGAACAAGGATCTATTGTTGGTTTAATTGGACCAAACGGTTCTGGTAAAACAACTTTATTTAATTCAATTGTAGGAACACATCCAATTGATCAAGGCTCAATTGTTTTTGATAATACAGAAGTTTCAGAAATGCCTGTTCCTGCAGTAGCCAAATTAGGTTTACTAAGAACATTTCAGCAAACAAAAATTTATACAAAACTAAACTGCGTTGAAAACATGTTAATCAGTCATAAGGCTAGTGACTCTGGATTTATATTTGCGAAAATACCTAATGACCTTACTGAAAAAGCAGAAAATCTTTTAAACTTTGTGGGTCTTTACCAAAAAAGAAACTTAAGAGCAGGTGATCTTTCGTTTGGACAACAAAAATTATTAGAATTAGCAATGGCTTTAATGAATGAACCGAAAATGCTTTTATTGGATGAGCCTACAGCCGGAATTAATCCAACTTTAATTAATGGAATTATAGATAGATTGATAAAAATAAACAAAGATTATGGGATAACTTTATTAGTTATAGAGCATAATATGAAAGTAATTATGAGTTTAGCACAAAGAATTTTCTGTTTAGCACATGGAAAAATGTTAGCAGAGGGTTCACCTGATCAAATAAAAAATGATAAGCGAGTAGTCGATGCTTATTTAGGAGCACAGTAATGGCAAATCAATACGACGTATTAGGTAAAGCACCTGGTTTAGAAGAGCTTAACAAGCTGTCTCCTAGCGATGTTCATCTAACTATTAGAGGTTTAAACGCTGGCTATGGAAAAATGGAAATTCTTCATAACTTTGACTTAACAGTTAGTAAGGGTCAGTCGTTATGTTTAATTGGACCTAATGGAGCAGGAAAATCTACAATACTTCATTCTATTTATGGTTTCACAAATATTTTTGACGGAAAAATTGAATTAGAAGGAAATGAAATTACCAAATTAACTCCGGCAGAAAAATTAAGCAAAGTTGGTGTCGCTTATATTTTACAAGATAACTCAGTGTTTCCTGATATGACGGTAGAAGAAAATCTTTTAATGGGCGGATACATTAAAGATAAGCAAGACGAAGCTTATGAAGAAGCAGAAAGAATATTCCAAAAATACGATAGATTAAGAAATAGAAGAAACCAGCCAGCTAAAGTTTTATCAGGTGGTGAGAGAAGATTATTAGAAATCTCAAGAGCATTGGTTATGAAACCTTCAGTTCTATTAGTTGATGAACCATCGATTGGTTTGGAGCCAAAATATATCAGTATGGTATTCGAAATCTTAGAAGATCTTCAAAAAACAGAAAAGAAAACAATTATTTTAGTAGAACAAAATGCTAAAAAAGGTTTAGAGTTTGCAGATATTGGTTACGTTCTAGTGTCTGGCCAAACTGCAATAGCAGGAAAAGGTAATGATCTACTTAAAAATCCAGACGTAGGAAGATTATTCCTAGGCGGTTAATGATTAACCCCAAAGTCTTTGTCAAAGGTCTTAAATCAAATCTAGGTGTAAGAAGTCCGACAATTTCATTAGGAGCGTGTTTTATTGCGTTAGGTGCGCTACTCAAAGATGCTGGTTTTAATTTACAGCAAAGCGTTGCATCAAGTTTTTTTACATATGCTTTACCTGGACAATTGGTAATGGCTGAATCTTTATTAATAGGCACATCAATTTTAAATATATTTATCGCTGTTTGGTTAGTTAATTTTAGACTTTACCCAATGACAGTCTCTTTGTTTCCATTATTGAAACATAAATCTCAACCTAAATGGAAATATTATTTATCAAGTCATTTTCTTGCTGTCTCATCATGGCTAGTCGCTAAAGAGGGTTATAAAAAAATTGATAAAAAATATCGTATTGATTTTTGGATAGGTATTGGAATTGGAACTTGGACAACAGCAGTTTCAATGACTGTTGTTGGTTATCTTTTAGCAGATTATTTAAGTAAAGATGTGATGATAGGGCTTGCTATCGTTAATCCTGTTTATTTTTTCTGTATGATGATAGGAGCAATGAAAAATATAAGTATATCAATTGCTGTTATTGGCGGAACAATACTTGGTCCTATTGTTTTCTTATACTCAACGGAGTGGGCAATTTTATATGCTGGTTTAATTGCTGGAACAATTGCTTTTTTGTTTGGAGGAAAAAATGGCAAGTAGCCAAATTATAATATTAGCAATCGTTGTAACTTCCTTAGCGACATTTGTTTCTAGATTTATGGGAGCGCTTACTTCAGAGAAAGTAAGTGTAAAATCAAAAGCATTTCAATGGTTTAATTGTGTAGCTTATTCAACATTAGCAGCATTACTAGGTAGGATGATTATTTTTCCTGCAGGAGTTCTTGCAGACAGCTTACTGATAATCAGAATTGTTGTTTTATTTATTTGTATTATAATATTTTTAAATAGTAAGAAAAATTTAGTCATACCAACAATTTTATCAGCAGTACTTTTAAGTTTTTTTAATTCAATATAAGATCTATTATGATAAAATTAGATATGGAACCAATATTTGCAATCTTTATACTTTTATGGATTGCAGGCCAAACATAGGGCCTTATGAGTTTTAAAATTGAAAATCACCAAAGTTCAAATAGGGTTCGTGTAATTAAATTTCAAGAGTCTGATTTAGATAGATTAATTTTCCCGTTTAAAAAACACACAATTCTGTCGTTAGAGTATAAACCTTTCTCAAGATTTAGCTTAGCCAAGAGTTTAGATGAAGTATTTGAAAACAAATTAAGCCAAACATTAGTAAAAATTCTTAATGATAGAGAGACAGGAACCGTAATTGTTGAACCAGAGATTGGTAATAAGAAATTTGATAAAGACTTTTTAGTTAAACTATCAACTGGGCTTGCTTACTTAGTAGGTAATCCAAATTTTGACTCCATGACTGATAAATATTATGCAAGATTTTTTGTAAAACATCAGGACAGTAGCGACTCTTATCTTAGAAAGGCTTATACAAATTTAGATCTTCATACTGATGGAACTTACGTTAAAGAAAAAACAGATTGGCTTATCATGACAAAAATGGAAGAACAAAATGTTAGTGGAGGCGAAAGTGTCATTTTACATTTAGATGATTGGGAGCATTTAGATGAATTAAGCAATAATCCAGTAGGACAACAAAACTTTATATGGGGATCACCTAAAAGTAAAAATGTAGATTATAAAGTTGAACACCCTGTTTTTTCAAAAGATAAAAATGGCAAACCTACCATTTCTTATATTGATCAATTTCCACAACCAAAAAATATGGAGCAGGGTTTATTTCTTCAAAAACTATCTGATGCTTTAGAGGAAAGTAAAAACAAAGTTGTATTTCCATTACCTGTTGGCTCCACAATCTTTTCTAATAATTATTTTTGGTTACATGGAAGAAAAGCATTTAATGAGCATACTGGGTTATCCAGAGAATTATTGAGAATAAGAGGAACCTTTTTCAATTAATTTAGAATTATTTTAAATAACAGTTGTTGACTCTATCGAGCCATTGATTTTTAATACGATCAATTAATTAATTAACAGAGGGAAATAATATGTTTAATAATTTGAAAAAATTAATTAGCTTAGTTTTCGCAACTGTTCTTTTAACTTCAATCTCATCAACAAGTTTCGCAGTCGATAAGTTACACTTCATTATCGGTGGTGGAGCTGGCGGTGGTTGGGATGGGACTGCTAGAGGAACTGGAGAAGCTTTAACTAAAGCTGGTTTTCTAAAAAGTGCTTCATATGAAAATATGTCAGGTGGTGGTGGAGGAAAAGCTCTATCTTACATAATCAATTCGAAGCCTGAGGGAACTGTACTAGTTCAATCAACACCTCTAGTGTTAAGATCAATCACTAGACACAAAGGTTATGTTAAAGGATCTGGCGTATTATCTTATAAAGATGTTAAGCCAATCGCTGGTGTAATCGGTGACTATGGTGCAATCGCAGTTGCAAAAAACTCACCATACAAAAACTTTAAAGATGTAGTGGATGCTTACAAAAAAAACCCTAAGTCAGTTAAAATGGCCGGTGGTTCTGTAAGAGGAAGCATGGACCATTTAATTGGTGCACTTGCATTTCAAGAAGCTGGCGCAAATCCTAATGACGTAGTTTACGTACCTTACGATGCTGGCGGAAAAGCTTTAGCTGGACTTCTATCAGGAGAAACACAAATTCTTTCAACTGGTTTGGGAGAAGTAATGGGTGCTAGAGACCAAGTAAGAATTATTGGTATTACAGCTCCTAAAAGAGTAGGTGATGCTCCAGAAGTTCCAACTCTAAAAGAACAAGGATACGATGTTCAGTTTGTTAACTGGAGAGGTTTCTTTGCTCCTAAGAGTATGCCAAGTTCAGATGTGAAGAAGATCGAAAAAATGTTAGGCGATGTTCAAAAAACTCCTGAATGGGAAGCCGTAAGAAAAAGAAACGCTTGGGTAAATATTTACAATCCAGGACGTAAGTTTGACAGTTTCTTAAAAGGTCAAACAAAAGAGATGACAAAGTTAATGAAAAAACTAGGCGTTATCTAGTTAGTTAACTTGGAGAAAAAGCAGTGAAAATTAGTCCTTCTAAATTAATTTCACTGCTTTTCTTCGTTTTTTCAGGCTATTATTTATATACAGCTTATCAAATACAAGTCTTTGCTTTTGATGAAAATGCACCATTTAATGCTAAGACATTTCCAATTTATTTAGGTTTCGCTGGGTTAGTTTTTTCAGCACTCTATATTATTTTACCGGAGACAAATCCAACTAACGTAGATTTAAAGGTTTTAGATTATAAAAAAACAATTGGTTTAGTTATTTTAATGATTTTATACGGCTTAACTATTCTTAGAGCTGGATATTTTCTTTCAACTTCAATTTTTTTAGTAGCCTCATATATAATTTTAGGAGAAAGAAAATGGATTTGGATATTCATTTTATCTTTCCCTTTCGTTGCAATATTTATGTATCTCCTTCATGGATTATTAAATATTTATCTACGTGATCCTTTCTTAAAATATATAGGAATAATGGGATGATTGAGGGAATTCTCATAGGGTTACAAACAGCTTTATCATTTAAAAATTTAATGATGGTAATGATTGGTTGTTTCTCTGGGACTATCATCGGAATGCTGCCTGGTCTTGGCCCAATGACTGCAATTGCACTAATGATACCAATTACCTATGGTTTTGATCCATCAACAGGATTGATTTTAATGGCAGGCGTATACTACGGAGCAGTTTTTGGTGGATCAACTTCTTCAATATTAATTAATGCACCTGGTGTTCCAGGTACTGTAGCCACATCCTTTGATGGTTATCCTATGGCACAGCAAGGTAAAGCAGGTAAAGCTTTAGCTATTGCTGCTTACAGCTCTTTTGCAGGCGGAACAATATCTGCAATCTTTTTGTTAATTGCTGCACCAAGTTTATCTTTAGTAAGTTTATCTTTTAGATCACCAGATTATTTTGGTTTAATGATCCTAGGTTTAACAGCCGTTGCTGCATTTTCATCTAAAGGCAATTTTTTAAAAGCCATGATGATGGTTGTTTTAGGATTAATGTTAGCTAGTGTTGGTCAAGATACCCTCTCTGATATACCTAGATTCACTTTTGATAATATGAACTTGTCAGATGGAATAAGTTTCGTTTTAGTTGTTATGGCTACTTTTGCTATGAGTGAAGCTTTAACAATTATTTTTAAAGCAAACGATCCAACAAAAGCAGCAAAACAAATTTCATTATCTCAATTAGGTTCAATCAAATTAGATAAAGATGAAACAAAAAAAATGGTTACTACAATTCCTAGATCATCAGTTTTAGGATTTATAATTGGAGTGCTTCCTGGAGCAGGAGCAACTATTGCTTCTTTTTTAGCCTACGGGATGGAAAGAAATTTTGTTAACGATGAGGAAAAACAAAAATTTGGCAAAGGGAGTGTTAACGGTATAGCCGCTCCAGAAACTGCAAACAATGCAGCTTGCTCTGGATCGTTTGTGCCTTTACTTACATTGGGTATACCAGGAAGTGGTACTACCGCTGTAATGCTTGGAGCTCTGTTAGGATTTGGTATTCAACCTGGACCAAGATTATATCAAACCAATCCTGAGATTTTCTGGTCTGTAATTATGTCAATGTATATTGGAATGGTCGTTCTTTTAATACTCAATCTTCCTTTAATTCCATACATTGCTAGAGTTTTAGCAACACCAAGAACCTTTTTAATACCATTAATCTTATTTTTTTCCTTAACCGGAGTTTACTTAATGTCTTTCAATAACTTTGATATTTATATGATGATTGGGATTGCAGTAGTAGCAACAGTTCTTCGCTTGTATGATTTTCCTATGCCTCCACTAATTCTAGCTTTTGTATTAGGAGGTTTAATGGAAGAGAATTTGAGAAGGTCATTACTAATCAGTGACGGATCTTGGTCGTTTATGTGGGATAGGCCATTAACAATAGTAATAATGCTCACAATAATATTTATTGTAGGATGGCAAATTTATAAAAGTTTTTTTAAAAAAAAATTATAATCTAACGTATTTTTTTTCTCTATCTACTGACCAATCTTTCGTGCCATTTGCTACGATAAATAAAAATCCTCCAGCTAATCCTAAGTTTTTTAGAAACGAGATTGTTTGCATTTGATCAACAAAATCGTAGTGAAATAAAAATGCAGTAGCTATACAGAAAATTGCAAGTAGACCTGCAGAAACTCTTGCTTGATATCCTATGATGACAAATAAAGGTAAAATTATTTCTATAGCTATAGTTGGATATAATAAAAATCCTGGGACTCCAAAACCTTCCATCCAACTCATCGTACCATCAATACTAAAGATTTTGTTATACGCTGAAATCAAAAATAAAGCTGAGATCAGAAGCCTGCCAAGGAAGTCAATTAGATTTGCCATACAAATTTGTACTTAATTGAACTATATGAGTCAAAAATTGAGGAGTTTAATTTAGGCTTTTTTAGAAATTAATTTCAATATTACTGGAACAGTAAATAAAATCATCAGTAATCTAATTATATGATGAAATGAAACAAACTCAGGATCTAGATCAAAGAAAATGGCTATTACCGCAACTTCATAAATTCCTCCTGGGCAATATGAAAGCAATAAAGTAAAAAAATTTTTATCAATTACCAGACCTGCAACAACTGCTGCACCAACACCTAATATTACTAATAAAAATGTCGCTACAAAACTATGTAAAGCATTTCTTCCTATTTCACCAAAAGTTTTATCTGCAAATCTACAGCCCACTGAAGAACCTAAAATTAATAAACAATAATCGATGATGTCAGGAGATATTTGATAACTTGCAACCTCTGTAATTTGTAATAAACCACTTGCCACTAAAGTTCCTGTCAACAGAGCAGCAGGAACTTTTATCTTTTCAAAGAATAAAATTAAAATTACTGACGAAGCAATCAAAATTATTAACTGATATAAATTTTGATTAGCAATTATCTCTTCAGAAATATTTACGCTATCTACATCGTAAAAACTATTCACGATAAAAGGAAAAACAGTAATTATTATAATTAATCTTATTAGATGAGAAGTAGCTACTTGGCTTAAATCAGTTTTTGCATCTTCAGCTAATATCATCAGTGGACCCAATGCACCTGGAGCAGCTGAAAAAATAGATGTTTTCTTTTCATATTTAGAAAATTTTTCTAAATATTTTGAAACGATTAGGACACTTAGGATTATGTAAATTAACATAATTAAAGAGGTCCAGATCCAATCTTGCATTTGACTGAACAAATCTTTGTCTATGTAGTTACCAATATAAAGACCAAGAATAATTAATATAGATGATAATACTAACCTTGGCATTTTAGTTTTAAGACCCATTAAAGAAGCTAAAGAAGTTATTAGCATTGGCCCCAAGAACCAGGCTAAAGGAATATTAAAATATTCAGCTATAATGGCACTTGGTATTGATATTATGATGACAGATATAAACGGTATTGAAAATATCTGTTTAAAATTTTCTTTATTAAAAGGAATAGCTTGGTTATTCTGCATCATTCATGATTTTAGGATTTATAGGAACTGGTAAAATTTCATCATCAATTATCTTTGGTATTTTTAAATCAAAGCTAAAAATTAAAAGAATTTATATATCCTCAAGAAATAGAAACATAGCTAAAAAACTATCTAAAAGTTATGGAAAAATAAAAGTATTAAACAATAATCAAGAAATAATAGATAAATCCTCAGTAATATTATTGGGTGTTACACCTAATGTTGGTAATAAAATATTACCTAAATTAAAATTTTCAAAAAATAAAAAAATAATAAGTCTTATTTCGACAATCAATTTGAATAAACTTAAAAAACTTACAAAAAATAAAAATTTGGTAAGAGCTATACCTTTACCTCCAATTGAAATTAAAAAAGGACCAGTTATTGTTTGCCCACCAAGTAAATTTGCTAAAAATATATTTAAACATTTAGGGCAAGTTTTAGAAATAAGGAATGAAAAACTAAGCTATAAGTTTTGGTCTACTGCTTCTTTAATGGCAACATACTATGAGATACTTAATACGAGTTCTAAATGGTTAAGTAAAAAAGGAATTAACAAAAAGCTAGCCGATACCTATGTGGCTGAACTATTTTTAGCCTTAAGTCAGGATGCATTAAATAAATCTTCTCAAGGCTTTAAAAAACTTGTAGCGGACTCACAGACCCCAAAAGGCCTAAATATGCAGGTTCTTAATGAATTGAAAAAAGGGAAATTCTTTACTAAGTTCACCAAAGCTCTTGAAAATGTAAACAAAAGAGTAAGCAAGTAAATCATGGAATATTTTATACAACAATTAGTTAACGGGATTACTTTAGGTTCGATCTACGGACTTATCGCAATTGGTTACACCATGGTTTATGGAATTATTGGAATGATTAATTTTGCTCACGGAGATATTTTTATGATCGGAGCTTTTGTTGCATTAATTTCATTTATTATTTTTGGTTTAACTGGAGTAGCCTTACCAATCATTTTACTTTTAGTTTTATTAATAGCTATGCTTTTCACAGCTTGTTATGGATGGACCGTTGAAAAATTAGCTTACAAACCATTAAGAGGATCTTTCAGATTAGCTCCACTTATTTCTGCTCTGGGTATGTCAATTGTTTTACAAAACTATGTGCAAGTTGCTCAAGGGGCTAGAGTAAAGCCTATGCAGCCGTTGATTAGTGGTGGTTTAGAATTTTTTAAGAATTCTGAGTTTATTGTTACAGTTAGTTATCTTCAAATTTTTATCGTCATCTTAACAATAATTTTAATGGGTATTTTTACTTATCTTATTACAAAAACAGATTTAGGTAGAGCTCAAAGAGCCTGTGAGCAAGACAGAACAATGACAGCATTGCTAGGAATAAATGTAGATAGAACAATTTCAATTACATTTATAATTGGCTCCTCATTGGCATCAGTCGCTGGAATGATGTTTGTTCTTTATTACGGTGTAATTGATTTTTACATTGGGTTCTTAGCTGGAATAAAAGCTTTTACTGCAGCAGTGTTAGGAGGAATTGGATCATTGCCCGGAGCAATGTTAGGTGGCTTGTTAATCGGACTTATAGAGACCTTCTGGGCTGGATATGTTTCACTTGAATATAAAGATGTTGCAGCTTTCAGTGTTTTAATTGTAGTTTTAATTTTCTTTCCAACTGGATTTCTTGGAAAACCTGATATCGAGAAAGTTTAATGGAAAAGAAAGATATCATTCAGTCATTTAAAGATAGTTTATTTACAGGCTTAATCGCTTTAGCTTTGTTCGGCCCGATAGTTGGTCTTAGAACCTCATCTAAAGGAGAAGGTTTATTTATTACTCCTCAATGGGGAGTAGTTTTTTTATTAGTTGGACTTTGTATTTTAGGACGATTTTTAATTAACTTAAATTCCGCAAGAAAAACTGAAATTACTTTTTTTTCAAAGTTCACATCTAAGTTTTCAGCGATAACTGAAGATAAAGCAAAACACTTTGCAATTACCGCAATTTTATTTGCTGTTGTGTTTCCGTTTCTACCTTTTACCGACAGATACTTTATGGATGTTGCTATAATGATTTTAACCTACATCATGCTTGGCTGGGGTTTAAATATTGTAGTTGGTTTAGCAGGTCTTCTTGATTTAGGTTATGTAGCCTTCTATGCAGTTGGTGCATATTCATATGCATTAATCGCAACTACTTTTGGTTGGTCTTTTTGGATTTGTTTACCTTTAGCAGGAGTGTTTGCAGCTTTTTTTGGAATTTTACTTGGCTTTCCTGTTTTAAGATTAAGAGGAGATTATCTTGCGATTGTTACTTTAGGATTTGGAGAAATTATAAGAATAATTTTAATTAATTGGTATGAAGTCACTAATGGGCCTGATGGTATTACTGGAATACCACGACCATCCTTTTTTGGATTACCTTTTAAAAGATCTCCAGATGAAGGAGAAACAAGTTTTCATTTGTTTTTCAATCTTGAATATTCAACAATGCACCGAATAATATTTCTATATTATTTAATTTTAGTATTAGCATTAATTACAAATTACTTTACGCTTAAAATAAGAAAACTTCCTGTTGGTAGAGCCTGGGAGGCTTTAAGGGAAGACGAGATCGCTTGCAAATCTTTAGGTGTAAATCCTACAAATACAAAACTTACTGCTTTTGCAATTGGAGCTATGTTTGGTGGTTTCGCTGGTTCATTTTTTGCAACACGACAAGCATTTATAAGTCCAGAAAGTTTCACATTCATTGAGTCCGCAATCATTGTTGCTATTGTTGTATTAGGCGGTATGGGCTCGCAAACTGGAGTAGTTCTTGCATCAATTTTCTTAATAGGAATTACAGAAATGTTCAGAGATTTAGAGCAATACAGGATGATCGCTTTTGGTGGAGCGATGGTTTTAATTATGGTGTTTAAACCAAAAGGAATATTAGCAAATAGGAAGCCAACTATTCTTATGCATGGAGATAAGAAATGAGCAATTTATTATCAGTAGAAAATTTAACAATGAAGTTTGGTGGTTTGACTGCAATTGATGATTTAAGTTTTGACGCAAAAAATAATCAAATAACTTCTATCATCGGACCTAATGGTGCTGGAAAGACAACAGTATTTAATTGTTTAACTGGATTTTATAAACCTACCAATGGTCAAATGTTCTTACATAAAGAGGATAGCAAAATTTCATTAAGAAAATATACAGACTTTAAAATTGCTTATGTAGCGAAGGTAGCTAGAACTTTTCAAAATATTAGATTGTTCCCAGCAATGTCAGTTCTTGAAAACTTGTTAGTTGCTCAGCACAATGAACTAATGGTTGCCTCAGGCTATTCTTTATTTGGTTTACTTAATCTTAAGACCTATAGAGATAAAGAACAGCTAGCAGTTGATAAAGCAAAATACTGGTTAGATATTATTGGTTTAACTCATAGAGCAGATGATAATGCAGGCGACCTACCTTATGGCGATCAAAGAAAATTAGAAATTGTTCGTGCAATGTGTATTGAACCAAGGTTATTGTGCTTAGATGAACCAGCAGCAGGATTAAATCCAAAAGAGTCAGCTGAATTAAATAAATTATTAAAATTTATCAAAACAGAAAAACAAACAGGAATTTTATTAATTGAACATGATATGAGCGTAGTAATGGGGATCTCTGATCATGTTGTTGTTTTAAACTATGGTAAAAAGATATTTGAAGGAACAGCTGATCAAACTAAAAACAGCAAAGAGGTTATTGAGGCCTATCTAGGAGTAGATGAGTAATGCTTAAAATTTCTAATGTTGAAACATTTTACGGGAAGATACAAGCTTTGAGAGGAGTTGATCTTGATGTGAATGATGGTGAAATTGTTTCTTTAATTGGATCTAACGGAGCAGGTAAATCAACTTTGCTAATGACTATTAGCGGTGTTAATAAAGCTAAAAGAGGAAATATAGTTTTCAATGGTGAGAATATTGAAAACAAACAGCCCCACAAAATTGTTGATATGGGTATCTGCCAAGTACCAGAAGGAAGAAGAATTTTTTCAAGATTAACCGTAGAAGAAAATTTAAGATTGGGAGCTCATGCTAACGAAAAAGGGAAGTATTTTGAAAATGATATTAAGGAAGTTTACGATTTATTTCCTGTATTAAGTGATAGAAAAACTCAAAGAGGTGGAACACTTTCTGGAGGAGAACAACAAATGCTGGCCATCGGAAGAGCTTTAATGAGTAAACCTAAAGTGCTTTTATTGGATGAACCTTCACTAGGAATAGCACCTAAATTGGTTAATCAAATATTTCTTTCAATAAAAAATATTAATAAAGAAAAAAATGTTACTATTTTTTTAGTTGAACAAAATGCTAAAAAAGCTTTAGAGCTTGCAGACAGAGCATATGTTTTAGTTAATGGCAAAGTGACCATTAAGGGTTCTGGTCAAGAGTTGCTCAAAAATAAAGACATACAAGCCGCTTATCTCGAAGGTGGGGCAAAAAATTAACTTTTTTTCATATTTACAAGATTGTAATTAAGGTGTTCAATATCAATAATTAATTAATTAACAACAAAGGGAAATAATATGTTAAGAACGTTCAATAAACTTCTTTCATTAATTGCCGGAACATTAATGCTTGCAACAGTATCAGCTAAAGCTGACGTTGTTGTTGCTTCTGCTGGACCTATGTCAGGTCAGTACGCTTCATTTGGTGCTCAGTTAAAAGCTGGTGCTGAAATGTGGTTAAAGCACGTTAATAAAAAAGGTGGAATTAATGGTGAGAAAGTTAAATTAGAAATCGGAGACGATGCTTGCGATCCTAAACAAGCTGTTGCTGTAGCCAACAAATTTGCTGGTCAAGGTGTAGCTTATGTTGCAGGTCATTTCTGCTCTGGTTCTTCAATTCCAGCTTCTGCGGTTTACAATGAAGAAGGAATTATTCAAGTTTCACCAGCTTCAACAAATCCAGCGTTAACGGATAAAGGTGGTAAATATACTTTTAGAGTTTGTGGTCGAGATGATCAGCAAGGTGAAGTTGCTGGTAAATTCTTAGCCGAAAACTACAAAGGTAAAAAAGTAGCTATCCTTCATGATAAAACTGCTTACGGAAAAGGTTTAGCAGACGCGACTAGAAAAAACATGAAGAAAGCTGGGCTTAAAGACGCTATGTACGAAGCTTATACAGCAGGTGAAAAAGACTATTCTGCTTTAGTTTCAAAACTAAAATCAAATAATATTGATGCAGTATATCTTGGTGGATACCACACAGAAGGTGGTTTGATCGTAAGACAAATGAGAGATCAAGGTATGAAAACTAAATTAATCAGCGGTGACGCATTAGTTACAGCTGAGTATTGGGATATCACAGGAAATGCAGGTGAAGGCACGTTAATGACTTTCTCTCCAGATCCAAGAAATAACCCTGCTGCTGCAAGTGTTGTAAAAGAATTTAAAGCTGCTGGTATTGAGCCAGAAGGTTATGTTCTTTATTCATACGCTGCGTTACAAGTATTCGAACAAGCTGCTAATCAAGCTGGAACAAACGATCCTGCTAAAGTTCTTAAAGTTATGAGAAAAGGTAAGTTTGATACTGTAATCGGTTCACTAAGCTTTGACAGAAAAGGTGACGTGAGCTTACCAGGTTATGTATTTTATGAGTGGAGCAAAGGTAAATACAAAGAACTATAAACCAATTGCTTAACCAATTTAAAAGGGGGCTTAGGCCCCCTTTTTTATTTGTAGAAAGGAAATTATGGAAATAACTTATGATGATTTTAAGAAAGTACAGATTAAAGTTGGTACTGTTTTAGAAGTTAAAAAAAATGAAAAAGCCAGGAAACCATCTTTAGTAATTAAAGTTGATTTTGGAAAAGAGATTGGAATAAAACAATCTTCAGCTCAAATCACTCATTACTACAACGCTGAAAGTTTAGTAGGCAAACAAGTAATAGGAGTTTGTAATTTTCCAACAAAGAATATAGCTGGCGTTGTGTCTGAAGTTTTAGTACTTGGAGCTATTGAAAAAGACGGAAAAGTTGTCCTAGTGCACCCGTCTCAGAAAACTGATAATGGTTTAGATATCGCATAATGAGTTCTGAAACATTTAATTGGAGTTGTAAACACACTTGGTCTAAAAGCGCAAAAAATACATTTTGGTGTTTATTCGGATGTTCGATAGGTGATTTTGGTACTATTTTATTTTTTCAATTAACTAAAATTCCTTTTCCAGTATTAGCAATAATGGTTTTAGCTATTATCAATGGTATTATTACAAGTATCATTTTAGAAACTATTATTTTATTAAGACAGAATTTTTCTCTAAAGTTAGCTTTTAAAACAGCTGTTGGAATGAGTTTAATCTCAATGGTAAGTATGGAAATTGCAATGAACGCCACTGATTATTTTTTAACTGGAGGAGCTATTTTAACTTGGTGGATTGTTCCAATAATGCTTGCTGTAGGATTTGTCACTCCTTGGCCGTATAATTATTGGAGATTAAAAAAGTTTAATGAGGCGTGCCATTAACTAATAACTATTGATATAATCCTTTAAATTTTTATT
>CACJNX010000005.1 GCA_902594835.1 uncultured Pelagibacteraceae bacterium | reverse complement strand
CCCATGATGAGGCTAAAATAACTAAAAACATTGCTTGATCACCTTTTAAAGTATGATTCCATTCGTAACCTAAAGCTTTTAAATAATAAGAGGCTAAACCAATGTTTCCATTGAACATAAATAACCATAGAACACCTGCGATCGCTGGTGCTATAGCGTAAGGCCAAATTAATAAGGTTTGGTAAACGCCAGCGCCTTTAATTAATCGATCTGCTAATGCAGCTAAGTATAAACCTAAAGCCATTGACGAAACGGATACTGCCGTTGAAAAAATAATTGTCGTTTTAAAACTTGCTAGATAATAAGGATCGGATAATAAAAATCTAAAATTATCTAAACCTACAAATTCTGTTTTTAATCCAAAGGGATCCGGTAAAAATAAAGAGTTCCAAATGGCTTGTCCTGATGGGTAAAAAAAGAAGACAAAAGAAATCAGTAGCTGAGGTGCAACTAGCAGTGCTGGTAGCCACCAGCCTTTAAAAAAAACTCTTTTTTCCATTTGATCTTAAGAAGTATACCAGGGGCTTTCGCCCCTGATACATTAAATTGATTTACTTGTTTGCTCTTTCAAATCTTCTTAAAAGAACGTTACCTCTTTTTACAGCGCTGTCTAAAGCTACTTGAGCAGTCTTAGTGCCGTTGTAAACTCCTTCCATCTCTTCATCAATAATTCCTCTTATTTGATCAAAAGATCCAAGACGTAAGCCTTTAGAGTTTTGAGTAACTTTATTTCTCATCATCTGTATTCCTGCTAAATCAGTTCCAGGATTTGATTTGTAGAACCCTGACTTTTTAGTTGCTTTAGCAGCTGCAGTGGTAACACCTAAATAACCAGTGTCTTGGTGCCACTTAGCTTGAATATCAGTTCTTGATAAGAAAGCTAAAAATGCTGCCGTAGCTTTGTTCTCTTCTTTAGATTTTCCAGATAATGCCCATAGAGATGAACCACCAATAATTGTATTTTGAGGTGCTTCAGTCGCTCCATAGTAAGGTAAGTGTCTAATACCAAATTCGAATTTTGCTTCTTTTTTGATACCAGCATAACCAGCAGAAGATTCTGTCATTAACATACATTCACCAGCTCTAAAATTTTTACCGGCTTCATTTCTTCTACCCATATACTTAAATTTACCTTCTTGTGCCCATTTACCTAAAGTTTGAATGTGCTTGATGTGTACTGGACTATTGAAAGCTAACTCAGTATCTAAACCAGCAAATCCATTTGATTTAGTTGCAAATGGTATATTGTGGTACGCTGAGAAGTTCTCAAGGTGAACCCAGCTGTGCCAACAAGTACAGAAAGGCATATCAATACCTTTTGCTTTTGCAGCATCAAGTGCGTTACCAACTCTTTTCCAAGTACTTAAGTCCATCTCTGGATCTAAACCTGCTTTTTTCATCAAGTCTTTATTTACCCAAAGAACTGGTGTTGAAGAGTTGTACGGCATAGATAACATTTTGCCATCTGTTGTTGTGTAATAACCAGATACAGCAGAAACAAATCCCTTAGGATTAAATCTTTGACCAGCATCTTTCATAAGTTGGTACATAGGAACATAAGCTCCTTTTGCAGCCATTAAACTTGCTGTTCCAACTTCGAATACCATAAGGATATTTGGATGTTGTCCAGCTCTGAATGCGGCGATACCAGCGTTAAGAGTTTCTGAGTAATTACCTTTTCTAGTATGAACTACAGTGTATTTGTCTTGTGATGCATTGAACTTGTTTACTTGTTCGTCAAGTAATTCACCAAGTCTTCCACCAAAAGCATGCCACCATTGTATTTCTACTTTTGCTTGGGCAGCTGTTCCCGCAAACATTGCGAAAAGAGCCAACGAAGCAATTATTGCTTTTATTTTTTTCATTTTGAATGTCCCCCGTTTTCTTTAAAAAGAAAAAAATCTAGCACAAAATATATATAAAGAGGAGTCGCTTATTAGATTTAGATTCTACCTAGGGTTTTATTTTACTTTTCCAAACAGATTTAAAAGTATAACTCCTGCTATAATTAAGATTAAACCAATAGTCCCATAAATGTTTGGAGTTTGATTATATTTAAATATACCAAAGAGAGTTACTGCAGTTATAGTTAAAGCGCCATAAGTTGCGTAAGTAAATCCAACTGGAATTATTGTCATTGCTTTTGAAATGCAAAATAAACAAACCACAATACTTGTAACACAAAAAATTGTTGGGCTTATTTTTGAAAATCCCTCAGTTGTTTTTAAAAAACCATTTGAGGCAATTCCTGTGATAATCGCTAAAGCAAGATATATATACCCTGATAGTAAAGTCATACTTTTCATTTAAGCTTTTGCAAACTGACCACCGTCTTTATATCTCCATAGCCATTTTTTCATTTCCTCTTCTACGTCTGACGGTTCAATGTCTAAGTCTTTTAAAGTAAGATGATTATTTGAAACTATATTATCAGCTTCTGATAAAATCTGACACTGGTCTTTTGTTAAGATCGGTGGAAAAGGTAAAAGGTCAGTAATAGCACTTTGGATTTTAGCAATTGGCATTGGCATGGGTAAAACAAATCTTTTTTTATTAATTGTCTTTAAAATCGATTTAACCATGTCACCAAAACTAATTACTTTTGGCCCACCAACTTCATAAATTTTTCCTTCATTGCTTTTTTGTTCAATAGCTTGGACAATAGCATCAGAAACGTCATCTACTAAAATAGGTTGAAATTTATAATTTATTCCGACAATTGGAATAATAGGCAGAATACTTAATTTTGAAAACAAATTTGTAAAATTATCCTCAGTCCCACAAACTACGCTTGGTCTAATAATCACAGTTTTTTTAAAATTGTTTAAAGCTTTAAGTTCTCCTTGGTATTTTGATTTTTGATAAAGTGACTTTGAATTTTCATTAGCTCCTATTGCAGATACATGAATAAATTTTTTTACATCTGACTCTGAACATATTTTAGCTACAGCTTCTGGTATGTCAGCGTGGATATTGTAAAATTTTTGTTTCCTAGTTTCATATAAGATACCAATTAAGTTAATTACTATATCTGAATTTTTAATTGCGTCTTTTAATTCTGAAAAGTTTTTAGGGTTCCAATCGATCAGCTCTATTGCACCCGGTGTTGCTTGTGTTTTTAAGTAGCCTTTTTGGAAGGCTTTTCTAGTAGAAATAATGCATCTGTAGTTTTTCTTGGTCAAATTTCGAACAAGATATCTTCCTATAAATCCACCACCACCTAAAATTGTGCAAATTTGATTTTTCATGGTATTTAGAACACTTATATATGAAAATAACTAAGTTTAAAGGGGACATAACTTCTGAAATTGCAAAATCTCTCAAAAATAGCATTGCACTAGATACAGAAGCCACAGGACTTCAAATTCCTGAAAGAGATAAATTAAGTTTAATTCAAATTTGTGATGCTAAAGGAAATGTTTTTATAATCCAACCAAACAAAGATAATTTTAAAGCTCCAAATTTAGTTTCAATTCTAGAGAATGATAAAATCTTAAAAATCGGTCATTTTTTAAGATTTGACAAAAATGCTTTAGAGTTTTTTCTGAAATGTAAAATTAAAAATATTTTTGATACAAAAATTGCATCAAAAATTGTTAGGACTTATACCGATAGTCATGGACTCAAAAATCTTGTACAGGAATTTTGCAATAAGTCTCTAGACAAAAGACAAGGTAGCAGTGATTGGAATAAAGACATTCACGAATTATCTGATAAACAATTAGAATATGCTGCTAATGATGTAATTTACTTGCATAAAATTAAAGATGAATTAGAAAAAATGTTAATTCGTGAAAAAAGAATCGATATTTTTAATAAATGTTTAAATTTTTTAGACACTAGAGTTGCGTTAGATCAAAATGGATTTAAATTTGATATTTTTGAACATTAATGAATAAAAAAAAATATATTTCTTTAGCCAAAAAGTCAGCTGAAATTCAGATTAGTGAATTAAAAAAAATTAAAAAAACTCTAAACAATTCTTTTGTGAAAGCAGTTGATCTTATTTTAAATTGCAAAGGAAAAGTTATTTGTGCAGGCATCGGAAAATCTGGTTTAATAGCTAGAAAAATATCTGCAACCTTTTCAAGCGTGGGTATTCCAAGTTTTTTCTGTGATCCGGCACAAGCCTTACATGGAGATATGGGTCAGATAGAAAAAAAAGATATATTAATTATTTTTTCTTACTCTGGAAATACCTCAGAACTTAACAACATGTTAAAATATGCAAGCAGATTTCGTATCAAAATTATAGGTATAGCTTCTAAACCCGACAGCATTTTATTAAAAGCGAGTGATGTAAAATTAATATTACCCAAAATTAAAGAAGCAGATGTAACGGGAATGGTTCCTACCACAAGCACGTCTATAACTTTATTACTTGGAGATTGTTTAGCAACAACAGTGATGTATCAAAAAAAATTTTCAAAAGAAAAATTTAAAATATTTCACCCAGGTGGAAATATCGGTAATTCATTGCTATTAGCAAAAGATATAATGGTTACAGGAACAAAGATGCCTGTAATTAATTACAAAAAATCATTTACTGAGGCTTTAAAAGTTATGAACCAAAAAAATCTTGGTATTGTTGTCATAACTAAAAATAAATTTATATCCGGTTTAGTTACAGACGGTGATTTAAGAAGGGAACTTAACAAAAAATCTTTTAATAGTTTAAATAATTTTACTAAAAAGTATCCAATGGTCGTTAATGAAAATATGCCAGCCTCTAAGGCTTTAGGTATAATGAATGAAAAAAAAATTACAAGTTTACTTGTTGTTTCTGATAAAGATTTGAAAAAAAGAAATAAAATTTTAAAAGGTATTATTCACATTCATTTTTTATTACAAAATGGGATAAAATGACCTATAGGAAAAAAAAACTACTTATCATTCAAATTTTTTTATTTTTATCAGGTCTAATAGTCTTAGTTTTTACCTATTATGGAAAAGGTACGAATAAAAATCAAATAATAACTGAGAATAATAAATATAGAGTTATCGACCAAAAAAGGTCTGAAGATAATGATAAAGATGTTTTTTATAATATTGAATATGCTGGCATCGATTTTTCAGGTAACAGATATAGAATTAAATCAAAAGAAGCGAGGTATAGTGAAGAGAGTACTGATATTGTCAATATGAAATATGTAGAGGCAGTTTTTTACTTTAAAGATAATTCTTTACTTAAAATATTTTCTGATAAAGGGATTTATAATAACAAAACTTTAGATGTAAAATTTGAAGATAATGTAAAAGCAACTCATAAAAATAGCAAACTATTTGCTGAAAACGCAGAATTTTCAAATTCTAAAGAATTTCTAATTATATCTGATAAAGTAAAAATAATTGATAACAGAGGATCAATTAAAGCAGATAAACTTAAATTTGATTTAAAAAATCAAACTCTAGATATAAGTTCATTTGATCAAAATAAAATTAGTGCTAATATTGAAACAAAATGAAAAAAGGTTTTAGAATTTTAAAATTTAAAAAAGATAAACCCATCTTTGAAATAAAAGACGTAAATAAATCATTCGATGGTAGGCCCATCCTCAAGAAAATTTCATTAAAAATATTTCCTGGCGAGTGTGTTGGAATTTTGGGACCTAATGGTTGTGGAAAAACAACTTTGTTTTCAATTTGTATCGGAGAACAAAGCATCGATGGAGGAAAAATATTTCTTAACAATAAATCTATTGAGGAAATACCTATCCATTTAAGATCAAAAGAAGGACTAGGCTATCTTCCTCAACAAAGAAGTGTTTTTAATATGTCTGTATATGATAACATTCTTGGTGTTGCACAAATTTCGATCAGAGGTGCTGATAATCAAAAATTAATTACTGAGAAACTTCTAGATGAATTTAATTTACAGCACTTAAGATCAT
Organism: uncultured Pelagibacteraceae bacterium; assembly: GCA_902594835.1. Classification (GTDB taxonomy): domain Bacteria; phylum Pseudomonadota; class Alphaproteobacteria; order Pelagibacterales; family Pelagibacteraceae; genus Pelagilacustribacter. Next base: position 25,697 of record CACJNX010000005.1, on the reverse strand, counting down.
TGAATGCTTCTGTCTTGTCTGGTGGTGAAATAAGGAGATTGATGATGGCTAGAGTTATGATAAATAAGCCAAAAATTGTTTTATTGGATGAACCTTTAGCAGCTCTAGATCCAATAGTAATACAAGATATACAAAAATATATTATGAAAATTCAATCTTCGGGAACCGCAGTATTAATAACAGATCATAACGTAAAAAACTTATTTGATATCACTGATAGAAGTTATGTTCTTGGGGAGCAAACAATTATTGCTGAGGGTACATCTAGAGAATTACTTAAGTCTTCTAAAGCTATTGAACATTATTTTGGAAATCAGTTTTCTTAAAATTAGATGACCAAAAGTAGCTTTAACTTAATTTTAAAAAAAAAAATTTCTCCATTTAATAAAACCATAGAAGTAGACCCAGATAAATCTATCTCAATAAGAAGTATTTTAATTGGATCAATATCTCTAAATATCTCTACCGTGAAAAATGTCTTGGAGTCGCTTGATGTAAAAAGTGCAATTCTTTCTTGCAAGAAACTTGGAGTGAAAATAAAGAAAATTAAATCCAGAGAGTATAAAATATATGGCAAAGGATTAGGATCGCTGTTTATTAAAAAAAATTCACTTTTAAATTTTGGTAACTCTGGCACCCTTGCAAGATTATTAATTGGTATACTTTCAACAACGCCTAATATCGCTGTAAATCTGAAAGGAGATCATTCTCTTAATAAAAGGAGTATGAAAAAATTAATTTATTTAATGAGTAAATTTGGAACAGCTTTTCATCCTAAAAATAAGTTTAATTTTCCATTAAAAATGATATCACCTGAAATTTCATCTGGAATAAAATATCATGCAGGTGTATCTGCTCAGCTTAAGAGTGCGGTCATCCTTGCAGGACTAAATTCATACGGAAAAACTGAAATTATTGAAGATAAAAAAAGCAGGGACCACACTGAAAATATTTTAATTAACAACAAAAAAGTAATTAAAATTAAAAAAAAGAATAAAAAGATAATTGAAATATCTGGAAAGAAACAATTGAAACCGATTCATATGGAGGTTCCTGGAGATCCTTCTTCAGCTGCTTTTTTTATAGCTCTAACATTACTTAATAAAAGTTCTAAAATTAGAATTAAAAATGTTGGGATTAATCCCACAAGGATTGGTTTTTATAATCTTTTAAAAAGTCAAAAAGCAAATATTAAATTTTCCAATCTAAAAAAAATAAATAATGAAATTCGCGGAGATATTACTGCTGCAAGCAGTAAGTTAAAGCCAATAAAAGCATCAAAAAAATATTATGTAAATGCAACAGATGAATACCCAATATTGTTTGTAATTGCTGCCTTAACAAATGGTATTTCAATTTTTAAAGGTATTAGTGATCTTGCTAATAAAGAAAGTAATCGTATAAAAGAAATGCAAAAAGTCCTTAGGCAGATTGGAGTGAGAAGTTCATCTTCAAAAAATGATTTAAAAATTTATGGTAAAGGGTCAATTGATGCTTCCAAAAAAAATATTAATATTCCAAATTTAGGTGATCATCGTATTTGTATGTCGTCTTTTATTCTCGCATCTATAACTGGTGCAAGACTAAAAATTAATAACTTTGAAACAGTTTATACTTCTTCTCCGTCTTTTTTGAAAACTATGAAACTGTTAGGAGCAAAATTTGAAACTAAAAAATAAAATCATTCAGATAGCTTGTGACGGTGGGGCAGCAACAGGAAAATCCACAGGAGCCAAGATGATAGCTAAAAAATATAATTTGAAATTTTTATCTTCGGGTTTGTTATATCGATATTCAAGTTTTCTTATCCTTAAATATAAACCTAAGAATGAAGCTGTTTTTCTTAAAAAGAAATTTAAGAGCCTGAGTTATAAAACACTTAATAAAATGAATTTACAGTCTCCTAAAATCTCTGAGCATGCCGCAAAGATTGCTAAAAAAAATAATATAAGAGAAATTCTTAAAAGTTATCAAAAAAATTTTTCAAAAAATTCTAGTTGTTGCATAGAAGGAAGAGATATTTCCACTAAAATCCTGCCAAATTCTGACCTGAAATTTTTTTTTAAGTGTTCTTTAAATATTGCTGCAAAAAGAAGACACGGAGAGCTTAAAAAATTTGATAGTAAAATAAAACTTTTGGATGTCAAAAAAGCCCTAAGAATAAGAAATATTTCTGACACTAAACGTAAAAACTCCCCTTTACTTAAACACAGAGATTCGATAGAAATCGACACCGGTAAATTGAATAAGTCTTCAATGCTGGCTAAAATGTCAAAACACGTAAATAAAGTTATTAAAAAAAAATATGGCAAATGAACAAGAGATAAAAAATGTAAATTCTTTGAATAAAGAATTTCAATCTCTATTAGATAAAGATTTCAAAGATAGAAAACTTAAAGAAAACGAAATTATTCAAGCGACCGTCACGGAAATTACCAAAAATTTTATTGTTGTTGATTGCAAAGCAAAAATGGAAGGCATGATACCAGTTGATGAATTTAAAGATGATGATGAACTCAAAAATTTAAAAGTAGGTTCAAAGATAGAGGTATATCTTGAGAGGATAGAGAGCTTCAAAGGTGAAATTGTTATCTCAAGAGATAAAGCTAGAAAAATGAAAGCTTGGAAAAAAATGGAAAAAGTCTTTGAGTCTCAAGAGATAATCACAGGTTACATTACGGGCAAGGTAAAGGGTGGCTATATAACTAATGTTGAGGGTTTACCTTGTTTCATGCCGTCATCACAAATTGACGTAAGACCATTAAAAAAAATAGATCACTTAATGAACACCCCAGTTAAAGTAATGGCAACTAGAATTGATAAAAATCGAGGTAATGTTTGTGTCTCTAGAAGAGCAGTAATTGAAAAAAGTAAGAACGCTGAAATTACTGAGGCTTTAAAAAATATTAAAGAGGGTGATATTGTCGATAACGCTGTGGTTAAAGCCACAACTGATTGGGGGATTTTCTTAGATATTAATGGTATTGATGCATTGCTTCACGTGTCTGATTTAAGTCATGGAAGAGTAAAAAAACCTTCCGATCTTGTAACAATAGGACAAACACTAAAAGTAAAACTCACAAAAATTGACAAAAAAACTAACCGTATTTCCGCTTCAGTCAAAGCTCTTACAGAAGATCCATATGAAAATATCGATAAGAAGTATAAAGTTGGAGAAGTTTATGAAGGAACAGTAACAAAGATAATGGATTATGGTTGTTTTGTTAAAATTGAAGATGGCATTGAAGGATTAATACATAGCTCAGAATTAGATTGGGCAAATAGAAATATTAAACCAAGCAAAGTTTTAAGTATTTCACAAAAGATTAAATTTAAAATTGTGAGTATTGAAAAAGAAACTAAGAGAATTTCTTTATCTTATAAAGCTACTCAAAAAAATCCATGGGATAAAGCTAGAGAACTAATAGGTAAGGAAACAGAAATCAAAATTACAAGTATTACTGACAAGGCAATTTTCGGAGAGATTACTTCTTTAAATCTTTCAGGGATGTTGCATTATAAAGAATTAAGTTTTCAAGAAAATACGGATGATTTAAAAAAATATAAAAAAAATGATTTAGTTAAGGTAAAGATTTTAGAAGTTAAGGACGATAAAATTAGATTTTCTAAAAGAGCTTTAGAAAAAGATCCATTAGATTGGTTTAAAGAAAACAATAAAAAAGTTGGGAGCACAATTACAACTAGGATCCATGAAGTTCTAAAGACAGGTGTTAAAGTAACTGTTGATAAAGATAAAAAATTAATTTTTACAATTAAGAAAAATGACCTTGCAAAAGAAGCAGCGGACGCTAGACCTGAAGTATTTTCAAAAGGTGATGCGTTAGATGCAAAAATTGTAGAATTAGACTTAAAATCCAGAAAAATCAAGTTAAGTGTTAAAGCAGCGCAGATTGATGAAGAAAAATCTTTAATAGCTAAATTTGGTGAAGGTGCGACTAAATCAGGAGCTACACTTAAAAATATTTTTGAAAAAGCGATTGGAAAAAAAAATAAAGAAAAATAATTGTCCCGAACTGATCTAATCAAACAGCTCAAAATAAAAAACCCAAATTTAAATTATTCTGAATTAGAAACTGTGGTAGAAAATTTTTCTAACAGTATTTCAAAAGCTTTAAAAAATGGACAAAATGTTGAGATTAGAGGTTTTGGAAGATTTATTTGTAAACAGTTGAAAGAGAATTGGAATTTACGAAATCCTTCTACTAATGAAGTCATTTATAAACCTAAAAGAAACAGAGTAAGATTTAAACCTTCAAAAAATTTGATTAAACTATTAAATAAATGAAAAAATATAAAATATTTATTGCTTGTGACACTACAAATATCGCAAAAGTTAAAAATATTATAAAACAATCAAAAATAGAAAAAATCAAAATTGGTTACAAATTTGGTTTGGAGTTTATGAACTCTAAAAAAGGTAGACAGTTCATTTCTTCGCTGAAAAATAAAATAATTTTTGTTGATTTAAAATTAAATGATACAGTAAATACTATGCTGTCTACAGTTAAAGCCTTGAAAGATTTAAAAATTAATTATCTTACTGTTCATATTTCTTCTGGTTTGGCTGCCTTAAAAGCTGTTAAAAAAGTTTCAGGCTCAATAAAGATAGTTGGTGTTACAACTTTAACTTCATTAAATAACAATGACCTAAAACTTATTGGATATAATAAATCAGTAAAAAATTTAGTTATTCATCAAGCCAAGCTTGCAAAAAAAGCAGCGTTAGACGCTTTAGTTTGTAGTCCTTATGAAGTTAGTGCTTTAAGAAAAATTTTTAAAAAAGAAATCATTACTCCTGGAGTGCAAATAGGAAAAAAAAATTATGATCAAAAACGTTCCATGGAAGCTCGGAAAGTCAAATCTGATTGGATAGTTATAGGTCGAGCAATTACAAAGGGGAACATCAAAAAGAATATTCTAAATCTTGCTAAAGAATTAAAATAATGAAAATTAAGATTTGTGGTTTAAATCCAACCAAGGATGTTCAGCTTTGTATTGACTTAAAAGTTAATTATTTAGGTTTTGTGTTTTATGAAAAATCTCCTCGAAATGTAAATATATCTGAAATAAGTGTTCTCTCCAGTTATGATAAAAGATTGTCTTCATTTGTTGCAGTTACAGTTAATCCAACTGATGAATTTATTAAAAAAAATATTATAGGTAATTTTGATTTTATTCAGCTTCATGGGTCAGAAACTAAAGAAAGAGTGGCTGATATCAAGAGTACAGGATTGAAAGTCATAAAGGCAATTAAAGTTAAGGAAGAGAAAGATATTGGTAAATACAGAGAATTTGATAATGCTGATATAATATTATTTGATACACCAGGTATGGAAAAATCTTTTGAATTTCCCAAAGACCTTATTACAAAACTTCCTAATGGTACAAAATATGCACTAGCAGGTTCTATCTCTGAAAATAATGTAGAAAATATTAATAAATTAGGGCTTAACTTTTTTGATTTATCGTCTAGTTTAGAAAGTCAATTAGGTAACAAAAATCACGACAAGATAAAAAGTTTTATAAATAAAATTAATGAAATTAAAAATTAGAAAAAATTTACCTCTCATTGACCAACATGATAAAAACTTTATGTATGGTGGAAAATTTGGTGGCAATTTTATACCGGAAACTCTAAAAAAGCCTATTGATGATTTAACAAAATTATTTGGAAAACTAAGAAAAAATAAAAATTTTCTTAAAGAAAGAGATCATTACTTTGAAACTTATGTAGGTGCTCCTACACCATTTATCAAATTAGAGAATTTAACAGATCATCTTGGAGGAGCGCAGATTTATGCAAAAGTTGTCTCGGAAGCTAATGGTGGAGCTCACAAGATATATAATGCTACCGTTCACTGTCTTATCGCTAAAAAGGCAGGGAAAAAATATGTAGTTGGTGATACAGGTGCTGGCTATGCAGGAAAAATGCTTTCTATGGCAGCTAAAAAATTTGGTCTTAAATGCAAAATATTTATGGGTGCAAAGGACATAAAAAGACAAAGACCTAATGTAGAAGCAATGAGAAAAAATGGTGCAGAAATAATTCCTGTAACCACTGGAAGTCAAACATTAGTTGATGCTGTAAGTGAATGTATGAGATACTGGGTTTCAAATTGTGACACTACACATATGTGCGTGGGCTCAACAGTTGGCCCTAACATATTTATTAAAATTTGTGCTTGGAGCACAGCTCAAATATCAAGGGAATTGATGAAACAAGTTAAAGAGGAATTTGGAATAATACCTGAAAAATTAAAATTAATTAATTGTGTTGGAGGCGGTAGCTCAGCAGCTGGATTCTGGAATGAATTTATGAATACTCATGCCCAGTTTATTGGAGTAGAAGCTGGAGGTCCAAAAAACAGTAAACTTCATGCAGCACCACTAACTAATGGTTCTAAAATTGGTATTCTTCATGGAGCTGCTCAGTACGTTATACAAGACAAAGAAGGTCAAATAGGATCTACTGATTCTATATCCGCAGGTCTTGATTACCCAGGAATTTCTCCTCTTCATTGTTTTCTTAAAGATGCAAAAAGAGCTAGATATACTTCTGCAAGTGATGAAGAGGCGCTTTATGCTTATCAATTGGTTTCAAAACTTGAAAATATTTCACCTTCACTTGAACCCTCGCATGCTTTTGCGGAAGCAATTAAATTAGCTCCTAAATTAAAATCATCTGAAGTTATTATTGTAAATTCCTGCGGCGACAGTCTTAAAGATAAAGATATTATTAAACAAAAATTGGGATCATACATAAGATGAAATCAAAGATAGCTTTAGCCTTTAATAATTGCAAAAAAGAAAAAAGACCAGCCTTAATTACTTACACAGTTGCTGGAGACAACACTAAAAATAATTCTCTCAAAATATTAAATAAAATATCTAAACATGCAGATATTCTTGAACTGGGATTCCCTCACAACACGCCTATAGCTGACGGTGGACAAATACAAGGTAGCTCACATCGAGCTCTTAAAAATGGAATTAAATTAAAAGATGTTTTTCAAATTGTTAAAAAATTTAAAAAAAATAATCCTCATAAGCCAATTATTTTAATGGGGTATTTCAACTTAATTTATCAAAATGGAGAAAATAATTTTTTAGAAAGTTGTAAATCATCAGGTGTGGATGGCTTAATTATCGTTGATCTTCCTTACCCTGAAAATAAAAACTTTGCTAATAAGTGCAAAAAAAAGTCAATAAACTTTATACAACTACTATCCCCAACTACCTCTAAGGATAGGATTAAAAAAATTATTAAAAACTCACATGATATGATTTATTACATATCTATGCTATCTACTACCGGTGGGAGATTAAAAGTTTCACCTAAAAAAATTCTTCAAAACTATAATACAATAAAAAGAATTAACCCAAAAAAGAATCTAGTAATAGGATTTGGTATTACAGAGAAGACCATATCTTCCCTAAAATCAGCTAATGGGCTAGTTGTAGGCAGTATGTTGTGTAAAATAATAACGAATTCACTCAAAATGGGACAAAATCCTGTCACAAAGTTAGATAAAGTTGTGTACAATCTAAAAAAAAAAATTATATGAATTGGATTTCAAAATTTATTAAACCAAAAATAAAATCACTTTTTGAAAAAAAATCATCAAAAACTGATGAAAATCTTTGGACTACTTGTGGATGCAAAAACTTAATATATAAAGAGGATATGCAGGCCAACCTAAAGGTCTGTCCTAAGTGTGGAGCACATCACAAATTAACTTGTCGAGAAAGATTTGAAACTTTTTTTGATAATAAAGAATTTGAATTGATTGAAACTCCTTTACCTAAAGATGATCCATTAAATTTTGAAGATAAAAAGAAATATACTGATCGATTAATAGCAGCTCGTAAACTTACTGGCCAAGATGATGCAATTTTAATTGCAAAGGGAAAAGTTCAAAATATTAACATGGTAGTTGGTGCTCAAGATTTTAGGTTTATTGGTGGATCATTCGGTGCCGCTTCCGGAGAAGCTTTTATAGCTGGTGCCCAGCAAGCAATTGAAAATAGTATGCCTTATGTATTCTTTAGCTGTTCTGGTGGTCAAAGAATGATGGAGTCTTCTATTGCTCTTATGCAAATGTCTAGAACAGCTTTAGCAGTAAATGAGTTAAAGAAAAATAATGTTCCCTTCGTAGTAGTTTTAACTGATCCAACTACGGGTGGCGTGACAGCTTCTTGGGCAATGCTAGGTGATATCTTAATTGCAGAGCCTAAAGCAACAATTGGTTTTGCCGGCAGACGTGTAATTCAAGATACCGTCAGAGAGACCTTGCCTGATGAGTTCCAAACAGCTGAATATGTTAAAGATCATGGTGGTATCGATTTAGTTGTTGAAAGACAATACTTAAATTCAACTATAGGAACATTGCTAAATGTTCTATTGAAAAAATCAGAGTCTCAAGCTAAACAAGACTCGAATGTCACAGTCGATAAGTCTCTACAGGCAGCTAGCTAATCATAAGCTTTTCAACAAAACTATTAATTTTAATTTAAAAAGGATCAAATTAGTTCTTAAAAAATTAGACCATCCAGAAAGAAAACTAAATAATGTTATAAATTTTTTAGGTTCAAGCGGTAAATTTACCACCTTATATTCTTTAAAGTGTTTTATTGAAGCTAATAAACAAACAGCAACTGCATATATCTCCCCATCCCTCAAAGATATTAAAGAACGATTTTGGATGGGAAATAGATATTTAACTCATCAAGAAATTAAACAATCAATTAGGCTAATTGCAAAATTAAAAGTCCCGCTTACTATTTTTGAAGTACTTACGGTAGTCTTTATAATTAATGCCTCAAAACAAAAAACAGACTATCACTTGGTAGAAGCAGGTGCATTATTTTCTAAGGACTCGACTAATGTATTTGATTTTCCTTTGGCTCAAGTAGTCGTCAATATTAATAAGCAACATTTAAATTTTCTTAAAAAAAAGACATTAGATGAAGTTGTTTATCAGAAAGTAAATTTTTTAAGTAACTTTAGCCGAATTTATGTAGGTAAGCAAAGACCTAGTGTTTTAAATAAAATTAAAAGAAATCTAAAGAATAATAAAAGTAGAATAAATTATTCTAATTCTTGGAAATTAATTAAAAAAAATAAGCACTCCTTTTATAAAGATAAAAAAAATAAAATAAAACTTAATACTAAAAATATTCACTCAAAAGGATTATTAGAAAATCTTTGTCACTCAATAAAAATAGCACTAGATTTGAAAATTGATAAAAAAGTCATTATCAGAACTATTCCAACTATTTCATTTGAAGGTAGATTTCAGTATTTAAAAAAAGGTAAAATTAAAAATAAGCTTCATAAAAATGAACAAATCATGCTAGATGGTGCTCATGCTGAGGCGGATGCTAAAAATTTAGCAAATTACTTAAGAAATATTAAAGTACCTAAATACGCTGTTTGGGCAATGATGAAAAATAAAGACCCCGACTTATTCATTAAGCAATTTAAAGGGATTTTTAAAAGAGTCATAACTATACCTATAGAAAATGAGAAGAATTGTATGTCTGCTAAAGATTTAAAAGCTATAGCAAAAAAAAATCAATTTATTGTAGATAAAGCTAAGAATTTCAATAAAGCGATTATGAAAATAACCTCAAAAGATAAGAAGTTAATTATTTGTATGGGCTCTTTATACAATGTGGGAAATATACTAAATAAAAATTAGATATGAGGTTGAATAAAATCTAACATATCTTTCTCACTTGTGGCTCCAACTTTGGTCCCTACAAGTTTTCCGCCTTTAAACAAAAGCACTGTAGGCACTCCTCTTACTGAGTACTTAGTGGGTTCGTTAGGTTGGCTCTCAATGTCATGATAGTAACAATCAATTTTATCAGCCATGTCATTTGAAATCTTTTCTATAATTGGTTTTAATTGTTGACATGGTCCGCACCAGCTTGCCGAAAATTGAATTAAATTTAATTTACTTCCGTTAATCTGATCTTGAAATTTTTCATCTGTAGAATCTTTAAATGCCATAAGCTTTAAATAAGTATTTTAAATTATTTGTCAACTACGCAGATGAGTAATGTTTTTCTAAATCTTCAACGTATGCGTTAATATCTTCTAAAATTTTTAATTTTTCCTTATCATCTTGTTTTTCAAATTTTGCTCTTAAGGTATCAATCTCTGAATAAGTTCTTGGTATTGTGTTCCATTTTTCATTATTTGTGCTTAAAAGTTTCTTAGCTGTATCTTTGTGTATTAAATTGTATTCTTCTTTGCTCAATAATTCAGGTTTTTCCATATAGAGAAGTTTTTTTCCAAAATATTGTAGTCGCTCGTCTTTAAATTTAGAAATTACACTCAATTTTTTATCCCACTCAGCAGAATGAAATTCAGGCATTACTTTATTGTCCTCCGCTGTTGTAAATTTAGCGTAAATACTTTCCTCGTTATATAGATCCTCTTGTGATTTATTTTGTTCTTTTTCCTCTACCTCTGAACGTTTTATAGATTGAATTTTTTCTGCAAATTCTTTATTTTTTCTGACAAGTTCTGCTCTAGCTTTTAATTTTGCTGTTCCTATAGCTTTGTATTCCTCAAATTTATCTCCATAAGATGGATTCATTATTACTGGATGTTTATTATGTCTAACGGTTCTCATAAACTTTGGTTGTTTTTTCATTGCAGCCTCTAATTCCTTTAATGGCATGCTTAAGTAAGGTGTTGGATCATGTCTTAAATCAAAGCATAAAGGCCATTGATATTGGGGGTGCTGACACACAAAAGTTTGTACATAAGGTCTACTACGTCCATAAAAGTATTCATTTGTGCAAAAGAAAAGTTCTTTTTTAATTATTTCTAATGATTGATTTTTATCCATAGTTAACATACTTGCTTTCCAAACATTAGGTGCTTTTTTAGAAATAATTTTAGCTATTCCTACTGTCGCCATAACATCACCGATTGCACTATGAGCGTCGCCATGTTCAATGCCGTTTAAAGGTGCCATTTGATCTAATTTATAAACATCATTACCTTTTTCGTTAACAGAGTTTTTTAAAGTGTTTGGGTAGTACAAATTAGCTGCTCTAGCTAAACTCAGAACATCTCCTCTAGTGTTTCCATTCGTGCTTGTGATGTAAGGATATTCTAAAGTTTGAAATAAAGTACACCTTAGGAACTCTTCGTCGAATTCTATCGAGTTAAATCCTATGTAAGTAGCTTTTCCCCATCTTTTTAAAGTTTCAACAAATTGTCTTATCATCTCATAATGAGATAAATTTGAATTCTTTAACATCTGAGGTGACGATTTATTTACAATCAGTGCCATAGCTTCAGGGATAATTCCCGGGCTTAACCTGCATCTAGCATCAAATCTATCTAGTTCATCGAGATTATCATTTGTTAAGACAGCGCCAATTTGAATTATCTGCCCCCAATATTTATTGGAGGAACTGGTCTCGAAATCATAAAAGACAAAATTAGACATATTAAATCTACTTAAGAATTTTTATCTTTTCTGAATTTTCCTCTAATGTTTCTTTTACCTGTTGGGGGTCTTTAATATTAGAAAGTGTATTCATTATTGATCTTGCATCTCTTCCAAAACCATCGGTTGCAGTCATAGCTTGTTCAAGTTTTTTTCTTAAATCTTTTATCCCATCAAAATGTTTGTCAAATCTTGAACTTATATTTCTTAAATCGCTATAAATTTGTGTAGCATGTTGTTGCACTTTTAATGTTTGAAATCCTAAATGATAAGATTGTAACAGTGCAGATAAAGTATTTGGACCTGAAATTGTAACTTTGTATTTTGTTCTTAATTCTTGAAGCAATAATTCTTTTGTTTTTGGATCTCTGTAACTTGACAGTTCTGCAAAAAGTCCTTCTGTTGGAACATAGACAATTGCAAAATCTGTACTCTTCGGAGGAGCTATATATTTCATGTTAACAGCTTTTGCTTTTAGTCTAAAAGCGGCTGCTAAATCTTTTCTCGCTTCAGCTTGAGAATCTTTATCATTAGCATTATAGGCATCATCAATAGCCTTATATTTTTCTACAGGCCAATGGCTGTCAATAGGAAGTAAGACATCTTGTAGTTTTATAGCAAACTCGACTGTTTCAGATGTGTCTTCCTTCATTTTCACATTTGCTATAAATTGTGATGCTGGAAGTAAATCTTTTAAAAGGGCTCCTAAACCAAATTCAGCTAATGTGCCATAAGTTTTTACTCCACTTAAAATTTTACTAAAATTATCCTGGCTTTTATTAAGTTCACTTACTTGACGATTAAATACTCCAACCTTTTCATCTACTTTTGTAAGAGCTCCTGTCATGTCTTTTGCAATTTCTTTACTCATGGAACCAAATGACTGACTAAAAGAATTTTTCAAAGAGCTAACCTCATCTTTAAAAATCTGACTATTATCAATTTGATCTGGTTGTTTACGTTTAATTAAAAATATTACTGCAATAAGGTTAATTAATAATAAACATATTATCAAAATTGCTACTATCGAATCCATGAAACATTATACATCATTTAGAATAATTAAATATATTTTAAAATATTTTTAGCTGGAATAGTTTTTTTTATCCAAGGTGAAGGAATATTTTTTAAACCTTTATAAGCTGCAAAATAAGCTCCTACAAAATTGGCTCTAGAACAATTACATCCTCCAGCTTTTATAGTTTTATTAATAGCTGATTTGTAATTATTTGAAGAAATCATTGCGTGTATAGAACCCATGAAAGTACCCGGATAACTACAGGCCTTTCCGAATTTTCGTACTACTTTTGTGTGATTATGTTTTTTTAATCTTAAGATTTTTTTAATGTTTTTTATTACATCTTTAAAATATCTATTATTTTTATATTTCTTCACAAAAAACCGGACCGGGTCTTTCTTATTATCATTAGCTATACTAATGATCTTCAGTTTAGCTAAAGCATAAGTTTCGTTTATTTTAGAATTAGCTACACTTTTTATAACTCTCTTTAGATCGGTCTCTGAGTTATTATAAAGAAAATAAGGTAAGACTGCGCAATAACCATCAGACTCATTTACCTTTTTGCCTCCAGTTGAGCTTTTATTAGTTTTAATGTTTTGAATAGTTTCTAATATGTTTTGGTGGATCCAAGGACCATTCATGGGCCCTTTCCATTTAATCTTTTTATATTTTTTTCTGAGTTTTAAATTCTTCCAATAAGCTGAACCTGGTCCAAAGTTCTTTACTATGTTCCTTTTAAAATTTTTAAGAATCTCCGATTTTTTCTTTGTTGAAATTAATGTCCTAAACATTACCTGGCCTACGTCATTATAGCCAGAAACTTTACCTGTTTTGATTGAATAAAACGGACTTTTATTTTTTTTTAAAAATGTAATTTCTTTTTTTCCTTTTATGTATTGATTTAATTTTTTTGGATCATAAACCCAATGCAAAGGTCGTGCAGCTGCATCCGCAACTGTTGCGCCTAGAAAAATATGTAAATTATCCATTTCCTATAGATTTCTTATTTGCTAAGGATCCGCAAGATGCGTTGATGTCTCTACCTCTACTTCTTCTAAAAAGAGATAAGAAGCCATTGTCTTGTATAATTTTTGAGAACTTATCTATGCTGTTTTTTGTGGCAGGTTTAAAACTTTTATTTGCAAGTGGATTAAACTCTATCAGATTTAATTTTGATGGAACTTTTTTCATTATCTTTACTAATTCTTTAGCATGTTCTTCAGTCATATTTTCTTCTAAACAAATCCACTCGATAAAAATAGGTAATTTTGTTTTGTCATAATATTTTTTTAATTGAGGTATTAAAGAATTTATAGAGTATTTTTCGTTGATAGGCATAATCTCAGATCTATGTTTTGGAATTGAGCTATGCAAGCTCCATGCTAAATAAACATCAAGTTCTTTTGCGGCCCACTCAATTGCATCGATATTATCTTTCTTAATGCCAACACCTACCGTACTTACTGTTATTCTCGTTCTTCCGTACTCAAGTCCATCTTTATTTTTTGAATTATCTATTGCTACTTTAACATTATCCAAATTTAAAAAAGGTGACCCTTCTCCCATCAAAACTTGATTGGTAATCTTCTTTTGTGTCGACCAATCATCAATGTAATCTTTACATAAAATAATTTGAGAAATAATTTCACCTGGAGTTAAATTTCTAACTAGTTTTTTAGAAATCTGTGCTGTAGCACAAAATTCACATGACAAATAACAACCCACGGAGACCGATAAACAAATTGTATAACGACTTTGTGATTTGTCAGGTATTAAAACAGTTTCTACGTTTCTTTTATCTTTTAATTCAAGAAGGAGTTTAATTGTTCCATCTTTAGATCTTTGAATATCAATTATTTTAGGTTTTTCTAAAGAAATTAGATTTTTAATTTTTTCTCTTAATTCTAATCCGAATGTCGTAAGTTCATCGAAATTTTTTATGTTTTTTTTATATACAGCATTAAACATTTGCTGTGCTCTCATCTTTGCTTTTTTATCTTCAATTTCTGCTTTTTCTATAAGAAAATTTTTTAATTGATCAAAATTTAGATCATAAAAATTTTGTTTATTCATTGAAAAAGATATTAAAGACTTGAGTGGGGTATTGAAACCCCACTCTATAAAGATTTATTAAAGTTTTGTTCGATCAGTTTTTAAATGCTTGAGTACTTTTCCAGCATTTTTGCCTTCCTTAATTAAATAGCCACTTGTTCCATTGGCATTTGCCTCTGGAGCTTCGACTTTTTTATTAAGTTGCTGTGTAAGTTTAGCCCTCTGACTGTTTCGGCTGAACTCACCAAGCAAACGTGAAAATCTATTCATCACATCTCCTTTCTTTTCAACCTACTTTGTAACTCTCTATAGAGTCCCGCATGTAGATGCGGAGTCTTTTTTTCCATGACTTATGGATGTGTTAACTTTAATATAAGTTATAATATTGTCAATGAATAATAAAACGCTTGGAATAATCATTATTGTCTTTGGAGGTTTAGTGCTCTATTCAGATCAAGAATACAGTATGTTGGTTTCAGCTATTGCAATAGGTATAGGGAGTGGAATTTTTTTCTGGAAAGATAAAAAAAATGATATAGACACTTAACATGTCTAAGAAAATCTTCATTGTTTACGGACATCACAATACTCAAAAATCTTTTAATGCTTCAATCAGAGATACTTTTATAGATGAAGCTAAAAAATTAAATCATAAAATAGATCTTATAAATTTACACGATGAAAAACCTCTTCCATTCTTTGATGGAACTGGTCCAAATGATCAGGTATTAAATTATAGAAAAAGATTGGAGGAAAGTGATGTGCTATTCATGATTTCACCATGTTATAATTTGAGAGCAACTGCAATTTTAGAAAACTGGATAGACCTTACTTTGGCACCTAAATGGTTTTTTTCATTTAAGAGACTTGTTGGTAATTGGGGTTATCCTGTTGCTGGAGCTATGAAGGATAAGAAAGCTATTATGTCAATGTCTTACGGTGGAAATTGGTTTTCAATTCAAACTTGGTTTCAGAATATACCTTTTAGACGGATCAAAGCTGGAGTGCTTAAGTTAGGAGGAATGAGAACAACTTATGTAAGATTCTATGAAGTTCTTCCCGGTATGACCCAACAGAGGTTTGACAGACATATGCAAAAAGTAAGACAATTGGTGCGTAATTTATGATAATTCAAATTTTATTTAAAAAGTATATAAATACATTATGGAAAGTTTTAAAAATTGGATGACGGAAGCCGCGAACATTATGTTCGATGACAGTAAAAATGATTTAAGAAGCTTACCAAAATCTGTAAGGCTGCAAATTTTAATAGTATTATCATTTGTTTGGTCAACTGTTTTTAGTCTGTATGTTTTTAGCGTAACTTCATTTATTTTTGGCTGGGCTGGGGTAGTTATGGCTCACATAGGATTAATTATCGCCGTGTATCTAACTTTTAAATTTTTTCACAAAAAGCAAGAACAACCTATTAGTGTCTTTCAATCAGGAAATTATAATCCAGCTAAAATTTTTGCAATTTTTTTTATAGTTTTCTTTATTTTTATTTTCACAAAGGGAATAGATGTTTTAACTAGGACTAATTCTTACGAAACTCCATACTCTGGTCCTGATACTACGACTGAGGAAAGAATTAAAAGATTTGTAAAATAAACAAATCTTAACTAAAATTATTTCATGAAATTATTGAGGGTTGGCCAACATGGGCAAGAAAAAGTTGCGGCAATGGACTCAGAGAATAAGATTAGAGATCTTTCATCTTATATCGATGATTTAAATCCTGACACTATAAACTTTCAAACTTTAGAAAAATTACAAAAAATTAAAATTGAAACACTCCCTGAAATTCCTAATAATACTCGGATTGGTCCATGCGTTAACAGACCAAGTAACATCCTTTGTATAGGATTAAATTATTCTTTACACGCAGAGCAAACAGGTTCTAAATTACCTGATAATCCAATTGTCTTTAATAAAAGTCCTGATTGTCTCCAAGGTCCGAATGATCCTATCAAAAAAAATAGCTCACAAGAAAAACTAGATTATGAAGTTGAGTTAGCGTTGGTAATCGGAAAAGAAGCAAAAAATGTCAGTGAAGATAAAGCTTTAGATTATGTTTTTGGATATTTTATTTTAAATGACATTTCTGATCGTCACGTTCAAAAAGTAATAGGAAATGGTCATTGGACACTTGGAAAATCTTGGAGCGCACCGGCAGGAGGATTGTTAGTCACCAAAGAACACATTGAAAATATTAATAATATTAATTTATCATTAAGTGTAAATGGTGAACCCAGACAAAACGGAAATACAAAAAATATGATTTTTAAAGTCAGTTTTTTAATTGCTCATATAAGTAAATATTTAACGTTAAAACCTGGTACTGTAATTTCTACAGGCACGCCAGCAGGAACTGGTATGGAACAAAAGCCTCAAAAATTTCTTCAAATAGGTGATGAACTTCATTTAAAAGTCGACCATTTAGGTGAGCAAAGCTATAAGATAATAGGAGATTAATAATGTCAAAGCGTTACAGTGGAAAAAGTTTTAAGGATTCTAGTGTGATGAAAAAAGCTAAACTTACTTTAAAACAAAAAAGAAAATTAAAAAGAGAGAAAAAAAATAAATAATGTGCGGGCGTTATAAAATAACTAAACCAGTGACTAAAACTGTTGATCTGGTCAAAACGAATATTAAAGTGGAGGATGCAGATAATTATAACGCACACCCAACACAAAAACTCCCAATTATAAAATCATATACTAACGGAAAGGCTTTAGAGCTATCTGAATGGGGTTTAGTTCCAAGCTGGTCAAAAAAACTAGATAAATTTTCTCCTCTTATAAATGCAAAAAAGGAGACACTTATGGAAAAAGTAACATTTAAAAATTTAATTCAAACTTCAAGATGTATTGTTCCTGCAGATGGATACTATGAATGGAAAAGAGAAGATAAAAATAAAATTCCTTATTATTTTTCAAAAGATGATGATGAAATAATGTTTTTTGCGGCAATTCATCAAAACAATCAATTTTGTATTATTACAAGAGAAGCCACAGAAAAAATAAGTACTATTCATCATAGAGAGCCTTTAATAATAAACAAAAGTCAGATCAATAATTACTTAAATGTAAAAAAAGATGCTATGGAGATATTAAATTCGATTAAACCTCCAGAATTAAAATTTCATGAAATTTCAAAAGATGTAAATAATCCAATAAACAACGACCCTGCTTTAATTAAACCTTTAAACTAAATGAATTTATCTATCACGCCAGGAAAAAATAATGTTGGGGCTTATATCAACGACATTGATTTAAAATCCTTAGATCAAAATCAAGCAAAAGAAATAAAAAAGATTTTAAACCAATACGGAGTAATATTTATAAAAAAACAATATCTTGATCCTGAAGCTTATCAAAATTTTGCCAAAACTATTGGTCAACCCGTAGTGTATCCAAGACTTAAAAGTTTAGATGAAAAATTTCCATTTATAAATGTAATCGAGAGAAAGCCTGATGATAAAAATTTAAGTTTCGGTTCGAGCTGGCTTCATCAGGATACAAGTTATTTAGCTTGTAATAGACCAAGATATACAATGTTAATGGGTATTGAGATACCAGTTGGCCAAGGTAATACTATATTCTCATCTGGTTTTAATGCTTACAACAAATTACCAAACGATATTAAAGAAAAAATTAAAGACGCTACTGGAGTTTTTTCATCAGCAGGCCCGATAGCAGTAACAAGACTTGAAAGAGAAAAAGAAATGGGCATTCAATCTTCAGAAAGTATGGAGGCTGAACATCCAATTGTTATTGCCGTAGATGGAAAAAAAACTCTCTATGTATCACCAGGGCATTTGATAAAGATTAAAAACGTTAAAGATGACGAAGCCGAATATTTAAAAAATTATTTAGTAGATCAAGTAAACAAAGAAGAGTTTATATTTTCATATGAGTGGGATAAAGGTGATATCTGTCTTTGGGATAATTTAAGCATTCTGCATATGGCTAGTGAAATAAAGAACTGTAGAAGAGTAATGCATAGAATAACGATTAAATAATTATTTTTTTAAAATTGTAAGGTGTCCCATTTTTCTTTTATCTTTTATAGTTTTTTTTTCGTAATCATAAAAGAATTCATCTTTATTAAATGTTTTCGTTCTGTAAGTCTCAATATCTTTTCCCAGCACATTAAACATTTCAGCATTAGAAATTTTTTCTACCTTTTCTGGACCCAAATTACATACTGCTCTTACATGATTTTCAAATTGACTGATGTTAAAAGCGTTTATTGTTAAGTGACCTGAATTATGAACTCTGGGAGCAATTTCATTTACTAACAAATTGTCATCTTGATCGATGAAATATTCAACACACATCGTGCCAACGTAATCCAATTTTTCTGAAATAAGTTTTGCATTATTCTGTGCTTTAGCAAAAATTTCTTTATTAATATCTGCAGGAATTTTTGAATGATTTAAAATTTGGTCTTTATGAATATTTTCTATGGGTTCATAAATATAAGTTTCACCACTTAAATATCTTGTAATTACAACTGATATCTCTTTCTTTAAGTTTAACTTCTTTTCTAAAATATAATCAGCAGTAAAACACCAATCTTTTTTTACATCATCAAGAGAATTTAAAACAAATTGTCCGTGTCCATCATAACCAAGTGTGTTTGTCTTTAAGATTCCGGGTAATAAGTTTTTATTCTTTTCAACATCTCCTGCCTGTTTAATAAAGGCCCAATCCGTTGTTTTGATACCTAAATCGTTAACAAAATTTTTTTCTAACCTTCTATTCTGAATTATTTTATTTATTTCTGGTTTAGGTAAGACTTTTTTCTTTAATTCTATTTTTTTTAAAATATCTACTGGTATATTTTCAAATTCAAAGGTTACGATGTCGACTTTTTTAGTGAATTCTTTAATCTTGCTTTCATCATTATATTTTGAATAAATAAACTCGTTAGAATAATTTTGTGCAGGGCCTTGTTCATCATCAGATATTACCACTGTTTTTACATTGAGCTTTTTGGCTGCCTGACAAAGCAGTGAACCTAATTGTCCCGAGCCTATAATCCCTAAAGTGATGTCAGACATTTGTTATTTAGGTTTTTTTTTAATAGATTGAGTTTGGAGTCTCCTCCATTTTTCTAAATTAGATTTTATTTTTGTATCAAAGTTGCCAATTATTGAAGCAGCAAGAATACCTGC
This sequence comes from uncultured Pelagibacteraceae bacterium, assembly GCA_902594835.1. Classification (GTDB taxonomy): domain Bacteria; phylum Pseudomonadota; class Alphaproteobacteria; order Pelagibacterales; family Pelagibacteraceae; genus Pelagilacustribacter. Next base: position 5,950 of record CACJNX010000005.1, on the reverse strand, counting down.
ATTAAAAGCGCCATCGATTGCAAGACACCCCACAGGAACACCTTTTGGCATTTGTGCCATTGATAGTACGCTATCAAGACCTTTTATTTTTTTAGTTTCCATAGGGACCCCCAATACCGGTAAAGTAGTTAAAGACGCAACCATGCCTGCTAAATGTGCGGCTCCGCCTGCTCCTGCTATGATCACACCAAAACCATTTTTTTCTACAGTTTCTGCAAACTTGAACATTCGCTTTGGAGTTCGATGGGCACTAACAATTAAAGTTTGGTATTTAACTTTCAGTATTTTGAGAATTTTTTCGCAGTCTTTCATTACGGAATAATCGCTTTGAGAGCCCATAATGATAGCTACTTTGTTATTATTTCTTTTCTTAATTTTCACAGATTAATTTAACAATTATGGCTCTAAAAACAATGGCCTAATATGCATTAGGCCACTTAATAGTTTTGGGGGAAAGTTGTTAAGCTCTTGCTCTAAAAAGTAAAGCTTTTGGCGAGTTTTGAAGCTCGAATAAAGAAACTCTTCTTAAATTTTTATTAGTTGATTTGTTTTTACTTTTTTTAAATGCTTTTAATTTCATATTTCCTTTTTAGTTCAATTTAAGTTGTTTAAGTAATGCTAAAATTGCAAACTTGATTTGAATTTAGCTACAAATTTAGGCAAAGATTTGGCTTCTATTGGTCAAATTTATATTTTTTCTAATAAATCTTTCGGAAGCTTACTAACAGACCCATTACTGTCTATAACTGCTAATTCAACCTGTGCTGTAACTAATATCTCATTATTTCTAGAAACTTCTTGTAACAAGTTAAGTCTTACAGATGATTTTTTTATAACCTTCGTTTTAACCTCTAAATTGTCCTCAAAGTTTGCAGATTTTATGTATTTAACATTGCATTCTCTTACGACAAAAATGGCGTTAAATTGGTCTCTCAACTGTTTATGGTTAAGTTTTAAATGATCATAAATCATCTCTGTTCGCGCTCTTTCGATGAAATGTAAATACCTTGCATAATAAACAATGCCTCCAGCATCAGTGTCCTCATAGTAAACTTTTGTTTTATAAATATGGTCTGCCATATAATTGACAATAAGCCTTAAAGAGTTCCATTTCAACAAAGATAAGATAATTTTCTTTTTTTTGACTAATTTATGCCAAGCAAAGCGCAGAATTTTTAATTAACTTAAAACTATGAAAACATTATCTATTATATCTTTATTGCTTTTGTTAACTAACTGCGCTGGTGGAAACATGGCGAAGGTAAAAATTGGCAAACGTTGTACAATTGCTGATGCTAGCCAGTTACAAGAGTCTTCTTATGTTTGGGTAGTAAGTAAAGAGGCCCAGAAAGATTTTGACAAAAGAATAAATAAAACAAACTGTCTAGACAGCTAAATAGTTCTTTAAATTAAAATAATTTATGATAACAAGGGGTATGAATTTACCCCTTATTATTGCTTGTATCGTAATCGTTTTAGCTCTGATTATTCTTCCTTTAATTGTTTCCTACAAAGCTGAAAAAAAAGAAAAAAATATCAATAAAGAATGGGATAAAATAAAAGAATATGGAAATAAACTTAACAACAAAACTAGAAAAAAATATTAATAGAAATAATGAAAAAATTATCATCATTTCTACTAATTATTCTTTTTTTTAATATAGAGCTTGCTGCAATGGAAAATCGACCTTATCACCATTTACCTGATGGAACCTTTAGAAATCCTAAAGGATCGCCTGAAAGGGATCCCAATGTTAAGTGGTCTTATAAAATCTTTAATGAGGAAAGAAAAAAAATTAAAATTGAAATTCCCAATGATCACGTTGTTCCTAAAGCAAAGGTTTTAGAAGATCTCAAAAACAATCAAAATAATGATTATATAGCTTGGATAGGTCATGCCACTTTTTTAATTAAGTTAGGAGATACAACAATTATAACTGATCCTGTTTTTTCAAAAAACACTGGTCCATTAATTTTTGGTCCGAAAAGATACATTCCACCAGCTGTAAATCTTGATGAAATTCCACCAGTAGATTTATTTCTTTTAACGCACAATCATTATGATCATCAAGATGCCTCTACTATAAGGAAATTTCCTTACAAGAAATCAAAAGTTATTGTCCCACTTAAACTTGGAAAATATTTTAGAAATTATAAAGATGTCAATGAACTTGATTGGTATCAAGAAATTCAGGTTAATGAAGATATCAAAGTAACTTTATTACCGGCTGTTCATTGGTCTCGAAGAGGTTTGTTTGATATAAACAAAACATTATGGGGTAACTTTCTTATTGAGTATAAGGGTAAGAAAATTTTGTTTGCGTGTGATACTGGTTATGGAAATATTTATAAAGATTTAGGAGATAAATTTGGACCTATAGATTTAACATTTATAAATATTGGTGCATATAATTTTTATCCTATGATGCCAATTAAAGATAAATCAGTTTATCACACCAATCCAGAAGAAGCTTTGCAAATATCAAAAGATTTAAAAAGTAAAAAAATAATAGGGATGCACTGGGGCACGGTGGTGTTGTCTTTGGAGCCAATTATGGAACCTCCAAAAAGATTTAAAGCCGGTGCAGAAAAATATGGTTTTAGCAAAGAGGATGTAATTATTTTTAAAATTGGGGAAGTTAAAAAATTAAATCAGATAATTAACTAATCTTTCTCTTATTTCTCTCACTGTCCAATAACTTCGTTAAAGCATCAACCATTACATCTGAAGCTTTAAATATTTCATTTGGTTGAAATTCATATGTTGTGTGATTTTCAGGATTAGTTTTGTCTTCAATTATTATTCCCTCATCTGGTGAATTGTTTTTGATATAAATCAAAATTAGCCAATCAGCTTCGATCGCATCATCCCATTTTATATAAATTTCTCCTGTTTCGAATCTTTTATCAATGCATCTAATGATACTTAAATATTTTGGAATATATTTTTTATTTAATTGAAAACACAAACTGTGAGCTGATCGGTAAAAACTTTCAAGGGCGTATTCAATCTTTTCTCTTTCTTCATTATAAACTCTCTCTTTTTCTAATAACGTTGCTTTATCATCAGTTTCTTCTACTTTAATACCTAAACTTGCAACTCTTTCCCTTATTGCTTCATTTATTTTTTGTTCTCTGATTAACTTGTATTTTTCTTTTATTTTATCAATACGTTGTTGAACTTCCTCGTAAGACTCTCTTTGTTGACTTAAAACATATTTTTCAAGATTTTTGATTTCTAATTCTTCCCTTTTTCTAAAAAGATCAATTTTTTTCTCCAATTTAATTTGCTCTAAAAATTGCCTTTGTTTCTCCGCTCTTTCTTTTCTGAGTTCAGCCTGTTCTAATTTTATAAATCTTTGTAAATCCAGTTTTCTTTCTTTTTCAAGTTTTTGTTCTTCTTTAAGCTCATTTCTTTTTGCCTCTAAAGCTAATTTTTCTTGCTCAAGTAATCTTTTTTGAGCATCTTTTTTCTCCTGTTCCATAAGCTTTAATTTTATTTTCTTTTGTTTTTCTCGCTCTTCTAAAATTATTTTTCTGATTCCTGAAACTTTATTAGAAATACCTGTAAAGAATGTTTGTAAAGTTTGATCTAAATTAATATTAAATCTAAATATAGATTTAACTTTATCATTTAGTTTTATTAAGCCTGCAACTATAGCTCTTGTTTTTTGAGGATTTTTATTTCTTTTTTTAAATTTAAAATTTTTCTTTAATTTTACTTTAACTTTACTTCTTGTTTTTTTCTTTACTGGTCTTTTTGATTTTATCTTTTTTCGAAATTTCTTATTTTTTAATTTTTTTCTTTTTTTTTTAAATCTCCGAATTAAGGGTTTTTTTTGCTTTTTTTTCTTAACCTTAATGGGTTTTTTTTTCTTCTTTTTCATGCTGGCTATTTATTAAATAGCAGTTTTTATGAATATATATAGTCTCTTGTTCGGTGAGCTGACTGAAAGTTCTTAACAATTTGTAATTGAAAAACAACTAGATCTCTATATCTAAATGCAGCTGCACAACTAGCCATATAAAATTCCCACATTTTTACAAATCTTTCATCAAATAGATCTTTTACTTCCTTTTTCTTTTCTAAAAATCGCTCTAACCAACTTTCTAAAGTTTTGTCATAATGCCTAATTAATGTTTCTGTATCAGCTACGATCAAACCAGTTTTTTCAATTGGATTTATTATTTGACTAAATGAAGGACAAACACCGCCTGGAAATATGTACTTATTTATAAATTTGTTGGGTGCTGAGGGTTTATCTACCACCCCTATTGTGTGTAATAAAAATATCCCATCATCTTTGAGCAGTTCATTCATTGATTTAAAAAAAGTGTTATAAAATTTTCTTCCAACGTGTTCGAACATGCCCACAGAAAAAATCCTATCATACTTTCCTTTTGCTTCTCTATAATCAATAAGCTCAAATTTAACCTGGTTATCTAAATTTAGTTCCTTAGCTTTACGTTTACAATATTCGATTTGATTTTTACTCAAAGAAATACCAGTGACTTCACATCTTTTTTGTTTTGCAATTTCGAAAGCCATGCCGCCCCAACCACAACCAACTTCTAAAATTTTTTGTCCTTCTTTTATATCCAATTTTTTTACAATGTGATCTATTTTGTTTTGTTGAGCTTCCTCTAAGTTTTTAGTGTCATCTTTCCAGTAAGCACATGAGTATAATCTATGCGTTTTATCTAAAAAAATATCATAAAGTTTTTCACCTCTAGCTCCACCGATATCATAGTGATGTTCAACATTTTTTCTTGATTTACCTGGTAAATTAAAATTTGTTACTGTTCTCCATACCTGAAACATTTTCTTAGCAATTAAACTTGTCGTTGAGATTTCACCTCGACCTAAATTTTTTACAAGATCCATTAAGAAATCTTTCATTGAAGCATTTTCAATCTCAATTTCATTTCTCATATATGCTTCAGGAAATTCAAGTTCAGGATCTAATAATAACTTCCAGCTAAGATTATCTTTGAGTAGTTTGACAGTAATTGGTTTTTCTTTTGGTGGATTACCACAAATATATTTTTGTCCTTTTGCATCTATTAAAATAATTCCACCCTCTTTATAAATTTTTGTAAATATTCTTGCTAATATCATAACTTATGCTGCCAGGTTTTTTTCTGTCACAAATTCTAATTTGTTTAATTTATCAATTAGTTCTTTCTTTTTTACTTCAGATAATAAAACCAATGGCGGTAAAATGTTTTCAAACTTTTTGTCTTTGATCGATAAATAACTGTGAAGAGCGGATATCAAATTAAATTGATCAAATGTTTCTCTTACATTAATTAATTTTTCATTTTTAGTTTGTGAAACTTTATTTTCAAAGTCATCAAAAACTTTTCTAGCTAATGAATGTGTAACATTAGTTACAGCTGATATACAACCTGAACAACCAAGTTCTAGACCTTTTAAAAGTTTTGCCTCTGAACCTGGAAACATTAAAAAATTTGGCAACTTCAAACTTTCAAAAAGATTATAACTAGAGTCTTTACAACCAATAATATTTTCTGGAAAATCTTTTACGAGCTTAGTCACCATTTCTGATGAAAATTTGTAACCACTTAGTTTTTCAAAATTATAAAGAATAATTTTTACTTTAGGAATGGCCGTAATTAATCTTGAATAGAATTCAAAAACTCCATCGTCTGTATTCCCTTTGTAATAGGCTGGTGGCATAATTAAAAACTCTCTAAAGTCGTATTCCATTGCATACTTAATTAGGTCAATATTTTCATTTAGAGAATTATTTCCAGTTCCTAAAAAAAATTGTTTTCTTAATTTATGACTTGAAATTTTAGCTATAAGCTCTTTCTTTTCATTTGTTGAAATTAATTGGCTTTGACCTGTTGAACCAAAAAAGAAAACTCCATGCAAGCCGCTTTGAATGGCTTCGCTTGCATGATTAATCGTTGCATCAATATTTAA
>CACJNX010000004.1 GCA_902594835.1 uncultured Pelagibacteraceae bacterium | reverse complement strand
TGCCCTACATTTCTATTCAATAACAATGCTCTTCCATGAAGAATAATTTTTTTTCCATCTTTAGATATATAAGTTCTGTCTGGATTTAATTTTCTAACAAATTTTTTTCCTTTTTTTTCCATGTTAGCTGTTAAATCACCTTTCATTAAGCCAAGCCAATTACGGTAACATTTAATTTTATCCTCAGCATCCACTGCAGCAACCGAGTCCTCATTATCAATGATGGTTGAAAGAGCAGACTCAACAATGAAATCGGAGATCGAAGCTTTATCTAGTTTTCCAATATAATGATTTGGATCAATTATAATATCGATATGTAGATTATTATTTTTTAATAAAACTGAAGACAGTTTTTCTTTTTCGCCATTATACCCAATAAACTGATCTTTGTTTTTTAAATAAATTTCTTCTTCGCCCTCAAGAAAAACTATGTTGTTATCTTTTACTTTTATTTCAGAGATTTTATTCCAACTTCCATTATCTAATGGGAAACTTTCGTCTAGGAATTTTCTTACATAGACAATAACTTTTCGAGCTCTCTCTTCGTTAAAACCTTTACCTTTGTCTCCTGGGATTACATCCGTCCCGTATAATGAATCATATAAACTTCCCCATCGGGCATTAGCAGCATTTAAAGCATATCTTGCATTATCAACTGGTACCACAAGTTGAGGCCCGGCTATTTTAGCAATTTCATCATCTACATTTGTTGTTTCAATATTAAAGTCGTCTTTTTCTTCAACAATATAAGAAATAGATTTTAAAAATTCTAAATACTCATTTTTATTTAATTCTTTACCTTTATTTTTTTTGTGCCACTCGTCTATTTTTTTTTGAATGTCCTCTCTTTTTTGAATAAGTTTTTTATTTATTGGCGCTAGCTCGTGAACAATTTTCCCAAAACTAGCCCAAAACTCCTCAGATTTAACATTAGTTCCTGGAATAACTTCATTATTAACAAAATCTAATAATTTTGTATTAATTTTAAGCCCGTTTTTCTCTGTTATACTCATAGTAACCGATCTTTACATTTTATTATAATACATTAATAGTAGCATTATTAGCTCAGTATGAAAAATTATTTAGAATTTGAAAAAGAAATTAAGGCTTTAGAAGAAGAAGTTGATACTTTAAAAAGTCCGTTTGGCTCTGAGGGAATTTCTGAAGTTGATACTCAAAAAATTAAGAATACACAAAATGAGATAAATGAAAAACTTAAAGAGACTTATGCAAATTTAAATAGCTGGCAAAAAACTCAAGTAGCGAGACATGAAGATAGACCAAAAGCAAATTTTTATATAAAAAAAATATTCTCTCAATTTACATTATTGTCTGGTGATCGTTATTTTGGTGATGACAAATCTGTTATTGCTGGCTTTGGATTAATTGATAACAAATCTGTTCTAGTCATAGGTCAAGAAAAAGGAGAGGATCTAAACAGTAGGATTGAAAGAAATTTTGGAATGATGAGACCAGAGGGATATAGAAAATGTATAAGACTAATGAAATTAGCTGATCGTTTTCAAATTCCAGTTATCAGTTTCATTGATACTCCCGGAGCATATCCTGGTTTAGGAGCAGAGCAAAGAGGTCAAGCTTCAGCAATTGCTAATTCAATTGAATGCTGCATGTCTTTAACTGTGCCAAATATATCAATTATCATCGGCGAGGGCGGATCAGGTGGAGCCATTGCTTTAGCATCTTCAAATAAAGTTATAATGTTAGAAAATTCTATTTACTCAGTAATTTCACCGGAGGGATGTGCATCAATACTTTGGCGTGATCCAAGCAAATCGTTGCAAGCAGCTGAAGCTATGAAATTAACAGCGAAAGATTTGTTAAAACTCGGAGTTATTGACGAGATAATTTCTGAACCTATAGGCGGAGCTCATAGAGATCCTGAAATAATAGCTGCAGATATAAAACATTCAATAATGAAAAACTTAAAAAGTTTTGAAAATTTTAGCAAAGAGGAGGTCTACGACCATCGAAAAGCAAAATTTCTCCAAATTGGTAGAGGTCAAGGTTTTAATAAATCTGCTAGTCTTGAGGGAGGTGGATTAAGTTATAGAGAGGCAAATATACAAAAATTAGCATCTCATATTGCTAAAAACAAAATTATTTATGCTGGTATAGCCTTATTGGCCTTAACAAGCCTAATTGCCCTTGTATTTTAAGCATTGTTGCTAAAAAACAATTAAATTAAATAATATTTTTTTCCATTGACTTTTATTGATCAAATCTATTTAAGAGGCATTAACTAATCTTTGATTAGTTAAAGTTAATAATAATAAGGAAAAATAATAAATATGAGTACACTAAAAGGTAAAGTAAAGTGGTTCAATGGTACTAAAGGATATGGTTTCATTGAAAGAGAAGACAAAGAAAAAGACGTGTTCGTTCATTCTTCAGCTGTTAGAGAAGCAGGTTTAAAATATTTAAACGAAGGTGATGAGTTAACGTTTGAAGTGGAGAGCACGGAAAAAGGTCCTTCAGCAGTAAAACTGCAGAAAACATCTTAATCTAAATTTCCAAAAATCACTGGTTAACGGGGCACTAATTAAAGCCTAAACTTTTTTATTGTCCCGCTAATTTCATCTTGAAAAAGTCACAATTGTTTTCTACATAATGTTTATGATCGTAAAAAAAAGAATCATTTCAACTTTAGGATCGCATTCTCACAGAATGCACGCTAGGCTATTGCTTAGCTTATAATCAAAAATATATAAATTTTATTAAAATTAAGATAAATATAACTAGGATGCAGCAGTAGCTCAGTTGGTTAGAGCACTAGTTTGTGGAACTAGGGGTCGGTGGTTCGAATCCACCCTGCTGTACCAAACAATGACAAAAGAAAAAAAGAATAAACCCTCGAAAGAACTTCCATTAGGGTTTGTGGACAGGCAAGAGAAAGAATTAATCGTACGTGATTTTATAATTTCTAATATTAAAGAAATTATGATTAAGTATGGTTTTCAATACCTCGAAACTCCAAGTTTTGAGTATTCAGATAGTATTGGCAAATTTTTACCCGATAAAGATAGACCGGACGAAGGTGTTTTTTCTTTTAAGGATGAAAATAAGTGGTTATCTCTAAGATATGATCTTACGGCACCACTAGCTAGGTATGTGGCAAAAAATTATTTAGAAATTCCCAAACCTTTTAAGAGATATCAATTAGGAACAGTTTGGAGAAATGAAAAACCAGGGCCAGGAAGATTCAGAGAATTTTTACAATTTGATGCTGATTTTGTTGGGACAAGAAGTTTGCAAGCCGATGCAGAGCTTTGCGTAATGATCTCTGAAATTCTTGAAAAATGCGGACTAAGCAAATCAGAGTATATAATAAAAATTTCATCAAGAAAAATAACAGAAGAATTATTTAAAAAAATAAATATAAAGGACAATAATCAAAAACTGACCGCTTTAAGAGCATTGGATAAACTAGATAGGTTGGGCTGGGAAGGAGTAAAACAATTATTAGGCAAAGGCAGAAAGGATAAATCTGGAGATTACACAAAAGGAGCTAACTTAAATTCAAATTGTATTGAAACGATAGAAGCGACATTGAAGAAAAATTCACCTGATACAGAAGATTTAGTTGAAATTTTGAAAATTTTTAAAAACTTTAATTTTAATAATTTCGAATTTGATCCATCAATAATAAGAGGACTAGAATATTACACGGGAGCAATTTTTGAGGTTAGTTTAAAATTTGATGTAAAAAATAATAAAGGTCAAGTAATTCAATTTGGCTCAATTGGCGGTGGTGGTAGGTATGATAATTTAGTAAACAATTTCGGAAATTATGAAGCTCCAGCAACTGGTATATCGATTGGTTTAGATCGATTGGTATATGCCTTAATGCAAAAAAAAAGAGTTTGAAATTAAACAATCCAAACCTGTTGTGATTTGTAATTTTGATAAAAAATATTTGAAAGAATACATTAATTTACAATCAATATTAAGAGAGGCAAATATTAGTACAGAAATTTATCCTGGAGAAAGTAAACTAAAAAAACAAATGGAGTATGCAAATAAAATTAAATCCCCCGCTGTTATTCTATATGGTGATGATGAAATAAAATTAGGAAAACCAACTTTAAGAAATCTGGTATCAGGAAACGAAAAATCAGTTGAAATAAAAGAATTAGTCAATGAAATCAAAAAAATTATCTGAAACTATCATTAAAACCTTTAGAAAAAATGGTTTTGTTTTGACCGAACCCGAAGTGTTGTTGGACTCAGAGTATATTATCGAAAGATCAGGTGAAAAATTCAGAAGATCAATGCTTACTTTTGAGAGAGAGGATGGAAAAACAATGTGTTTACGGCCAGATTTAACTGTAGCTTCGTGTATAAGCTTCTTGCAAAAAAAAACTTCTTCAAAGATCTATTATTCAGGACAAGCTTATAGAAGATCTAGCAACAAAGGATCAAATTTTATAAATGATCAATTAGGTATAGAAATCTTAGGTTCAAAAAATCAAACTCAGGATGACTTAAAAGTAATTAGCACAATTTTAAATTCGGTTAAAAAAATTAAAAGGAAAAATTTAAAAATTAAAGTCGGTGATATCAGTTTATTTAACAATTTAATCAACTCACTGGATATGCCAGAAAGGTGGAAGTTAAGATTAATAAGACACTTTTGGAGACCAAGTTATTTTGAAGAACTCTTAAAACGCTTAGAAAAAAATGCTGACATTGATGCTGTCACTTTCGATACTGATAAAAAAAGGTTTTATGAAATGAAAAAATTAAGTCAAGATAATGTAATCGCCGGAAGATCAATATCAGAGATATTAAAAAGATTTGATAAAAAAATAAAAGACCCAAGATCTTTTAAAGATGGGAAAAAAATTGTAAATGTAATTAAATCTTTTTTAAAGATTGATTGTAGGTTATCTAATATTGATGAAAAGTTACTAGAATTTGCTAATAAAAATAATCTAAAAAAAAATATTTTTAAAAATTTTAAGTCTATTCAAAATCTAAAAAAATTAAATCAAGATGCAAATTTTATTACAAATTTTGGAAGAGATGTAGAATATTACACCGGAATAGTATTCGAGGTATTTTCAGGAAACAAAGAAATTGCACGAGGTGGTCGTTATGATGGTTTACTTAAAAGTTTAGGTGCAAAAAAAAACATCCCAGCGGTAGGAGCGGCGATTAATTTAAAAAATATATGAAAAATAAAATTACTATAGGATTACCTAGTAAGGGCAGGCTAAAAGATAAAGCTATTTCTTTTTTTAATGAAAATGGATTAAAAATTTTACGAAACGAAAGAGAAAGAAACTATTTTGGAACAATTGAAAACCAAACAAATATTAAGATTATTTTTCTGCATGCTAAAGAAATTATTCAAAGATTGGGTGATGGTACTTTAGACGTGGGTATATCTGGTTTAGACTTGCTTAATGAGTCGAATAAAAATTTACGCGATAAGGTCCTTGTTAAAAGAAAACTAAATTTTGGTAATGCTAATTTAGTTATAGCAGTTCCAGATGATTGGATAGATGTTCAAACCATTGCTGACCTTGAGGAAATCTCTTTTGATATAAGATCTAAAAGAAATGCTAGATTGAGAGTAGCAACCAAATACCCAAATTTAACTAATGATTTTTTAATTTCTAAAGGGGTTACTCAATATAAATTAATACCAAGCCTAGGGGCAACAGAAACTTACCCATTTATTGGCTCTTCAGAAATTATAACCGACATAACTTCAACTGGTAAAACCTTAGCAGATAACAATCTGAGAATATTAAAAGATGGGCTGATATTAAAATCAACTGCATGTCTTTTTTTTGCAAAAAAACAAAAATTTAAAGTTATTGAATTTTTGAAAAATTTTAATGATGAATAAAAAAATCAAAGTTTTAGTTATGGGCCTACCAGGCTCAGGAAAAACAACTTTGAGCAATAAACTTGCACCGTTGTTAAAAGCAGCAAGGGTAAATGCTGACGAGGTAAGAAAAAAATTTAATGACTGGGATTTTAGTCTTGAGGGGCGGATTAGACAGTCCAATAGGATGAACGAACTATCAGATGATGAAATAAAAAAAAACAATCACGTTATTACAGACTTTATTTGCCCAACTAAAGAGGCAAGGAAAAAATTTAAAGCAGATTATTTGATTTGGATGAATACTATTACAAGGGGGAGATTTGATGATACAAATAAAATGTTTGAGGAACCAGAAAAAAAAGAAATTGATTTTGAAATAAATGAATTAGATGCTGATAAATACAAATATCTAATTATGAAGTCAATTTCTGAAAAATTTAAGCTTTAAATATGAAATCTCTATATCTTCATATTGGAAATTTTAAAACAGGTAGCACATCATTACAAAGTTTTTTTTACCTAAATAGAAGATTGTTAAAAAAAAATAATATTGAGACAATATACGAAAAAAATTATTTTAAAAATACAATTCACAATCAAAAATTGTATAAATTATTTGATGAAAAAAAATTTGAAAAAATCAAAAAATATTTTTCAAAAATTAATAGAAAATCTCATATTTTAATAAGTTCAGAATTTTTTTCCTGTTTCTCATATGATCTTAAAAAGATTCAATACTTGAAAGAAATAATTTTGAAATTAGGTTATAAGCCAAAAGTAATATTTTATTATAGATCTGATAAATCCTATTTGTATTCATTGTATGTACAACAACTTACTCAGAGAAAAAGTATTTCTATTGATAATATTTTTCAGTTTAAATCAAAAGTTGCCAAATACCATTATTATTTTAATAAAAAAAATAAATACTATTTTATGAGTCAAAACTATAATCTTAATAATAAAAGAATTGTTATAAATTGGAAGAAAATTTTTAAAAAGAATTTTATCTTCTTTAAATTTAAAAAGAATGAAGAATATCAAATCTTTTATGATTTCCTAAAGACCTTAAAAATAAAAAAAAATGATGATTTTAAATTTCCAAATAAAAAAAATATTTCTAGAAAAATTAAATTTTGGAATTTTAAAAGAATATTTTATTTTTACTATTTAAACTTTATGCAATCAAAAATATTTAAAAATGATGAGTTAGATATCGAGAGAAAAAGATAAAAAAAAACCCCAGAGGTTATTAAACGTCTGAGGTTTTTTTAATTTTTCGTGCTGACTGGTTACATTCCCATGCCACCCATGCCACCCATGCCACCCATTCCACCACCCATTGGAGGCATAGCAGGACCAGCATCTTTTTCCTCTGGTTTGTCAGCGATCATTGCTTCGGTTGTAATTAATAATCCCGCGATTGAGGCAGCATCCTGTAATGCTGATCTTACAACTTTAGTTGGATCTATAATTCCTTTAGCAAACATATCTACATAATCTTCGTTCTGAGCATCGTAGCCCTGTGAAGCTTTTTTCCCTTCTAAAAGTTTACCTACTACCACTGAACCATCGACACCTGCGTTTGCTGTTATTTGTCTTATTGGCGCTTGAAGAGCTTTTTTAACTATCTCTACACCAGCTTTTTGGTCGTCACCTTTTACTTTTACTCCATCTAGATCTTGTGCAGCATAAAGTAAAGCACAACCACCACCGATAACCACTCCTTCTTCAACAGCAGCTCTTGTGGCATTTAGGGCATCTTCAACTCTGTCTTTTCTCTCTTTAACTTCTACTTCAGTAGCACCACCAACTTTTATAACTGCAACTCCACCTGCTAATTTGGCCAATCTTTCTTGAAGTTTTTCTTTATCGTAATCAGATGTTGTCTCATTAATTTCAGATCTAATTTGATTACATCTAGCTTCAATATCAGTTTTCTTTCCTTCACCAGCTACAATAGTGCTATTCTCTTTGTCAATTTTTACTTTTTTACAAGAACCAAGGTCTCCAATTTTTACATTTTCTAATTTAATACCTAGGTCCTCTGAGATTACTTGGCCACCAGTAAGAATAGCAATATCTTCTAACATTGCTTTTCTCCTGTCACCAAATCCAGGAGCTTTAACAGCTACAACTTTTAGACCGCCTCTTAACTTATTTACAACCAAAGTCGCTAAAGCTTCACCTTCAACATCTTCAGAAATAATCATTAATGGTCTGTTAGCTTGTACTACAGACTCCAAAAGAGGAACCATTGGTTGTAAGTTAGTTAATTTTTTTTCAACTAAAAGAACTAGAGGGTTTTCAAGTTCCGTTGTCATTTTTTCAGTATTAGTCACAAAGTAAGGAGAAAGGTAACCTCTATCGAATTGCATACCTTCTACAACGTCTAACTCAGTCTCAACACCCTTGGCTTCTTCAACTGTGATGACACCCTCATTGCCAACTTTTTGCATTGCTTTAGAAATCATATCACCAATAGATTTTTCACCATTTGCTGAAATTGTTCCAACTTGAGCTACTTCCTCGTTGGCTTTAACCTTTTTTGATGATGTTTTTAATTTATCGATTACTTGCTCGACAGCTTTGTCGATACCTCGTTTGATGTCCATAGGGTTCATTCCTGCTGTAACATATTTAAGACCCTCATTAACAATCGCCTGAGTTAAAATAGTTGCAGTGGTAGTTCCGTCGCCAGCATTATCATTAGTTTTGCTTGCAACTTCTTTAACCATTTGAGCACCCATATTTTCAAACTTGTCTTCAAGTTCAATTTCTTTAGCAACAGATACTCCATCTTTTGTAGTTCTGGGAGCTCCATATGATTTGTCCATCACAACATTACGTCCTTTTGGACCCAATGTTACTTTTACAGCATTTGCAAGAGTGTTTACTCCTGTGAGCATTTTCGATCTTGCTTCTGTATCAAATTTTATTATCTTTGCCATTTTCTTCTCCTATAACGTTTATTTTTTACTTTTTGAAATTCCCATTATGTCTGATTCTTTCATAATGCTATATTCTTTTCCGTCAATTTTCACCTCAGTTCCAGACCATTTCCCAAAAAGAACTATGTCCCCAATTTTTACGTCCATTGGAGCGATTTTTCCTTCTTCATTTTTAGCGCCGGGGCCTACAGCAACAACCTCACCTTCTTGGGGTTTTTCTTTTGCTGTGTCTGGGATGATAATTCCGCCAGCAGTTTTTTCTTCACTGTCTAACACTTTAATAAGCACGCGATCGTGCAAAGGTCTAAATTTCATATGTATTTTCTCCTATAAATTTTTATGTAGTGTTGATATGGTGTGTTTTAACAAGATTTCAAGAGGCAAATATCATTAAAAAGACCTATAAATACAGTATTTTATGAGCTTTAAAAGGAGAGAGAGTTAGAAAATTGAAAGAACTTAGTCATTTATCTGAAATATACAAAAATTATGACACCTTTATTATAGATTTATGGGGCGTAATACATAACGGAGTGGTGCTTAATCCAAGTGCAATATCGGCTATTGAGCAACTAAAAAAAAATTCAAAAAAAATTGTTTTTTTATCAAATGCTCCTAGACCGAGCTCAAAGGTAGTAAATTTTTTATTAAAAATGAACATGGACAAAAAGTATCTTTCAAATGTAATGACTTCAGGTGAGGCAGCTATGCATGCAATTAACAAAAATCAGTTTGGAAAGACTTTTTTTCACTTAGGGCCACCTAGAGATACTTCTATCTTTGAAAAAGTAAAAAATAATAAAACTAATCTTGAAAGTTGTGATTTTATTATTTGTACAGGTTTATTTGATGAGTACGAAGACGATCTAGAATATTACAAAAATTTTCTAGAAAAATATATTTCAAAAAAATTAGTCTGCACTAATCCAGATTTAACTGTACACAGAGGAAATGTAGAAGAGTTATGTGCTGGATCGGTAGCAAAAGTATTTGAAAAATTGGGCGGCGAAGTAGTTTATTTTGGAAAACCTTATGAAGAGATATACAAAATGTGCTTCAATACAAATGAAAAAGTTTTAGCTATTGGCGATAACTTAAGAACAGATATTAAAGGAGCTAATAATCTAAATATAGATTGTATATTTATATCAGAAGGAGTTCATCGAGATGAATATAAAAATACTTCAGAATTAGAATTTCTTTTAAATAAATATGAAGTGAAAGCAAATTTTTTCCAAAAAGAATTAAAATGGTAATGAAAATCTATAATAATGCAAATTTAAATCGTAAACACCTAAATGGTGTAATAGCCGTAGGCAACTTTGATGGATTACATATAGGGCATCAAAAAGTTATAAATGAGGCAAGACGAAAAGCGAAAAAACTCAAACTTCCGCTAGGAGTAATGACTTTCGAACCTGTACCTGTAATGTTTTTTAGCAAAAAAAAAAAAGATCATAGAATTAATTCTTTACAACAAAAAAAAATACAATTTAAAAAATTAAAATTAGATTTTTTAGTAATAATTAAATTTAACAAAAAATTTTCATCTTTATCAGCAGAACAATTTATCAGTAAAATTATTCATAAAAAAACAAAATGTAGATATTTATATGTAAGTAAAAACTTTAAATTCGGGTACAAGCGCCGAGGCAACATACAAACTTTAAAAAGATTTGAGAAAGAATTTAATTATAAAAATATTATAACTAGCCCCTATAAAAGAAACAAGAAAATAATTTCTTCTACATTGATAAGAAAAAAAATTAGAGCAGGTAAAATTGCTGAAATAAATAAATTGTTAAATCGTAATTGGTGCATAGAAGGTAAAGTTATAAAGGGAAATAAACGGGGACGTAAAATTGGGTTCCCTACATGCAATATGAAACTCAATGATTACGTAATTCCCAAATTAGGTGTATATGGAGTAAAAGTTAACTTTGGAAAATATAATAAACAAGGTATTGCCAATATAGGTTATAGGCCGACTTTTAAGGGACAAAGTCTATTATTAGAAACAAATGTCTTTGGAATTAATAAAAATTTATATAATAGAGTATTAGGCGTAAGTTTTAAAAAATTTATTAGACCAGAAAAAAAATTTAAGAACTTAAAATATTTAAAAAAACAAATAATACTTGATATAAAGCAGGCAAAAAAATAAAAATGTCTAAAGATACTTTGCAATTACCTAAAACAGCTTTTTCTATGAAAGCTGGCTTACCGCAAAAAGAGCCTGAAATTTTGAAGAAGTGGGAAAAAAGTAAAATTTTTGAAAAGCTCAGAAAAAAATCAATAGGAAGAGAAAAGTTCGTACTTCATGATGGCCCACCTTATGCGAATGGTCATATACACATGGGCACCGCTTTGAATAAAATCTTAAAGGATATGATAACTCGTTTTCACCAGATGAATGGAAAAGACTCTATTTATGTTCCTGGTTGGGACTGTCACGGCCTACCTATAGAATGGAAGATAGAAGAACAGTACAAAAAAAGAAAAAAGAATAAAGATGAAATTCCAATTAAAGATTTTAGACAAGAGTGTAGAGAGTTTGCCAAAAGTTGGATTGATGTACACATTAAAGAGTTTAAGCGACTTGGAGTAGTAGGGGATTTTGAAAATTATTATTCAACAATGAGTTACGAGGCTGAAGCTCAAATTGTAAGAGAATTAGGTAAATTTCTTTTAGATGGAAGTTTATATCAAGGATTTAAACCAGTTCTTTGGTCTACTGTAGAAAAGACTGCTTTAGCTGATGCTGAAGTTGAATATTTAGACCACACTTCTAATACAATATATGTTGCATTTAAAGTTAAGGAAACTAACAAAGACTTTTTAAAGGACACGAGTATTGTAATTTGGACTACAACGCCATGGACTATACCCGCTAATAAAGCACTAGCTTTTAATAGTAATATTGAATACGCAGTTTTAGAAATTGAAAATCTTGAGTATTTCAAAGATAAGAGAATTGTAGTTGCTAAAAATTTAATTGATTCAATTACTAAAGAGTGTGAAATAAAAAGCTTTAAAGAGGTAAAGACTTTTAAAGGTTCAGAATTTATAGGGACAGTATGTAGTCATCCATTTGTCAAAATGGATTTTGACTATAATGTTCCAATGTTGGATGCTCAATTTGTTAATTTGGAACAAGGGACAGGAATTGTACATTGCGCGCCTAGTCATGGTCCAGACGACTTTAATTTATGTTTAAAAAATAATATACCATCACTTTATACAGTTGATAATGCTGGCGTTTATACTAAAGAGGTGCCATATTTTACAAATACACATGTATTTAAGGCAGATCCGATCGTTATTGAAAAGCTTAAAGAGCAAAATAAATTACTTAAAAATGACAAACTTAATCATAGTTATCCTCATTCCTGGAGATCTAAGGCTCCATTAATTTATAGAGCAACGCCTCAATGGTTTATTTCTATGCAAAAAAATAAATTAAGAGATAAAGCCGTTAAAGCTGTAAATGAGACTGTCTTCTACCCAAATAAAGGTAAAGAAAGGCTTTTATCAATGATCGAAGGAAGGCCAGACTGGTGCGTTTCGAGACAAAGAGTTTGGGGTGTGCCATTACCAATATTTATAAATAAAAAAACAAAAGAACCATTAAGAGATCAAAAAATCATAGATAGAATTGCCTCTATCTATGAAAAGCAAGGGTCCGATTGTTGGTTTACAGATGACGCAAAAACCTTTTTAGGCAATGATTATGATGCAAAAGATTATGAAAAACTTAATGATATTGTTGAAGTTTGGTTTGATAGTGGCTCTACACACAGTTTCGTTTTAGAGAAAAGAAAAGATTTAAAATGGCCTGCAGACATGTATCTAGAGGGATCTGATCAGCATAGGGGATGGTTTCACTCATCCCTATTAGAATCATGTGGAACTAGAGGTAAAGCACCATTTAAAAGCATTCTTTCACATGGTTTCGTTGTGGATGGCAAAGGTATGAAAATGTCTAAATCGATGGGTAACGTTATCTCTCCCGAAGATATTTTGAAGAATTACGGTGCAGATATACTTAGAGTTTGGGCTTCAGCGTCTGATTATGCTGAAGATTTAAGAATAGATAAAAATATTTTAATACAACACGCAGAATCTTATAGAAAAATTAGAAATACTTTTAGATTTATGCTTGGCAACTTAAAAGATAATTTTGAAAAACAAAATTTTGAAACGATAAAGATTAACGAACTTGATGAACTAGAGCAATATATTTTACATAAGTTATTTTTAATAAATAAATCTTTTAATGAAAATTTGAAAAATTATAATTTTCATAAATTATACAAAGAACTTTTAAATTTTTGCACACTTGACCTTTCTTCCTTTTATTTTGATATTAGGAAAGATGTTCTTTACTGCGATAGTCTGAATTCAAAAAAAAGAAAAAATTGTGTAACTGTTTTAAATATAATTTTAGAAAGTTTGTTAAAATGGTTTGCTCCAATTTTAGTTTTTACTACTGAAGAAATTTATAGTTTATTAAATAAAAATAATGATGAAAGTATACATGAAAATTATTTTGTAAAAATTCCAGAAAGTTGGAAAAATGATAAGCTAAATGTAAAATGGTTAAAATTGTTTACAATTAAACAAGATGCAAATATTGCGATAGAGGAGAAGAGAGCCAATAAAGAAATTGGATCTAGCTTAGAAGCTGAAATTAAAATTATACTTAAGAAAGACGAATTCGAACTTCTTGATAAATTAGATTTAGAAGACTACTTTATCGTTTCAAAAGCAGAAAAGGAATTATCAAATAATAATGAAATTAAAATTGAGGTGAAAAAAGCTCAAGGACAAAAATGTGAAAGATGTTGGAAAATTTTAGAAAAAAAATGCCAAAGAGAAAGTTGTCCAATAAAATAGAAAGTCAATAAATTGATTAATCTTAGAGAAATAATAAATAAAGTTATTACAAAAAACAATATTTACTGGTCTTTTGTTATTTCAATAATTTTTTTTTTAGATAGATACACAAAAATACTAATCTTAAATAATTTTACTGAGAATACATATTATTTAAATGATTATATCAATTTAGATTTGGTTTGGAATATTGGAATAGGTTTTGGTTTTTTTGGTACAGAGTCCAACATTATTTACAATCTTATCACTCTAATAATTGCTTCGGTAATCATATTTCTGCTTTATATTTTTGTAAAATCGGAAACAATGGATAAACTCATCTACGCTTTTATTATTGGAGGTGCATTGGGCAATGTTTACGATAGGTTAATTTATAAAGCAGTGCCAGATTTTATTGATATGCATTATAATAACTTTCACTGGTTTACTTTCAATGTTGCAGATATATTTATTTCAATAGGAATAGCAATTTTTATTATGAAAAGTTTTTTTGTAAAAAATTAATAATGAAAAAAATATCTAAAATTTTGCTTTTAATTATTATCTCCTCATGCACAACACTAAAGGATGCTGGAAAGGTAATAAGAAATGAAAAAATAACTACAACAGATGAGTTCTTGGTTAAGAAAAAAGACCCTCTAATCATGCCGCCTAATTATGATGAAATCCCAAAACCAGACACACTCAAAGAAAAAAAATCAAAAGAAAAAGACGTTAAATCAATTTTAAAAGTTCCTACGCAAAATAAGTCAACGAAAAGTAGTTCGTCTACTGAAAAATCAATTTTAGATAAAATTAAAATGAGCGAGAAAGAATAGTTTGAATTATAAAAATTTAATCCCGAAAAAATATTTGAGTAAAAACGTTAATTCAAAATATAACGATAATTACAAATTTATTAATTCAAAAATTAAATATGACATTTTATCTAGCGATCAAACTTTAAATATTTTAAGTAAAAATTATAAATTTAACTTTAGATTAAACGAGTTAAAAAAATTTAAAAAATTCAAAACCATAGCAGTAATTGGTATGGGTGGATCAATTCTCGGGGCAGAAGCAATTCAATGTTTTTTTAAAAAAAAGATAAAAAAAAACTGTTATTTCTTTGATGATTTAAATGAAGAAAAAATATTAGAGTTTAAAAAAAAATACAAAAATAATAAAGTTCTTTTCATAATTGTATCTAAATCTGGCAACACGGTTGAGACAATCACAAATTTATTTTTAATTAATCCAACAAAAAATAAAAATAACATAATCTTAATAACAGAAAAAAGAAATAATTTTTTATATACCTTATCAAAAAAATTTAATTATTTTTATATTGAACATAAAAGTTTTATTGGTGGAAGGTACTCCGTTCTTTCTGAACCAGGTATTATACCTGCCTATTTAATGGGTATTAATATTTTTAAAATGAGGTCTAAAGTTCGTGAGTGCCTACAGGGAAAATATCAAACCTTTTTAAAGGACAGTTCAATCAAACTTGCCGACTTAATGAATTCCAAAAAATTTAATAATTTAATATTTTTGAATTACTCACCAGAATTAGAAAAATTTTTATTTTGGTGTCAACAATTAATTGCAGAAAGTCTTGGAAAAAAAAATAAAGGCTTCTTACCAGTTATATCAAACGTTCCAAAAGATCATCATAGTTTACTGCAACTTTACCTTGATGGTCCAAAAGATAAAATATTTTATATTTTTAGTGATGACATTAAATCAAAAAAAATTATAAATATTGAAAAAATTTTAAAATTAAAAAGTTTTTTAAATAAAAAGGATTTAAAAACTATAAAAAATGCACAAAAAAATGCTCTTATTAAAACTCTTAGAAAAAACAACATTCCCTTTAGGGAATTTAAAATTAATAAGATTAATGAAGAAACTTTAGGAAAATTATTTTCCTATTTTATCTTAGAAACAGTGATAATAGGAAAACTATTGAAATTAAATCCCTTTGATCAACCTGCTGTAGAGCAAGTAAAAATTTACACTAAAAAATTGCTTAGTTAAACATTCCAAAAATTATTTTAGAGCGTCCATATAATTTTATTGAAATAACATCTAATAAATTTTTAAAATTATCTTGAGTTTTATTTTCTCTATGAATGATTACAATGTGGTTTTTTTGAAAAATTTTATTTTTTTTTATTACGATTAAATTATTAATAAATTTTAAGTCAGCAAATGGAGGATCTAAAAAAAAAATATCAAATTTATTTTTAAATTTTTTAATTAAAAAACTTTCTATCTTGTTATTATAAATTTTTGTCTTATTTATTATTGATAATTTATTAAGATTTTCTTTCAAAACATTTGATGTATTCTCATCTTGTTCAACGAATGTAACTTTTTGAGCTCCTCTCGAGATACATTCTATACCAAATGAACCAATCCCAGAGTATAAATCAAGAATACTAGAATCTTCAATTTTCGTTTTAATAAGATTTGAATGTGTCAAAATATTAAAAATATTTTCTTTAACCGAGTCTTTTAGCGGTCTAGTTTTTTTATTTTTTAAAAAATTAAATGTTTTCCCTTTAAGAGATCCACTTATAATTCTCATTTTTTTATCACTTTCCAACCAATATCCTTCCTGCAAAAACCATCTTTCCAATTTAATTTTTTTATAAAAGATAAAATTTTATTTCGAATTTTTAAAAAATTGAATCCGATAGAAGTGATATTTAGGACCCTACCACCGTTAGATAACAACATATCATCAAGAAGTTTTGTGCCTGCATGATAAATAAAGTCATTCTTGGATAAATTAATTTTTTTTATGTTCTTTATCTTAAGATTTTTTTTATATTTTCCCGGGTAACCTTTAGCACATAAAACTATAGTCATACATTTTTTATTTTTCCATTTAATTTTTGTATTAATTAATTTGTTTGAAGTAACATTATTAAATATTTTTACGATGTCAGTCTTTAGTCTTGGTATGATAACTTGGCATTCGGGATCTCCCATTCTGATATTATATTCGATCAGATATGGCTCGTTATGCTTAATCATTAAACCAGCGTATAAAAAACCAGTGTACGGGTTTTTTTTCTTTTTTAACGCTTTTAATGTTGGTTTTATTATTTTTGAAATTATTTTCTTTTCCAAAGATTTTGTAATTAACGGAGCAGGAGAATATGCGCCCATACCGCCAGTATTCGGTCCTTGGTCATTTTCATAAACGCGCTTATGATCTTGAGCAGTTCCAAAGAATTTGAAATTATTTTTATCTACTATGACAAAATAACTTGCTTCCTCTCCATCTAAAAATTCCTCAAGAACAACTTTTCTAGAGGATTTAAATTTTCCTTTAAATATTTCAGAGGAAATCTTAATTACTTCTTTTTTTGTTTTGCAAATTGCAACACCTTTACCTGCTGCAAGACCATCAGCCTTAACAACTAAAGGCACCTGACAACTATTTAAAAAACTACTTACTTGTTTTATTTTACTACAAATTTTAAATTTGGCCGTTGGAATATTATTTTTGGCACAAATCATTTTCATAAAAGCTTTTGAACCCTCAAGTTTAGAAGCATATTTATTGGGACCGAAAACTTTGACATCATTTTTTTTTAAAAAATCTACAATTCCTTTTACCAAAGGCTCTTCTGGACCGATTACCACCAAGTTGATTTTATGGATTTTGATTAATTTCAAGATTTTATCGAAATTTAATATATCAGCATCAATATTAGTTGCTAATTGAGATGTACCAGCGTTTCCAGGTATGCAAATAATTTTTTTGACTAATTTGGACTCATTTATTTTCTTACAAAGTGCATGCTCTCTTCCACCGCTTCCAATTAATGCAATATTCATGATAAAATATATTGTATAATTTATAGATGAGTAAAAAAAAAGCTAAACTTATTTTTAAACACAATTATTTTGAAATTGTTAATGAGGGAGATTACGTTTTATGTGCTGTTTCCGGAAAAGAAATTAAATTACAAAATTTAAATTATTGGAATGTTGAGCTACAAGAGGCTTATTACTCACCTCTTGAAGCTAATATAAGGTTTAAAAGCCAAAAAAAGTAAATTTATTTCCATCTATTATGTGTCCAGATCCATTGACCAGGGTTTCTTTCTATCATTTTTTCAAGGATATTATTTAATTCCTCAGTAAGTTTTATTTTATTTGAAAAATTTACTGGGCTAATTTTTTTCATAAATTCCAGTTCAAAATTATTATCTTTTTTTCTTTCGATATAAACGGGTATTATATCAACTCCGTATTTTGTAGAAATTTGAGCTGGCAAAGTTGTAGTTAAGGCAGGCTTATCAAAAAAATTTACTCTTTCTCCTTCGCTCACCCTTTGGTCTATCATAAGCGCTATAGAATGTTTTCTTTTAATATACTTAATAGCATCTCTGACACCATTGATTCCTTTTTTTATTTGGTTTTTACAAATATATTTTTTTCTAAGATATTCCATTAGTGGGTTTAAAAAAATATTATTGAGTGGTCTATAAATTGTAGCTAAAGGTATATTTTTTTTTGTTATTTCCATGGACATTAATTCAAAGTTGGCAAAATGTCCTGATATAAATATTACTGGTTTATCATCATTTAAGATCTGGTTTAAATTCTCCTCACCTTTAATATCTATATGTGAATTAGAATTTTTAAAATGGCTCAAAAAAACATATTCAATAAATGTCATACCGTAATTTTTCCACATATTTTCCATAATTTTATTCTCATCAAAATTAGAAATTTTTTTTGTACAAATATTAAAATTATTTTTAATTATCTTTTTTGATTTAACTAAAGGCCCTACCATTAAAAAAATATTACTAAATAACTTCCTGCTTATTCTAATTCTTAAAATAAAGCCAATTACAAAGAATAAATATATAAATATAGATTGTATTAAATAATTAAGTATTTTTTTCATATAATCTATTTATTTTATTAAAAAATTTATCTTTTTCTTTTATTTCTACGGAAATTTTAAGATATCTAATTTCATTAAAATTATATTTTTTAATTTTAAAATAATCTTTCTCAGTCATTATTACTTGCAAGCTTTCTTTTTTGGCTTTCTCACAAATATCTTGCATTTCTTTTTTTGTAAATTCATAATGATCTGGGAATATAACTTCTTTTTCTACTCGTAAGTTGTTTTCTTTTAATAATTTAAAAAAATTTTCAGGATTTCCAATTGCTGCTAGAGCAAATAATTTATAATTTTTCAAGTCATCAGTTATAATTGGTTTGTAGCTGAAATAGAATATTTCCAAGTTCTTATTATATTTAAGTATCTTCTGCTCAAAAATTACATTCTTTTTTCCATTTATCAAAACTATATCAACTTCTTTTAAAGCGCTTAGAGTTTCTCTCAACGGGCCTGAGGGAATAACAAGTCCATTTCCTATTAATTGATTTTGATGAAAACATACTATTTTTAAATCTTTTTTAATCTTATAATCTTGCAATCCATCATCAAGTATTACAGTGCTATATCCTTTTTTTTCAGCATCAATTATGCCGTCAGTTCTATTGTTATTGATAATTAAATCTTTAAAATTATGTTCGATAAGATCAAACTCGTCATTATGACCTCTATAATATTTTCTCAATAAAGCAGGTTTTTGACCTAACTTAAAAAGTTCTTTGGCTATGAGTATTGACACAGGTGTTTTTCCAGTCCCACCCAAATAAATATTTCCAACACAAATTGTTGGAATCTTAAAAAAATTGGTTTTGCTAAATTTTTTTTTTAAAACAATAGCCAACAATGTTAATAGGGTAATAGGTATTAGCAGAACTGAAATAAAGCTGATATTTTTTTTGTCCCAGAATTTAGGTTTATTTAATCTTATCATTTAATAAATTATTTATATGAGTCATTGTATTTAGCAATATATCTTGTTCTAGAACTTTAATGGAGTAAGAACTATTTGTTTCACTTTTATTAAATTCCTTAAGATCAGAAATTAAATTTTTGCTTAGTTCACCAATATTATTTATTTGTGTTGAGATTTTATTTAAACTCAAAATTTTATATATTTCCTCAAAGTTAGTGACGTAGGGACCATGATAAACTTTACAATTTAATTTAGCAGCATCAATAGGATTTTGACCACTATCTTCACGCAATCTTTTAATAATAGATTTTCCAATGAAAACACTTTTTGCAAATTTATAATAATTTTGTAGTTCCCCAAATGAATTTATTATTATTATTTCTGATTCATCCTTAATTTTTTCATTAGTATTCAGGATTTGAGTTTTTATACCATAACTTTCTGATAAAGATTTAATACTCTCAACTCTATCTAAGTGTCGTGGTGCCAAGATTGTTTTAATGTCATTATAATTTTTTTTGATCTCTAAATGTGTTTTTAAGCAAAAAGAGTCCTCTTCTTTATGAATACTTGCTGCAACCCAAAATCTTGATTTTGATAAAAAATTATCATTATTATTTTCAATTTTTTCAATTTTAATTTCATTTATAAATTTAATATTTCCCTCATTTTTTATATTTCTTGCTTTTAATTTTTCTAAATTATTTTTAGTCTTTTCGTTAGAGCATAAGCACAAATCAAATGAGCCAAAAATTTTGTCAGCAATACTTGGAAAAAAAGACCATCTTTTAAAAGTTTTATCACTTATTCTAGCATTTATAAGAGCAATTTGTATTTTATGTTTTTTAGCATTTAAAATTAAATTTGGCCAAATTTCTGAGTCTACTAGAAAAATTTTATAAGGTTTCCATAAATGCAAAAATCTTTCTATTAAAAAATTGACATCTAGCGGAAAATATCGATGTTGTATATTATTAAATTTTTTTAAATCTTGTTCAGCAAGATTCCCCGAGCTTAATGTAGTGGTAGTAATAAGAAATTCATAATTTTTGTACAGTAAATTTATTTTCTCAATTATAGGAATTATACTTTTATATTCCCCGACGCTAGCTGCATGAAACCAAATTAATTCTTTTTCGGTTTTATTAATTTTAAAATTTGAAGATAAAAATTTTTCTTTAAACCTAGTTGGATGTTCTTTATTTAAAAATAATCTTAAATAAATAAATAAAATTAAGATCGGATATAAAATATTTGATATGACTCTGTAAGCTAGAATCATTTTATTTCAGTTGTTTTTTATATAATGATTTATATTCTTCACAATTATTAATTAAAAAATCGTGATTACCCTCATTAATAATTCTTCCCTCTTTTAGTATAAAAATTTTATCTGCATTATGAATCGTTGAAAGTCTATGAGCTATAACTAAAGTTGTTTTGTTTTTTACTAAATTACTGATAGCATTTTGCACAATTTCTTCCGACTCGGCGTCAAGTGAAGAGGTTGCTTCATCAAGCAATATTATTGGCGACTCTTTTAAAATAGCTCTTGCTATTGATATTCTTTGTTTTTGTCCACCAGAGAGTCTTATGCCATTTTCACCTATCATCGTGTTATATCCATTTGGTAGTTTTTCAATAAATTCCTCAGCTGCAGCAAATTTGCAAGCATTTATTATTTCTTTGTCTGATGCATTAGATTTAGCATAAGCAATATTATTTTTAATAGTATCATCAAATAGCACTATATCTTGACTGACCAATGACAAGTTCTTCCTTAGGGATTTTAGTGATACTTCTTTAATATTCTGATTATCAATTTCTATAAAACCTTCTTGAGGGTCATAAAATCTTGGAAGAAGATTTATAATAGTACTTTTACCTGCTCCACTGTGGCCTACAAAAGCAGTCATTGTTTGTCCTTTGATATTAAAGTTTACACTTTTTATGGCTTTTTCATTAGTAGAGCTGTATTTAAATCCAACTTGATGGAATTTTATATTTGATTTTTCTAAAATTAATGATGGAGCATTAGGTAAATCTTTAACCTTAATCTCTTTATCAATTATTTCACTAATTCTTTTAAAAGCCGAAGCGCCTTGGTAAGCAGCCATATTTATTGTAGCTAAAGATCTTATAGGCTGATATGCAAGCATCATTGCTGCAAGAAAAGAGAAAAAATTGTTCACCCCTAGTTCGCCTGTAGCAATGAGTTTTCCAGATATAAATATAAATCCGGCTATCATAAACCCTGTCAAACATTCCATGATAGGTGTTGCTCTAATTACTATGCTTCCTATTTTTATATTTTTTTCTACCAAGTCATCAATGAATTCTATTGCTTTTTGATTCTCCTCATCCTCCTTTTGATAAACCCTTATCATTTTTGAACCCTTAAAAATTTCAGTTAGAAATGAAGCTAGAACTCCTGACGATGTTCCCGCTTTAGATGTAGCCTTTCCTATCCTTTTTCCAAGAGATTTTGCTAAGCCACCTGCTAATGGCATCATTATGAGAGCGAATAAAGTTAATTTCCAATTTTGATAAAACATAACCGCGGTCAAGGCGATTAGTGTAAAGGTATCCTTCATTAAATTTAATACTCCAGTGCTCACTAAAGTACGAACATGATGGGTGTCAAACATTACATTTGATATATATTTTCCAGAATGTCTATTATCTAATGTTTCTATATCTGACTTTAAAATATTTATTGCAATCTTCTTTTGAAGTTGACCAGCTACTTCCTCTCCAACTCTAATAATATTCACTCTAGCAAAATAAAGAGAAATACCTTTGCTTGAGAACGCAATAATAATTAATATGGGTATTGTCCAAGCAAGAACTTTATCTTGTTCAATAAATATTTTCTTAACAGCTGGATCTAAAAGCCATGCAATACTTGATGTACTTGCTGCTACTACTAGAGACAAAACAAGAGCAACAAAAATTTTACTTAAGTGTCTTTTTACATACTCATAGTAGAGCCTACGTAATATGATTTTAAGTTCATCAAATTTCATTTTATTAAATAGAAAAAATACTTAAAAATAATAAAAAACCAGAATAATTGTTAAATTTAAATAATTTCAGGTAATTAGTTCTTATATTTTTTTTAAATTTTACCAATTGAAAAATAAGCGTTAAAATAAAAGTTATTAAAAGAGCTGTAAAAATATTTTTACCTATATAATCATTGAATAAATATACGATTAAAACGATACACATTAAATATGAGAAAGATAAAAATAATTTAATATTTTTTTTGAACTTTATTGCGGTTGATTTAAGACCGATTATTTCATCATCTGACATATCTTGAGCTCCATAAATGGTGTCATAACCCAATGTCCAAAATATGGCTGATATATATAGAATAATTATTTCCGCAGAAATGCTATTATTCATTGCAGTCCAGGCCATAATTATTCCCCAATTAAAAGTGATGCCTAAAAATAGTTGAGGCCAGTAGGTTATCCTTTTCATGAAAGGATATGCAAAAGCTAATAACATAGAACTCATCCCGAGACCTATTGTCAACAAATTGAATTGTAATAAAATATAAAATGCAATTAAACAAAGAATAATTACATAAACAACAGATCGAGTAATTGATATTTTTCCTGATGCTATTGGACGACTTTTAGTTCTGTTTACTTTTTTATCAAAATCTTTATCTACAATATCATTTACAATGCATCCAGCGCTTCTCATTAAAATTGAGCCTAAAAAAAACAAAATTAAGTAATAAGAAAATAAATCCAAATTTGGATTTATAGTATGTGCATAAGCTAAACTCCAAGAGCAAGGCCAAAATAAAAGCATAAAACCTATAGGTTTATTTAATCTTGTTAGTTCTATGAATATTTTTAAATGTTGCATGAAATATTACTTGTAAATACCAAACAGTAACTTCATAATCAATTTGATTCGATATGGACATAGATTACACAGTTGCAGCATTAATGTTTCCAGCTATTCCCTTAATGATGACAATGTACAGCAATAGATTTCATACACTAAGTGGACTAATTAGAAATTTACATGATCAATTAACTTTTGATAAAAAAGCACCTCCTCAACTAGAAAATCAATTACACGTACTTAATAATAGAACTAACCTTTTGAAGTACACAATGGGCTTTGCAGCCTTTGGTTTTTTATTTAATATGACTACAGTTTTATTGCTTTATCTCGGAAATTTACAAGTTGCTAGATTTAATTTTGCGGCTTGCTGTGTCTGCATGATTGTTTCAATTTTTTTATTTTTGCAAGAAATTAGACTGTCTAATCAGGCATTAAAATATCATTTGAGTGATATGGACTCTATGAAAAACGATTTGTAATTATTTATTTTCTAATAACTTTTTTTTAAATAAAGAAATTCCCTTATTTTTTTTATGATCATAGGACTCTTTAAAAGTTTCTAATTGCCAGCCTTTCATTCTAGTCACAATCATTTTAAGATTTTCTTCTTTCCAATCATCAGTAATATTTTCATCTTTCCAAAACTTCTTTTCTTCGTTAGTTCTTGCGCAACCATAACAAAAACCTGTTACAGGATCGGTCCTGCAAATACTAATGCAAGGAGATATTATTTTCTTACTCATTATGGAATTAATATTGCTGGACCTGTAAGTTTTCTTGCTTCTAAATCTTCGTGAGCTTTCTTAGCATCTATTAAACTATATTCTTTTGAAATTTTAATTTTAATTTTACCAAATTTAACTTTTTCAAATACAGCATCCGCCCCAGCTTGTAGTTCTTTTCTATTCGTAAAATATTGACCAATTGAAGGTCTTGTTAGATATAGCCCTTTAGGTTGAATATCTTTTGGAACATTAACTGGATCAAGTGGTCCTGATGCATTTCCAAAGCTAACCATCATACCTCTTGTTTTAAGGCAAGCTAATGAACCATGAAAAGTATTTTTTCCAACTCCATCAAATACCGCTGGCACTCCTTCGTTGTTTGTAACCTCCATTACTTTTTTTGCAAAATCATCTTTTGTATAGTTAATAACGTGCGCGTAACCATTTTCTTCTGCAATTTTAATCTTTTCGTCAGAACCCACAGTTCCAATTACTTTTGCACCAATGCTATTAGCCCATTGAGCAAATATTTGACCAACACCTCCTGCAGCAGCATGAAACAACACAGTTTCCCCAGCTTTAAGATTGTAAGTCTTACAAAGTAAATAATTGGTAGTTAAACCTTTCGTCATTAAGGTAGCTGCTTGCTTGTGTGATATGCCTTCAGGCACCTTTACAGCTATCTTGGAAGGTATAGTTCTTTGTTGAGAGTAAGCTCCAAGCGGTACCGAGGCGTAAGCAATATTATCACCTATATTAAATTCTTTTACATTTGATCCAACCTCTTCAACTTTACCAGCAGCTTCCAAACCAATTCCACTTGGTAACTTAAGGGGATACAAACCTGATCTATGATAGGTATCAATATAATTTAATCCAATCGCGTAATTGGTAACTTTAATTTCATCTGGACCAGGCGCCTCAACCTTTACATCCTGGAGTTCTAAAACTTCGGGTCCACCATTTTTTTTAATTATTATGGATTTTGGCATTAGAGGAACGTACTTGAACTTTTAATATTTAGCAAATGTTCCGTTATTATAATCTTGAACAGCTTCTAGTATTTCTGCTTTAGTATTCATGACAAATGGCCCGCCTCTAGCTATAGGCTCTCCAATGGGTTTACCAGCAATGAATAAAAAT
This sequence comes from uncultured Pelagibacteraceae bacterium, assembly GCA_902594835.1. GTDB lineage: Bacteria > Pseudomonadota > Alphaproteobacteria > Pelagibacterales > Pelagibacteraceae > Pelagilacustribacter. The sequence goes on along the minus strand of CACJNX010000004.1, from coordinate 12,673 downwards.
TCTGTTTTTTTGTTAGCCTTCACAATTAATTTATTTCCTCTCTCTAACAAAATGAGATTTGAATTTCCTGTTTTAGAGTGAACCTTTTCTCCAATTTTTAATTCACCATTTAATAAATAAATAAAACTATTGTGACCTTCAGGTACTTCACAAGTAAATTCTTTTTTTTCATTTAAAACTATATGAAAATATATTGGATCAACGTTATGATTTTTCTCTGGGCCTTCAGCTTTTTCATATTTACCAGCAATGACTTTTACTGTCTTATCATTGTCTTCATGAACTCCAAGATCATTACTCTTTATATATAGATATTCAGGCTTATTCTTTTTTAGTTTTGCTGGCATATTTACCCAAAGCTGAAATCCTAATAATTTACCATCCGACATAGCTGGCATTTCTGAATGAATTATTCCTCTACCAGTTTTCATCCATTGCACATCTCCAGATGACATTATTCCTTTAGCTCCAGTGCTATCTTGATGCTCAAATTTACCTTTAAGCATATAAGTAACTGTTTCTATTCCTCTATGTGGGTGAGGGGGAAAACCAGCGATATAATCATCTTTATTTTCTGAACCAAACTCATCTAACATCAAGAAAGGATCAATATAATCTGCCTCAGGAGTTCCAATACTTCTCTTTAATTTAACTCCAGCACCATCCGATGTTTCTATCGCTTGTACAATTTTTTTTACTTCAATATTTTTCATAAAGATTATCTAGCGTTATGTGACCCATCACACATTGGCTGATCATTAGTTTGTTTGCAAGTACAGAAAAAAACTTTTTTAGACTGTTCTGCCTTATATGCTAGTGGCACAAAGTCTGAACCTTTATGGGAACCATCACAGAACGGCTGTTTTGAACTTTTGCCACATGTGCACCAGTAATAAGATTTTCCTTCAACAACATCTACTCCGATTGGTGTTTCTCCAACTCTTTGTCCTTTTGTCATATAAACTTCTTTTTTTTGTTTTTATTAATTTAAATATTTGATAAACATTTATCAAGTTATTAAAATCATACTAGTATATAAAAACATACTATGAAACAGATTATACAATGTCCCGCTGAAAGAGCAGTTTACTTTCTTGGAGGTAAATGGAAAATAAGAATCTTATTTTTAATTTACCAAAATCAAAAACTAAGATTTGGTGAAATCAAAAAGGTATTACAATCAGTTACGCCACAAATGTTGTCAAAACAATTAAAGGAATTAGAAATAGACGGTTTAATAAATAGGAAAGTTTTTCAAGTTGTCCCTCCAAAAGTAGAATATTCATTAACCGATTTTGGTTCTTCTGTTATTCCATTATTAAGATCACTACATGAATGGAATAAAAAAAATAGTAAAACTATATCAAATAGACTTAATAAAAATTTTGAAGAAAAAAGAATTAGATAATTTCTAATAACTGGTTCAAATTATTTATTTCATGACTTGGTTTATAATCAAGATTGTCAAAAATATTTTTATTTCTGTTCACCCAAATAGAATTGTAACCGTAGTTTCCACCGCCTGATACATCCCAAGTATTTGCACTTAAAAACACAACTTCATTTTTTTGTATATTATATTTTTTAATTGGCAGGTCATAAACCTTTGAGCTTGGCTTATAAATTCCAACTTCCTCAATTGAAAAAATGTCATCAAAAATATTTTTTAGGTTATTGCTCTCAATTAATTCATTGAGAAGGGCAGGTGTTCCATTTGAAAGAACGCCAAGTTTAAAGTTTTTTTCGTTTAAATTTTTTAAAACTTCAGGAACCTCCTTAAATGGCGAGAGTACTTTGTAAAGATTAAGCAATTCATCTCTCATAGAGGTATTAATATCAAAAGCCTTCATCGATTTATCCAAACTATCTTCTGTAATTTGCCAGAAGTCTTTATGTCTTTTCATTAAAGATCTAAGCCAAGTATATTCTAGTTGTGTGGTTCTCCAATAATTAGCAAAACCTTCCCACTTACTACCGATTTTATCTTTACATTTTTCTGCAGCTGAATTGACATCAAAAAGAGTGCCATATGCATCAAAAATTATTGCTTTAATATTTTTCATAACTTAAATTGATCTTGATGAGCAATATTAGATTATTTCACCCAGAAAATATAATAGAAAATACTATAAGCCTATTATCTAAAGAGCACACTCATTATGTTGCAAATGTAATGAGAATGAAAAGGGGTTCTAACATTAATTTTTTTAATAAAGATGGAGAATGGCTCAGTGAGATAGTTTTTTTAGATAGAGATCGGGTTGAAGTAAAATTTTTAAATAAATTAAAAGAACCAACTAAAAATTCTAATATTGAATTAGCTATTTGCTTAGTAAAGAAAAGTCCAATGGAGACCATTTTACAAAAAGCTACAGAGCTTGGTGTTACTAAAATTATTCCGATTGTATCTGAAAGAACAGAAGTTAAAGAACTAAATTTTGAAAGAGCAAAAAAAATTGTTATTGAAGCCACAGAACAATCTAATCAATTAATTCCACCAGAAATTTCTCAAGTTACAAAGCTTAAAGATTTTTTAAAAAATTTAGATGGGTCTACTAAATTATTATTTGCAGATGTAAATTCTAAAGATAATTTAAAAAAAGAAGTTTTAAGTGAAGCAAAATCTTTATCCGTGCTTATAGGTCCAGAGGGAGATTTTTCACCCTCAGAAATAGAACTTATTCATGGAAATCCAAACGTTGTGCCATTTACAATATCTAGAAACATTCTAAGGTCAGATACTGCTGTAATAAGCGCTATTTCATTAGTGAATTTTATCAATAATTTTAATTAATTGTCGCATTAATTGAAATTGTGAAATTATCTAAAAGCTGTATAAAAACTTATGCTTAAAAAATTTGCATACGCCTTATTCTTGTTAACACCGTTTTCACTATCGGCTAATGAGCCAGTGGATTGGCAGTTAGGTTTTCAAAAATCAGCCTCTAAAACGATGGATGATATTGTTTGGTTTCATGACTACATGCTATTACCTGTTATTACTGCAATAACAGTTTTTGTTCTTTTTTTAATCGCTTATGCTTGTATAAGATTTAGAGCTTCAAGAAATCCTGAAGCCTCAACAACAAGCCACAACACAATGATCGAAGTTATTTGGACTTTGGTTCCTTGTTTAATTTTAATTGTTCTAGCTGTGCCGTCATTTAAAGTTTTATATTCTCAAGACGAAATTCCAAAAGCAGATGTAACTATCAAGGCTATAGGTTACCAGTGGTATTGGGGATACGAGTACCCAGATGAAAATATAGTTTTTGACTCATACATGATTGAAGAAAAAGATTTAAAAGAAGGTCAACCAAGATTACTTGCTGTAGACAATGAAGTTTTTGTGCCAGTAAACAAAGTTGTAAAAGTTATGATTACTGCTAACGATGTTTTACACGCTTGGGCTTTACCGTCATTTGGAGTTAAACGTGATGCTGTCCCGGGAAGAATAAATGAAACATGGTTCAAGGCTGATAGAACTGGAACTTTTTATGGTCAGTGCTCAGAACTATGTGGCATCAAACATGCCTTTATGCCAATAACTGTTAATGTAGTAACCGAAGAAGAATACAATCAATGGCTGGAAAAAGCCAAAGTAGAGTTTGCGAAGGAAGAAATTAATAATAATATTAAAGTAGCCAAAAAAATTAAGGAGACAAAATAATGTCAGCAACAACTGCATCACACGAACATCATCATAATCCAACTGGTTGGAAACGATGGGCTTATTCTACAAACCATAAAGACATTGGAACAATGTATTTAATTTTTGCAATCATTGCAGGAATTATTGGAACAGCTTTTTCAGTGCTAATGAGAATGGAATTAGCGCATCCAGGTGATGGAATTCTTGGAGGCAACTATCATTTATATAATGTATTAGTAACAGGACATGGGTTAATCATGATTTTCTTCATGGTAATGCCAGCCATGATTGGTGGCTTTGGAAATTGGTTTGTCCCAATCATGATCGGAGCTCCAGATATGGCATTTCCACGAATGAATAATATTTCTTTTTGGTTATTACCAGTAGCTTTAATTTTATTAATTGCATCAATTTTTGTGGATGGTCCTCCAGGTGCACAGGGTGTAGGTGGAGGTTGGACAATTTATCCTCCGTTATCTTCCAAGACAGGTCAACCAGGACCAGCAATGGATTTAGCAATTTTAAGTTTACACGTAGCAGGAGCCTCTTCTATCTTAGGGGCAATAAATTTTATAACTACAATTTTAAATATGAGAACGCCGGGCATGACTTTACATAAAATGCCATTGTTCTCGTGGTCAATTTTAGTAACAGCTTTTTTACTTTTATTATCATTACCAGTTTTAGCAGGAGCAATTACAATGCTTCTTACAGATAGAAATTTTGGTACTGCTTTTTTTGAAGCTCAAACAGGGGGAGATCCAGTCCTATTCCAACACTTATTTTGGTTTTTTGGCCACCCAGAAGTTTATATTTTAATTCTTCCAGGTTTTGGAATGATAAGTCATATAGTTTCAACTTTTTCTAAGAAGCCAGTATTTGGATATTTAGGAATGGCTTATGCCATGGTTGCAATTGGGGTAGTAGGGTTCGTTGTATGGGCTCACCACATGTATACCGTTGGTTTAGACACAGATACCAAAGCATATTTCTTAGCTGCAACTATGATTATTGCAGTACCAACAGGAATAAAAGTTTTCTCTTGGATTGCAACAATGTGGGGTGGATCTATAAGTTTTAAAACACCAATGTTATGGGCAATAGGTTTTATATTTTTATTCACTTTAGGAGGAGTTACTGGAGTAGTCTTAGCTAACGCTGGTGTAGATACTGCCTTGCACGATACATATTATGTAGTTGCACACTTTCATTATGTACTCTCAATGGGAGCGGTATTCGCAATATTTGCTGGTTTTTATTACTGGTTTAGTAAAATGAGCGGATACGAGTATTCAGAATTTTTAGGAAAACTGCACTTTTGGTTAACGCTTGTTGGAGTAAATTTAATTTTCTTTCCTCAGCATTTCTTAGGACTAGCAGGGATGCCGAGAAGATATGCTGATTATCCAGATGCGTTTGCAGGATGGAATTATATTTCTTCAATAGGATCATATATTACTGTCGTAGGTTTAGCAGTTTTCTTAATAAATCTTTTATATGCCTTTGCTAAAAAGAAAAAAGCAGAACAAAATCCATGGGGAGAAGGAGCAACAACTTTGGAATGGACAGTATCTTCACCGCCGCCGTTCCATACTTTTGAAGAGCTGCCTAAAGTAAAGTAAATTGAGCCAGATATTTTTAAAAACGAGAAACTCTAAACTTGGTTTAGCCTTGGATCTTAATTCATTTTTTAATCTGATGAAGCCAAGAGTTATGTCCCTTGTTTTATTTACATGCATGGTTGGCTTATTGATTGCACCTTACAGTGTTGATTTAAAAACTTCCTTAATTTCATTGCTAGCAGTAGCGATTGGTTCCGGTGCAGCCGGAGCTTTAAATATGTGGTATGAGTCCGATGTTGATGCCCTAATGAGCAGAACCTGTTTAAGACCGATACCAACAGGCAAAGTAAAAAGAAATCAGGCTTTATATTTTGGAATTATTTTATCAATTATTTCTGTTGCTATGCTTTACTATTCGGCAAATACTATTTCAGCAATATTATTAGCATCAACTATTGGTTTTTATTTTTTTATTTATACGATCTGGCTTAAAAGAAAAACTCCACAAAATATTGTCATTGGAGGTGCCGCTGGAGCTTTACCCCCAGTTATTGGATGGACGATAGCTACAGGAACAATAACAATTGAACCAATAATACTTTTCTTAATTATTTTTGTTTGGACACCGTCTCATTTCTGGGCATTAAGTTTATATAAATCTGGAGATTATAAGAAAGCTAAGATACCTATGTTACCAGTTATTGCTGGAACAAAAACTACAAAAACAAATATTTTAGTTTACTCATTTGCGATGCTTCCGGTTGTAATAGCTCCATATTATTTTGAGTTTGCAAGCTTATTATACTTAGTCTCAGCATTAGCTATGACATTATATTATAACTATTTATGTTTAGAATTATTTAAAGCTAAGGTTACAAAATTCTCAAACAAAATCGCAAGAAAAGTATTTATCTACTCAATCTTTTATCTATTTTTTGTTTATTTAATTTTACTTATTGATAATGCTAGGAGCCTTTTTTAATGAATAAAAAAAAGAAAAACGCAATAACTGCAATATTATTAGTACTGTTTATGATTTTTTTATTTGCTCTTACTTTCTATAATATTGGAATTTATAATAGAGAAATTTAATGACCATCAATAAAAAAAATTTAACGCCAATAGCTTTAGTTTCAATATTTCTGTTAATGTTGGCTTTATCCTTTGCAGCGGTACCCTTGTATGATTTATTCTGCAGGGTTACTGGCTTTGGAGGAACAACACAAAATGCTTCAGAAAAAGAAATTCCAAAAATAATAGTAAATCAAGATTATAAAATGAGGTTTGATACTAATGTTCACAGTACTTCAAGTTGGAGGTTTTATCCTGAAAAAAATACTTTAGATTTAAAACCAGGCCAAGTTCACACAGTCAAATTTAATGTGGAAAATCCAAGTAACCAGACATCATCAGGTTCAGCTTCATTTAATGTTTCCCCTTCTTCATTTGGTAAATATTTAAATAAGATTGGCTGCTTTTGTTTCGAAAAACAAACCTTGAAGCCTAATGAGAAACAAGAATTTGTTTTAACATTTTTCTTGGATCCTAAAGTGGTTGATGATAATAAAACTAAGAATATTTCTGATGTAACACTATCTTTTACGTTTTTTGCATCTGAATTTTATGAAAAGGGAAAAATTTAATGTCCGCTGAAAAAAAGAAACACGATTTTCATTTAGTAGATCCAAGCCCATGGCCGATATATGTGTCTTTTGCAACATTGGTATTAGCAGTCGGTGCAGTTTATTATTTTCATTCTAAGGCACTTTGGCTTTTATTAGTTGGTTTTGCTTTAGTTGTTTACGGAGCCTTTATGTGGTGGAGAGATGTAATTGAGGAAGCAGAGCATCAAGGTCATCACACTCCAGTAGTACAAATTGGTCATCGCTATGGAATGACACTTTTTATTGCATCTGAAGTGATGTTTTTTGTTGCATGGTTTTGGGCTTATTTTAATGCAAGTTTATTTCCAACAGAGTCAATTGGAGGTACTTGGCCACCACCTGACATTAAAACATTTGATCCTTGGGATATACCATTAATAAATACTCTTATTTTATTATTATCTGGAACAACAGTGACCTGGGCACATCATGCAATGCTAGAAAATGATAGAAAAGGACTTGTGAATGGATTAATCGCAACTGTGTTTTTAGGATTTATATTTTCATGCTTCCAAGCTTACGAATATCACCACGCTACATTTACTTTAGACGGAAATATTTATGGCTCTACATTTTATATGGCAACAGGCTTCCATGGTTTCCATGTAATTGTAGGTACAATTTTTTTAGCAGTGTGTCTGTTTAGATCCATGAAAGGGCATTCAACACCAACTCATCATTTTGGTTTTGAGGCTGCCGCATGGTATTGGCACTTTGTCGATGTAGTTTGGTTATTCCTTTTTGCTGCAATTTATATTTGGGGAAGCTAATCTCAAATTGAAAAGACAATTACTTTTTCAGTTATTTGTAGTTCTATTTATCACATTATTTTGTGCATTAGGCACTTGGCAACTTTATCGCTTGCAATGGAAAATGGAGTTAATAAGTGAAATTAATTTTGGTTTAAATTCTACCCCTATTAAATATTCAAACACAATTAAAAAAAATTACCAGAGGGTTGTGTCTGAGGGTTCTTTTAATTATGAAGATCAAATTTATTTATACAGTTTAAATGAAAAAGGAAAACCTGGTTATGATATTATTACCCCATTTAAAACAAATAATAATGAAAATGTTTTAGTAAATCGAGGATGGATTGAAAAAGAGCTCAAAGGATCTTCAGAAATAAATACAAATATTAAATCAAAAAAAATTACTGGCCTTTTAAGAAAAATTTATAAACCTAACATGTTCAAACCTGAGAACGATTTAAAAAACAATATTTGGTTTTCAATTAATTTGAATGATATGGAGAAATTTACAAAAACTAAGTACCCTAATTTTGTAATATTTTTAGAAAATCAAGAAATCAAAGTGCCATTACCTAAAAAAATAACAATTGATGTGCCAAATAATCACCTCAAATACGCTATAACTTGGTATTCTATAGCAATATCAATTTTACTTTATTATTTATATTTTAGAAGAAAGAAATGAATTATTTAAGCACCAGAGATAAATCTTTAAATTTCAATTTTAAGGATATCTTTTTAAGAGGCCTAGCACCAGATGGAGGATTGTTCTTACCATCAGAGATCAGGCATTACAATAAATCAGAATTGGAAAATTTAAGTAAATTATCTTATTCTGATCTAGCAGTAGAAATTTTACTTAACTTTTGCTCTGACAATTTATCTAAAGATGAACTTAGATCTTTGATTCAAGATGCTTATAAAAATTTTGAAGATAAAGAAGTTGTAAGAATTAAAAAAATTGGAAATATAAATCTTTTAGAACTGTATCACGGTCCAACTTTAGCTTTTAAAGATATTGCCATGCAGGTTATAGGTAATATGTATGATCAACTAAAAGTAGCCGAAAAAAAAACGGTTAACGTTGTTGTAGCAACTTCAGGAGATACTGGGTCGGCTGCTATATCTGCACTTAATAACAGAAAAAATATAAATTTATTTGTACTGCATCCTCATAATAAAATTTCAAATGTGCAGAGAAAAATTATGACTACGATTGGTTCAAATAATATATTTAACATAGCCATAGAAGGTTCATTTGATGATTGTCAAAGAATTGTGAAGGATCTTTTTAATGAAAATGATTTTAGAGAGAAAATAAACATGTCAGGAGTTAATTCAATCAATTGGGCAAGGATAATTTGTCAAATCGTTTATTATTTTTATACTTACTTTTACATTGGAAAAGAAAAGATTAGCTTTTCAGTGCCTACAGGAAATTTTGGAGACGTTTATGCCGGCTATGTTGCGAAAAAAATGGGTTTGCCCATAGATAAATTAATAGTTGCAACAAATGAAAACGACATTCTACAAAGAGTAATTAATACTGGAGAATATAAGCCAGATAAGGTCAAACCATCTTTATCTCCAAGTATGGATATACAGGTATCAAGTAACTTTGAAAGATTATTATTTTATATTTTAAATGAGGACGATCAAAAAGTAGCTTCTCTGATGAAAAATCTTAAAGATAAAGGGTCGTTTAAACTTAATAAAGAGGAAATAAATGAGATTAAAAAAGATTTTAAAGCTGAAAAAATAAGCGATAATGAAACTCTATCAATAATAAAAGAGGTTTATGATAAAGAAAAATTTATTATTGATCCGCATACTGCCACTGCCTTTGGAGCCATCAATAAGATTGAAGATTTAAAAGATACAGTTGCGCTAGGAACAGCTCATCCATATAAATTTTTAGAGACTGTAAAAAAAGCTACTGGCAAAAAAGTTGAGGCACCACATCAGTTAGAAAAGTTTATGGAAAAAGATGAAAAATTTGATATAGTTGAAAATAACAACGAAAAAATCAAAAAATACATCCTTAATAAAATACAATGAAAATTAAAGTAGGCGAAAAAATACCAGCAATATATTTCTTTCATATTGACAATAGTGGAGTAGTAAAAAAAGTAAAAAGCACTGAGTTACTAGCTAAGCAAAAAGCTATTCTGATAGGGGTTCCGGGAGCATTTACTAAAGTTTGCTCCGCAAAACATTTGCCGGGATATGTAAATAATTTTGAAGAAGCTAAAAAGAAAGGAATAACTAAAATTTTGTGTATTTCTGTAAATGATCCCAATGTAATGAAAGCTTGGGGAGAAAATCAAAACGTTGGAGATAAGATCTTTATGGCAGCAGACCCTTATTGTGAATTTACAAAAGCCATCGGAGCAGAGATAGATAGAACCGAGCGTGGGCTGGGAATAAGATCGGCAAGATACACCATGTTAGTTGAAGATAACGTAATTAAGTCAATAAAAGCAGAGGAAGATACTGCTAACTGTGAAATTTCTGCAGCAGAAAATTTTTTAAAAGAAATTTAATTTTTTATTGCTTGAGTTGCAAGTTCATCTGCTAAATTATTATATTTGTTTGTCGAGTGACCTTTAACCCACTTCCATGACACATTATTTTTTTCACACAATCCATCTAATTTTATCCAAAGATCTTTATTTTTTACTGGTTTTTTATTTGAATTTTTCCACCCATTTTTCTTCCACTTAATAACCCAATCTGTAATGCCGTTTTTTACGTAAGTCGAGTCAGTATAAATCACTACATCTGATCCACTTTTTATTTTTTTTAAAGCCATAATTGCAGCAAGAAGTTCCATTCTATTGTTTGTAGTATTTTTCTCATTCCCAGAAATATTTTTTTGAGTGTTATCTTTGTCAAAAATTACTGCACCCCAACCGCCCGGACCTGGGTTTCCAGAACAAGCCCCATCAGTGTAAATTTTAAATTTCATTAAAAAAAATAATCCTCATGATTTTTTGCATTTTTATGAAATTCCAGTCTTTTTAAGTATTCTATGGGATCTTTAACTTTTACCATTGCTCCTTCAACAGTATTTAAAGCATCAAAAACTCGAGTAAGTAAAAACCTTAAAGCAGCTCCTTGAGAAAGTACTTTAATATTTTGCTTTTCTAGCTCTGATAATTTTCTTACTGAGGAATAGCCATCAATAAAGTTTTTGGCTTTTGTTACATTAAAACTCAAATTTTCCTTAGCTCCATCAAAACATAATGCATTGAAACATATAGCTATTTCAAAAGCAAAAAAATCTTCACATGAAAAATAAAAATCTATAATTCCACTAAGCTTATCTTTGTTAAAAAAAATATTATCATGAAATAAATCTGCGTGAATAATTCCTTTTGGCAAATCTTTAGGCCATTTCTTTTCGACACTATTAAGACTCTCTTCTATCAGTTTTGGTAGATCTTTATGTAACTTAGAGCATTGATCTTTTACATTTTCGAACAAATTTCTCCATGAATTAACAGATAAATCATTTTGCCTTTTAATTTTTATATTTTTTGTTAATTGGTGCATTTTAGCTGTTTCAATCCCTATATCCTTACAATTGTTAGGAGATAAATTGGATTTAGCTTTGCCATCAAGAAAAGAAACTATCATTAATTTTTTGCCATCAAAATTTGTAATTGTAGAATTACTATTATTTATAATAGGAGCAGGGCATTTAAAATTTGCCTTATTTAAAGATGACATCAAATTAGAAAAAAAAGGAAGATCTTCAGATTTAACTCTTTTTTCATAGACAGTAAGTATTAACTTTTTTTTATTTACCGATAAGAAATAGTTTGTATTTTCTATACCTTCTTCAATTCCTTTAAATGAATCCAACTTACCTAAATTATAATTAGATAAAATTTCTTCAATTTTACTTTTATTTAGCTGTGTATAAACGGCCATTAGTTTAGTTCTTTAGGTAATTTGAATACGACTTTTTCTTCAGCAACTATCACCTCTTCTATAGATACTTTTCGATCTTTCTTTATATTGCTTAACAACGCTTGTACTAATTTTTCAGGTGCCGACGCTCCGGAGGAAATGCCAATAGTATCAGAACTCTCTATTTCGTGAAAAGGTATCTCCTTTTCTGAATGCATTAATTGAGAGTTTTTACACCCCGCTTTTTTTGCTACCTCCACCAGTCTCACCGAATTAGATGAATTTCGACTTCCGACTACAAAAAACAAATCACACTTAGATGCAATTTCTTTTACAGCAGATTGACGATTAGTCGTAGCGTAACAAATATCTTCTTTTATTGGACCCTTAATTTCAGGGAATTTGTTTTTAAGAGCATTTATTATTTCTGCTGTGTCATCGACTGATAAAGTGGTTTGAGTTATATATGCTAAAGGTTTTTTATAATTATCTGCTTTAAGATTTTCTACATCTCTTTTTAACTCCTGTTTTGGCTTTCACAATTTATTTTTGCTTTCTTCATTCTATAAGGCATTCAATTACATTAATCTTCGAACTAGATAAGTCTTTTAGATCAGGACTAAAGAAATTTATTAACAAAGCTATTCCATTAACTTTTGTAACTGGTGTGATGTTTTTAATAGCAGTATATTTTCTTAATAGCTCCTATAAGCTCGACGAGGCTATTTATAAAGTAATATTTATTGGTTTGGCGTCTCTTACTTTTCCGCATATATTGCTCGAATACTTATTAGAAAAGAATGAAAAAAGAACTTAAAATCTATTTAGCCTCTCCCAGAGGATTTTGTGCTGGTGTTAAAAGAGCTATTGAAATTGTTGAAAAGGCAATTAATAAATATGGAGCTCCTGTATATGTTAGACATGAAATTGTTCATAATAAACAGGTTGTTGATGAATTAAGAGAAAAAGGTGCAATATTTGTAGACGAACTCTCTGACATAAAAGATAGTAGCAGACCCGTGATTTTTTCTGCTCATGGAGTTCCCAAATCAGTTCCTGACGAAGCAAGGTTAAAAAATTTATCTTATGTAGATGCGACTTGTCCTTTGGTTTCTAAAGTGCACAGAG
>CACJNX010000003.1 GCA_902594835.1 uncultured Pelagibacteraceae bacterium | reverse complement strand
AATGGATTCAGCCAATTAGCAATGGGAACTTTTGATGATGTTAACGCAATTTCTAAAATTGCAGTTAATACTCATTTAGCTGGCGCGGCAGGAACGTTCACAGGCGCAGTATTGACAAGATTAATTGGTGGAAAAACTGATATTGTTATGATGTTAAACGGTGCGTTAGCAGGTCTTGTAGCTATTACCGCAGAACCTTTAACGCCTGGACCAATTACTGCAATGATCATTGGATCTGTTGGAGCAATAATAATGTATTTTGGAACAAAAATGTTAGAAAGTTATGGCTTAGATGATGTGGTTGGAGCAATTCCAGTACATATGTTTGCTGGAATTTTTGGAACATTGGTTGTTCCATTAACTAATCCAGAAACATCTTTTGGCACTCAATTTATTGGAACTGCCTCAGTATGTATATTTAGCTTTGTTTTATCTTGGGCTACATTTACCGCTCTTAAATCAACGATTGGATTAAGAATTAGTAAAGCAGCTGAAAAACTAGGAACAGATAAAGCCGAAGTAGGTGTTTCAGCTTACTCAATCAGAGACTAATTAATACTAAAAATGATTTATATAAAAGGCCCGAGCATTCGGGCCTTTTTTATTTGTAAGAATTAACAAAATTAAATACTTCTTTAGCGTGGTTTTTCACTCTTACATTTGACCAAATTTTTTTAATTTTTCCTTTATCAATAAATACAGTTGATCTGATTGTCCCAAGAAATTTTTTTCCCATAAAAGACTTTATTCCCCAAACACCGTATTTTTTTTGTGATTTTACTTCAGGATCCGAGAGAAGTTCAAAAGGAACTCTGTATTTTTTTTTAAATTTTTCATGACTTTCAATAGAGTCTTTTGAAATTCCAACTACCTCGCATTTAGCTTTTTTAAACTTTTTATATAATTTAGAAAAATCTTTAGTTTCTATTGTGCAGCCCGGAGTATCATCTTTGGGATAAAAATATATAACTAATTTTCCTTTAAAATTTTTTAAATCAAATTTTGTATTTTTTGTTCCAGTTAGCTTGAACACAGGTGCTTTTTTATTTTCTTTAACCTTCATTTTCATCCCAAATTTTTTTCCAATTTACATTCGGTGATAATCCAAAAATTGAATTAACATTTGTAAAATGTAAGGCCAAAGATGGAATAGGCGACATACACAATTCTTTTTCGTAAATATCATGCAGAGGTTTTTCGAAAGGTGCATGTTCTTTCTCACACATACTTACATATTTATCCCAGTATTTTTCAATCATTTTTTTGCTTGTTAAAAAAGTACAAAGAGTTTCGTTTACTTTTCTCCAATGATAATTTTGACCTAAAAAGTTTTGTGTTATTTCAGATTTTGCGTATAAATAAGGATAATCAGTTGGACATATGATAATTTCATTATTAATTTGTGAAGCTAATCTTTCATAAGTAAAGATCATTTCTTTCAGCGACTCTTTTTTGTGCAAATAATCGTCTTCAACAAAATAAATTAAATCTTCACACTTTTTGGCTTCTAAAAGTGATTGATGTATATTTGCCATGTTCGATTTTTGATTATCGGTAATTTTTTCACCTCTTTGATTTGTTTTTTCTATTTTATTGATGAATTTTTTTACATCTAAATTTATTAATGAATATTTTATACTGAATTCTTTAAATATGTTATCGATTGCTTCTAAATTCTTACTAGTAGAGTTATGATCGATTATTTTAAAATTTATTTTTAATTGTTCTAAATCATGATCTTTAGATGATTTTATTAATGATCTTATCGTCCTGATAGTGTATTCAATTTTTTCCTTCTCGAATAAACGTGACTTATTTTGCGTTAACATATTGACGCTTGCACATGTTCTTATAACTATATCTAAAGCTTTAACTTTTCTTGTTATTTTTATCTCTCCCAAAGGAAGGTTAATTGACTTATGCCCAAGCGAACTCAAATGTTCGTCTATTTTTTTATTAGAGGTTACGATTTCAAAGTTATTTTGATCAATAATTTCATAACCTAATTTTCTTGATATTTTTATAAATAATTTTTTAAAAAAACTTGGTTTATTTGAATTCTTGATATTTTTCATTATAGTAAAGTATATATATTAGTTTATTACTTTCATCTATGAGTATTAAATCATCTCAAACGTTAGTTGAAGAAGCACAAAAAAAAATTCAAACTTTAAGCCCTTTAGAAGTAAAAAGTTTAATTAATAAAAAAGAAATTACCTTAATTGATGTGAGAGATATTAGGGAGTTATGGAAAGAAGGAACTATTGAAAATTCTAAGCATATACCAAGAGGAATGCTAGAATTCTGGTTAGATCCTGAAAGTTCATATTACAAATCTAATCAGATCAAAGACATAAAAAAAATGGTTTTATTTTGTGCTCTAGGTTTGCGATCGGCTCTTGCTACCAAATCTCTTGTTGAAATGGGATTTGAGAATGTTGCTCATGTAGAAGGTGGTTTTGACGCTCTTAAAAAAAATGGTTTTAAAGTCGTAGAGAAGGAAAAAAAATAAGTTACTTGCTTGCCTCTTTTAAAGCAAATTCAATTCTATCTTGCCCCCAAAAGATTTTATTATTTGCAACAAATGTTGGTGCTCCAAAAATACCTTTTAAATAAGCATCATTGGTTTTTTTTCTAAGCGAGTCTTTGATAAGAGAAGAAGTTGCCCGTAATGTAAATGTTTTTGGATTTACACTTAAATTTTTTAATACTTTTTGGATAATAATTTCATCGTTCATATTTAGACCATCTTGCCAAATCGTATTAAATATACTGTCAATGTAATAATTTTTAATATTATCTTCTTCTGCTACTAAGACACCACGCATTAAATTTAAACTACGAATTGGAAAATAAGAATTGAACTTAAATTTTATATTATTTTTTTCAGCAATTAATTTACAATCTCTGATCATATGTTTCGCTTTTGCAGGTATGAAAGCCGGGGCTTTTATCCCATGTAAATTATGTAGTCCTCCAAGAAGCACTGGATTGTATCTCACTTTAATCCTTTCCTTGTTCTCAATTTTTCTTATTTCTCTATGGGCAAGAAACGAATATGGACTTACGAAATCAAAATAAAAATCAAAAGGTTTAATCATTAAAGCTTATTTTTTTAGCGAAAAAAATTCTAATAAACCAATAAACAACTAGTCCAATTGGGCCAGTAAAATAAGTAAGGATTAATGATGGAATAGTAACAATTTTAGGAATGAGGTATTTTTTACTATCTCTTACAATCCAAGATCCTGTAAATAAACTTATTGCCAAAAAATGTAACCAAAAAATTAACAATAAAGCTTCGTTTGCGAACATTGAATATAATCCGTCCAAACCATTATAGAGCTCAAAACCGGCGAATATATCTCCATCTAAATAAATTAAGTAAGATAAATAGGCATAACTAAATCCTAGAAGCAATGGAGCAATTACTGACTGCGCAAAAAAGTTTGTTAACTGATGTTGAGGAATAAATATTAATAAAAGCCAAAAGGGGATAACACCCCAATTAGCAAATAAATAAATGTTCTCGTAAGTAAGAAAGGATAATAAATTATTTATCATTAAAAATAATATAGTATATTAACCAAATGAATCCCACATCTAATAAAAGTGATTTTGAAGATTTAACTACAAATCTTAAAGATCTCGCGTATTCGTATTTAGAAAAATATAACCCTTCGAAACAACAACTAAAAGTCTATTTACTTAAAAAATATTTAACTAAGATTAAAGGAACAAAATCAAAAAAAGAAGTAACCTCAATTATAGATAAAATTATTCTTAACCTAGAAAAAAATAAAATCTTAAATGACGAAATGTATTCAGACTCAAAAGCGCGAATGTTTTTGCGAAGGGGGTATTCGTTAAATAAAATTAATCAATCTTTAAGAACCAAAGGTATAGATAGTAAATTTATCAAGCAAAGTATCGATAAAATTAAAGATAATGAAATAGAGCCAGATTTTGTATCTGCTTTGAAATTGTGTAAAAGAAGAAGAATTGGTCCATTAAGACCAGAGGACAATAGGGAGTTATTTTATAAAAAGGATATGGGCATTTTAGCTAGAGGAGGGTTTAGTTTTGACTTATCAAAAAGGGTTTTAGAATTAGAAAAAACAGAATTTAATAAGTTAATCAAAATTATCTGACTTTCTTTTTTTTTCTTCTTCAACCAAAAGATCAAGTTTTCTTTTTAGAGCGTTTCTAACTAAAATAAAAAATAAAACACCAAAAAAGGTTACCGATAAAATAATGATTGAGATAGTTTTAAACATCTAAATTTTCTGCCCTTTTAATTAATAGACTAGGGTTTCTATAGTCCTCTTTTCCATATAAAAATGGTTTTTCATCAAGAGTTTTAATAATGGCTCCAGCATTTTGAGCAACTGCGTGGCCAGCAGCGTAATCCCATTCATTAGCTCTTTCTCTAGCTGCATAAATGTCGTATTCACCAGTTGCTATTACACAAAATTTATAAGAACTTGCCATCTTGACTATAGAGGTAACATTAAATTCTTTTAGTTTATTTAAAATAATATCTGAGGGCTTAAATACACTTGATAAAGCTACAACTTTGCCTTTTGGTTGTTTTTTTTTACAATCAATTTTTCTAGTGATTTCATCTTCGATTAAATAACTTTCTCCGGGTCCATAAGTATAAAAAAGTCTTTTTTTTCTTGGGACACCTACCAAACCAAGGACTGGAACAGTATTGATTACTAAAGCAGCATTCAAGGTATATTCATCTTTGCCAGCAATATATTCTTTTGTTCCATCAATAGGATCTATTAACCAGAATGTTTTTGCTTTATTTTTTATATTTAAATTAACAGTTTCCTCAGAAACAATTGGGAGGTTAGGTGTAAGTTCCTTAATTTTATTAGTAATTAATTCATTAACTTTTAGATCTCCATTACTAACTGGAGATTTGTCTTCTTTCATCTCTATTTTTAAACCTTTTTTATAAAGATCAATAGAAACTTTCCCGGCACTTTTAAAAGTACCTATTAAATTTTCACTTATAGTTTTTAGCTCACTTGTTTTCATTATCTATTTTTTCAAGTTTAACATGTTCAATGTTAATTACTCTTTTGCCATAATTTTCAAAATTAACTGTAATTTTATTACCTATAATCGATTGAACCTGTCCTTTGCCCCAATCTTTGTTTGCAGGATTTATTACATAATCTCCTGGTTCAAAATCAATAAGCATCATGGAAAATTACTATTTTTTCGATTATACACTTAAATGATGAATTCACTAGGAATTAATAAACCTAAAAAAGAGACCAAGGTAGTTGTCGCGATGTCTGGAGGGGTAGACTCTTCAGTTGTAGCCGCACTAATGAAGCAGGAGGGATATGATGTAACTGGCATTACATTGAAGCTATACGATGATACTAAACAATCAAAAGAAGGCAGGCAATGTTGTGCTGGTCAAGATATTTTGGATGCTAAAAGGGTTTCAGAAAATATAAACATAGATCATAAAATTTTATTTTATCAAAAGAAATTTAAATCTGAAGTTATAGACTCCTTTATAGACAGTTACACTGCTGGCGAAACACCCATACCCTGTGTTCAATGTAATCAGACAGTAAAATTTAGAGATTTATTTAAATACGCTAAAGAGTTAAAAGCAGATGCACTTATAACTGGTCACTATGTTTCTAGAATTCAAGTGAATGGTCATGCAAACATGTATAGAGCAAAAGATCAAAACAGAGATCAAAGTTATTTCTTATTTAGCACTACACAAGAGCAGTTAGATTACCTTAGATTTCCCTTAGGTGAAATTGACAAATCAGAAACAAGGGCAATAGCAGAAAAATTAAAACTAAATGTAGCTACAAAACCTGATAGCCAAGATATTTGTTTTGTTCCTAACGGGGATTATGCTTCTGTAATAAAAAAATTTAGACCAGAGTCTTTTAAGCCCGGGAAAATTTTAGATATTGAAGGTAAGCAAATAGGTGAACATAATGGAATTATAAATTACACAATAGGTCAAAGAAAAGGTATTAAGATTGCAAGTAGCAACCCTTTGTATGTTGTAAATATTGATGCTGATAACAACACTATAATTGTTGGGAATAAAGAATTGCTTGAAGTTAAGGAGATCAAGTTAAGAGATTTAAATATTCTTGGATCCAAAAAAGAATTTGATGAAATCATTAATATTAAAGTAAGATCTACTGGTAGACTTTTAAAAGCTAAAATAAATATTCTAGAAACAGTTGCAAACGTAGAAATCTTAGATAAAGAAACAGGAATTTCACCAGGCCAAGCCTGTGTTTTTTATTCTAAAGATGAACTTGGGGATAAAGTATTAGGTGGCGGATGGATTCATAAGGCTTTCAATAATAATTTATCCACTAAGTTAACACCTTAATTCACTGCTCGTTAAAAGTGATACCTTTATTTTTTTATTATGATTTAATGGAATTAATTAAGAGGCAACTCTTAACTGGCCATTTGAGGAAAAACCGAGAGGTTCAAGCTTAAAGGGCAGAAAGGTGAACCTAGTAGCGCTAGAATAGTTCACCGGGATGGCTTGGCGGTAGCGCCTACAACGACGAGCCAAAACTACTAAATTTCTGGGCGAAAGCCTAGAAATTTATGTGGTTCTCTTCCATAAAAACCTCGTGAAAAGATAAAATAGTATTACACCAACAAAATAATTCCATTCTAAAGCATGCTTAAAATGAGTATTACCCTTATTAACAAGTATGGGAACGCTTAGGATAGCTACAGCAGCTAAAACGGAAACTAAAATAGCTTTAAAAATTAAAACCTTTTTATTTATCAAATCTTCGAGCTTTTTTTTTATTTTAAAAAAATGATAAACTAAAATCCCTTGCGCGATTATTTCAAAGACAATGAATAATAATAAAACCACTCTTCTAAATAATTTGTAAATTTGTATATCAAATTTAATTCCAAGAAAAACAGAATGGACAGCTAATAATACTGCAGACAACACTCCAAAAGTTTTAAATTTGTGATTTATATTAGTTTGATTAAGTTTATTTACTAAATTACAATTATTAGCCCAATAATAATAAAGCATTATCGCAGTGATTATCATTGCAGGTTTGAATATTAAATATTGAGGAAAAGTTCTAGAAGCTCTACTTATTGACAGACTTCCATCAAGGTAAGGAATTGAAAAGCCTGATCTTCCAATATGATCGACGGTAAAAAAAGTATTTTCTAGCAAATGAGGATTTTGGGATATGAATAAACAAAAATTTATTGCTACAAGAGGAATAAAAAATATCCATAAACTCAATTTTCTTATTTGAGTTATTTCATTCATAATAATTCTTTAGATTATTTTTTCTTGTTTCTTTTTCTTGCTCTTCTTTTTTTTGACCCTATTTTTCTTCTTCCACGGTGCTTTTTTGGATAACCCATATTTTTGCCTCCTTTTAGTATCTTAATTAGACAATTAATATATAAATATCAATTATAATTATATTATGAAAAAGTCTATAAGGACATTTCTAAAACATCCTACAAAAGATAGCTCAAATAGAACTGCGAACCCTGCTGTAATTAGAGCCTCAACTATTCTCTTTAACACTATGCAGGAATTATATCAGCATGAGAAAAAAATTAAGAAACATCAAAAAATTAGTCATTATAGTTATGGTCGGTATGGGAGCTCCACAACTATAGAATTGGAAAGCATGTTAAAAGAGTTAGAGCAGGCATTCCACGTGTTTTTGACAGGAACTGGTTTTGGTGGTGTTGCTTTAGCTATAATGAGTTTATGCAGACCGGGAGATGAAATTTTAGTATCAGATAATGTTTATGGACCAACTAAAGAAATTTCTGAAAAACTGCTTAAAGAATTTAATGTTTTAGCAAAGTTTTATAATCCAGATTCTTTTGATGATTTGAAAAATAAAGTTTCAGCAAAAACCAAAATGATACTAGTAGAAAATCCTGGAAGTAATACTTTTGAATTTCAAGATTTATCAAAAATTATAAGTTTAGCAAAAAAAAAAAAGATATTTACTTTTCTAGATAATACATGGGGCACCCCATTATATCTCAAACCATTAAAACTTGGATTTGATATGTCCTTTTCATCTGCAACAAAATATTTTTCTGGCCATTCAGATGCTATGGGTGGATCATTAGCAGTTAATAAAAAAGTTTTTAAACAAATAATGTTTTTTTACAAACTTTCAGGATACAGAATGTCAGCTGATGAGGCTTATTTAATAATTAGAGGTCTTAGAACACTAGATACGAGATTAAATCAGCATTATGAAAACACTAAACAAGTAATTAATTTTTTAAAAAAACAAAAAAAAATAAAAGAAATTTTATATCCTTATAATCCCTCAAACAAAAATTATAAACTTTGGAAAAAATATTACTCTGGTGCAACCGGATTGCTATCAATAGTTATTAAAAGTAAAAAAAAATCTTCTGTAATTAAATTTGTTAATTCACTAGAATTGTTTGGAATAGGCTATAGCTGGGGAGGGTTTGAGAGCCTTGCAATACTTCAAGAACTTAGATCAAATAA
The DNA here is from genome assembly GCA_902594835.1 of uncultured Pelagibacteraceae bacterium. GTDB lineage: Bacteria > Pseudomonadota > Alphaproteobacteria > Pelagibacterales > Pelagibacteraceae > Pelagilacustribacter. The sequence continues at coordinate 32,961 of CACJNX010000003.1, read as the reverse complement.
AAAAGGTGAATATATCCAAGGAAGAAATTATTTCAGATTTAACAAAGATGAACATATAGTTAGATTACATATTGGTCTTGAAGATCCTAAAGATTTAATTAATGATTTAAAAAATTCTTTAAGGTACATAAAGTAATGTTTAATTTTATTCCTAACAGGCTTGCTCTTATAGTTCTTATTTCAGCTTGTAGTATCATTTTAATTTCAATGGGTTTAAGACAAACATTTGGTTTGTTTTTTTCTGCATTTGAAGAGGGTCTTGGATGCACCAGAACAGAATTTGGTTTAGCAATCGGAATTCAAATGCTTTTTTGGGGTATGTTTGCGCCATTATTTGGTTTGTTAGCAGACAAACTTGGAGGAAACAAAGCTGTCTTTATCGGATTTATAATTTTTGGTCTTGGTATCTATATGCTTTATGCAGGGCCTAACACAGGTATCTATTTCCAAATTAGTTTAGGTGTTCTAGTAGGTATTGCTCTTGGTGCAACAGCAATAGGTGTTCCTGTTTCTGAAGTTGGAAAACATTTCCCTAATGAAACAAGAACAATCGCAACTGGTATTGTAACTGCTGCTGCTTCAGTTGGTTATTTTTTATCTCCGTTATTTACAAAATATAGTCTTGGCTTAGTGGGCTGGGAGCAAACATTGAAATATTTTATGTACTTTATAGCCCTTGGACTTTTGGCCTCTCTTTTTTTATTTCCATCAAAATCTATTTTAAATTCTTCTGAAGTCGATAGAGATCAAACTTTTATGTCAGCAATAAAAGAGGCTTTCACTCATAAAGGTTATGTTTTATTAGTTTTAGGTTTTTTTGTATGCGGTTTTCAAATTACGTTAGTAGGTACTCATATACCTGGTTATATGCAAGATAGAGGAATGGCTGGATGGTCCGCTACAATAATTTTAGCGTTAATTGGTTTTTTCAATATTTTTGGAACTTTAGGTATGGGCTACTTGGGAACAAAATATAAAAAGAAAAATCTATTATGTATTCTCTATGCATTAAGAGCTTTAAGTATTTGTATATTTATTTTTTCTCCACCTTCTCTACTCAACTCAATTATTTTTGGAGTTACATTTGGACTTTTATGGCTTTCGACTGTCCCTCCTACTAATGGAATTGTTGCTCAAATTTTTGGAACAAAATATTTAAGTACTTTGTTTGGAATAGTTTTCTTATGCCATCAGTTTGGGGCTTTCGCTGGTGCTTTTCTTGGAGGATATTTCTACGATGTTTATGGCTCATATGATTATGCCTGGTATATGGCTATTGCACTTTCCATCTTTGCTACAGCTGTACATTTTCCAATTGACGAGAGAAGACTGGTTCGTGTTGATAAGTCTATCTAAGGTTGTATTTTGAGTCTCAAAGTGAATCAAAAGTGAATCAAAAGGTGAACATTCTAATAGCTCAACCATAAAGTGTGGATAATTTTTTTGTTTAATCCAATGGTTTTTTTTAATACGCTTTAGATAACAAAGGAGTCACAATGTTTTCAAAAAAATTAAACGAAAAGTTAGATCAATACCATTTATTAAACCACCCTTTTTATAAATCGTGGAATGATGGGAAACTTACTAGAGAAATTATCAAAGATTATGCTGAGCAATATTACCAACACGTGAAGGCCTTCCCTAGATATATAAGTGCAACTCACTCATTATGTGAAGATATTGAAAAAAGAAAAATTCTTTTAGAAAATCTGCAAGATGAAGAAAATAAGGATGCAGATCATCCAAAACTATGGAAAAACTTTGCAACAGAAATGGGAGCAGACTCTGAGAAAATTGAAAATGTAAAGCAAGAAACTTTTACAAGAGATTTAATTGACAATTTTTTCAAACAAGGAAGAGCATCATATGCTGAAGGATTGGCGTCCTTATATACTTATGAAAGACAAATTCCTGAAATTGCAGAAACAAAAATACAAGGTCTCAAAAATCATTATGGTTGCAGCTCAAAAAAAGGTCTAGAATTTTTTGAAGCTCATAAATCAGCTGATGTTCACCATAGAGCAGAATGTGAAAAATTATTAGACGGTTTATCTAAAGAAGAGCAAATTAAAGCAGAAAAAGCTGCGTTATCGACTGCAAAATATCTTTGGAACTTTCTAAGTGGTATGTCTGCGAAACATAATCTTCAAGCAGCAGCTTAAGTTTTTCTAATGAAAAATGATAATCACAAGTGGGATAATAAACATCCCACTGCGCAAATGCTTGGACGTTGGCAGCCTTGGCATGCAGGACATCAAAAACTTTTTGAAGAGACTCTTAAAAAAACAGGACAAGTAAACATAATGGTAAGGGATGTTAAAGGCGTTGATGATAATCCGTTTGATTTTGAAACTGTTAAAAAAAATATTTTTGAAGCTCTAAAAGATTATAAAAATAGAATTCAGGTAACTTTAGTTCCAAACATAACCAATATTTGTTACGGAAGAGGAGTAGGCTATAAAATAGAAGAGATTGTTTTAGATGAAAAAACGCAACAGATTTCAGCAACAAAAATCAGAGAACAGATGAGAAAAGAGGGTAAACTTAAATAATTGATAACCATTCTCACTTGACCTCTAAAATACGCCTCTATATAAAAGCTCAATGATAACAAACAATCCATTTTCAACTCTAGCAGAAATAGTTCCAGCAATTGCAATGCAAGGATTTGTCGTAGCTATGGCAGCTCTCACATTAATTGGTGTATTAGTTGATATTCTTCATAAGAAAAACGTTAAATACTTTTTTGAAAATGCAAAAAAAGCAAAAAAAAATGCTCAAGTTGAATTAACAACTGGAAAAAGAACTGCGGTCATTTTAAAAACTGTGGCTCATGATATTGCAACAACCTCAGAACTTGGCTGGGGCAAAAGAAGGTTGGCTCACGTTTTAGGTATGTATGGGACAATCATTTTTTGGATTTGTTCAGCTATTTTAATTTTTTCTTATTCATCTGTTGGTATTGAAACTCCACCAGCTTTAACAGCATTATGGCATATAGGAGCAATTTTAACTTGTTTAGGTGGATATTGGTTTTGGTTTTTTTTAAGGGTTGATGTTTCTGCAGAGGCACATCCTTGGTACAGAATTATTAAAGCAGATTTATTTGTTTTGGCATTATTAGCCTGTGCAACATTTGGTTTGGCATGGTCATATGCACAACATTCAGGCATGGTTGGTCTTAGTTATTTATTTTTAGTTTTATTTATTGTTTCAAATTTAGTTTTATTTGGAGGCGTATATTGGTCGAAATTTGCACACATGTTTTATAAACCTGGTGCAGCGATTCAAAAAAATTTAGCAGAAGCTGATGGTTCTAGAGACAATTTGCCACCACCGGCCGATGCTCCAGAACAATTTGGTCTAGGAATTAAAAGAGAACAACCAAAGCATTATTAGGAAATTTATGTTATTAAACCTTAAGGAAAAAAAATAATTTATGTCAACTTTTGTATACATGACAAGGTGTGATGGCTGTGGACACTGTGTAGATATTTGTCCATCAGATATAATGCATATCGATGAAACAATCAGACGAGCAAAAAACATCGAGCCTAACTTTTGTTGGGAATGTTATTCGTGTGTAAAAGCTTGTCCTAATCATGCAATCGACGTAAGAGGATATGCTGACTTTGCACCAATGGGACATAGCGTTAGAGTAAGACGAGAAGAGGAAAAAGGAACTATTTCATGGAGAATAAAATTTAGAAATGGAACGGAAAAAAATTTCGTTTCACCGATTACAACAAAACCTTGGGGTAAATTTATTCCTAAACTAGCCGAAGAAGACAAACCAAATCAAGGAGAGATAACCACTCAAAGACTTTATACAGAACCTAAGGGTTTAAATATTGACGGAGATCTTCCAACTGTAAGTAAAGATTCATTTAAAAAAGGTGTTTACTACTAATGGCTAATGTAAAAACTCATGTTGAAGAGAGTGATATCCTTATTATTGGTGGTGGTATGGCCGGTACAGGAGCAACATTTGAAGCTCGACATTGGGGTAGAGATTTAAAAATAGTTTGTGTTGAAAAAGCTAATATCGACAGAAGTGGTGCTGTAGCTCAAGGTCTTTATGCAATTAATTGTTATATGGGCATGCAGTGGGATGAAAACCAACCTGAAGATCACGTCAGGTACGCACGAAATGATTTAATGGGCATGGTTAGAGAAGATTTAGGTTATGACATGGCTCGTCATGTAGATTCTACAGTTCATATGTTTGATGAATGGGGTTTACCTATGATGAAAAATGAAAAAACTGGAAGATATTTAAGAGAAGGTAAATGGCAAATCATGATTCACGGTGAAAGCTATAAACCTATCGTTGCTGAGGCAGCAAAAAAATCTGCTAATAAAATTTATAACAGAATAATGATTACTCATCTTTTAATGGATGATGAAAAAGAAAATAGAATAGGTGGAGCAGTTGGTTTTAATATGAGAACTGGAGATTATCATGTATTTAAAGCTAAAGCTGTAATTGTTGCAGCAGGTGGAGCTTCACACATTTTTAAACCTAGAGCAGTTGGTGAAGGAATGGGAAGAACTTGGTACGCTCCTTGGAGTAACGGTTCAGCTTATGCACTTCCAATAGCTGTGGGAGCTAAAATGACTCAAATGGAAAACAGAATAGTATTATGCAGATTTAAAGATGGCTATGGTCCGGTTGGAGCTTACTTCTTACATTTAAAAACTTACACACAAAATGCTAATGGTGAGAATTATGAAAAAAAATGGTACGACCAAACTAAATCTTTGGTAGGAGAATATATCGATCATCATCCAACACCTACTTGTTTAAGAAACCATGCTTTTATTCAAGAAGTACAAGCTGGTGGTGGACCAATTCACATGGTGACTAAAGAAGCGTTCCAAGATCCTCATTTAGAAACTGTAGGCTGGGAAAACTTTTTAGGAATGACAGTCGGTCAAGCAGTTGTATGGGCCTCACAAAACATTGATCCAAAATATACAAATCCAGAACTTACAACTTCTGAGCCTTATGTAATGGGTTCACATGCAACTTGTTCTGGAGCTTGGGTAAGTGGACCAGAAGATTTATCTCCTCCAGAATATTTCTGGGGTTATAACAGAATGTTAACTGTTGATGGATTATTTGGTGCAGGCGACACTGTGGGTGGAAGTGCACATAAATTTTCTTCTGGATCTTTCACAGAAGGAAGATTAGCTGCTAAAGCTGCTGTAAAGTATATTGAAGATAAAAAAGCTGACGGAATTAAAGTAAGTGACAAACAATACAAGGATTTAAAAGAAGTAATTTATAAACCCTTAGAAAATTACACAGTTGGAAGAAACGAAATAACAGGCGGAACTGTATCGCCAAGTTATATTTCTCCTATTCAAGGGCTTCAAAGACTCCAAAGAATTATGGATGAGTATGTTGGGGGAATAGCCACAAATTATATGACCAATGAGAACATGCTTAACAGAGGTTTAGAATTACTAAAATGGTTAGAAGAAGATTTAGAAAATGTTGGTGCTGAAGATTACCACCAACTTATGCGAGCATGGGAATTAAAACACAGAACTATTACATCACAATGTGTAACTGAGCATACTAAATTTAGAGAGGAAACTAGATGGCCAGGTTATTATTACAGAGGCGATCATTTAAAACTCGATGATGATAACTGGCATTGCTTAACTGTTTCTAGAAGAGATCCTAAAACTAAAAAGTTCACAATGGAAAAAGTTCCTGTTTATCATATTGTAGACGAAAAGAAGGAAAAGAAAGCTTCATAAAGTTTAATGGAGTTGTTAGAAAAATCCGACAAAGAGATCAAAGATATTGCTCAGCCAATCTGGGATAATTTAGTTAAATCATCAAATATTAAAGATTACGGCGGTTTTACTAAAGATTTCTCATCACAAATGCTTTACGGAGCAAATGAAGTTGAGCTTGGAAAACAGTGGGCAAACAATAAACTGCTCACTAGTCTATCGGAAAAACAGGAATTTTTGGGTACAATAAGAAGAAATCAATTTATTACTGTTCTTTATAAACAGACAAGCCAAACAATGCCTGGAGAATTTCTTGGCAGGCTAGTGCTAGGCGAAGAAGACGGTTTAGTAAAAGTTTTTGGGGCCACAATTTATTAAGATTGACAACTTAATGTTTCAGGCATACTGCTAATATAAATGCTCGAAATTTATCTCCCAATAGCTCAAGTAAACATTGATATTTTTCTTTTATTATTTTTAAGTTTGGCTGTTGGAGTTTTATCTGGACTTTTTGGTGTTGGAGGAGGTTTCTTGATGACACCATTTTTAATTTTTATGGGCATACCTCCAGTGTATGCAGTTCCAAATGAAGTTAATAACATTCTTGCTACCTCAGTATCTGGTTCTCTTACTCACTGGTATAAAAAAACTTTAGACTACAAGATGGGTTTGATGATTGTTTCAGGTGGTGTAGTTGGAACTATTATAGGAATTATGACATTTACTTTTTTTTCAGAAATAGGAAAAATAAGTTTAATAATTTCTCTATTGTATATGTATCTTTTAGCCATAGTTGGTACATTAATGTTAATTGAAGTTATAAGAGAAAGAAATCGTTTAAAATCAAAAATAAATACTAAAAAAAAATTACACGATCATAATTGGTTACAAGGTCTTCCTCTTAGAATGAGGTTTAATAAATCTAGACTATATGAAAGTGCGTTCACTCCTATTTTATTAGGATTTGTTGTTGGTTTTGTTGCATCAATGATGGGAATAGGAGGAGCGTTCTTAATGGTGCCTGCAATGATTTATATCATCGGAATGCCTGTAAAGTTAATTCCTGGGACCTCTTTGTTCGTTACTGTATTCATAAGTGCTGTAGTAACAATTTTACATTCATTTAATTACGGAACCATTGACTTATTTCTTGTAGTTCCTTTGATCTTAGGCTCAATTGTTGGAGTTCAAGTTGGTCAAAAAATTGGTCAATTTTTAGATAGTAATGAGCTAAAATCTTTATTTGCAATGCTATTAATAACTGTTGCTATAGCAATCGCCTATGACTCTTTCTTTAGAAAAAAAACAGAATTTAATGGAAGCAAAGTTACAACACCAGAATTAAACAGTTTAGCAGAATTTATTGTGAAAATGTCTAACGATGTACCATTCTTGTATGGTGCCTTTGCAATAATTCTTGCAGTTGTACTTGGAGCATTAATGGCATGGACTAGAAAAATTGTTCATGATTTAAGACATAAGAAACCAAAACAAGAAGAAGTTAAATTTCCAGTTAAATAATTATTTTCTTTTGTATTTTTGTTTTTCAGGTATCACGCCTCTTACACCACCTCTAGGATCCTCTACATCTCCTTTTCTTCTTGGAATTAAATGAATATGGCAATGCATTATTGATTGGCCAGCATCTTTACCTATATTAACACCAACATTAAATGCACTTATTGTTTTATCTAATTTTTTTAATTCTTTTTTTTGCTCTTTTAAAACTTCATCTAAATCACTCATTTCATCTTTAGTTAAATCAAAAAAATCATCTATATGTCTATTGGTAATGATCAAAGTATGGTGTTTTGTAACGGGGTAGGCTGTGTCTCGAATAATGAAAAAATGTTTTGTCGATGAGATTACTTTACAATTTGTTTTATTGCAGAATATACAGTCCTCTGAGCTTGAAGACATTATGCACTTCGATAAAGCTTAGTCATTACAAACTCTCTATGACCTAAAGCTTCAGCGCAAGTTAATCTACCGTTAGCAACTCTTAGCATTGATTTAATTAATTCATCACCAGCTTGGGACATATTCATTTGTCTCGATAAAAGTTTAGATACATCGCAGTCAATATGCTCTCTCATCGTTTTAACTGTTAAAGGATTGGCTGTAAGTTTTATAACTGGTTCGATAGGATTACCTATAATATTGCCTTGTCCAGTAGGAAAAAGATGAATATTAAAACCAGCTGCTGCTTGAAGAGTTACACATTCTGCTGCAGCAGAGGATGTATCCATAAAATATAAACCTTTTCCTTTTTTTGGTTCTTCGGCAGGCTCTAAAACATCAACAAATTTTCTTGTTCCTATCTTTTGAAAATTTCCAAACGCTTTTTCTTCAATAGTTGTTAAACCTCCAGCAATATTTCCAGCAGTTGGTTGGCTTTCAGATAAGTCATCTGTAGCCTCTTTTAAAATGAAATCATTGTATGCACTCCAAGTTTTCATAAATTTATCTGAGGCTTCTTTTGTTGCTCCTCTTGTGGCACAAACTTTTTCAGCACCTGTCAATTCTGATGTTTCCCCAAAACATAAATGAACACCAAGTGGTTCAAGTTTATCCATTAAATTTCCAACAGTTGGGTTAGCAGCTAGTCCTGATGTTGTATCTGATTCTCCACATTTCACCGAAATCCATAAATCACTTAGAGGACATTCCTCTCTTTGTTTCTCTGATGCCCACATTGAAAACTCTTGAGCTTTCTTCGAAGCTTTCATAATTGTTTCAATGTCACCACTTCTTTCGATATGAAAACCCTCAACAGGTTTACCCGTTTCAGCTATCGCATCTACTATTTTCTTTGTCCATTTAGGCTCTATCCCAATCACAATTACAGCCGCAACATTTGGATTTTTACCAGTTCCAATCATTGTTCTAAAGTGAAGCTCTAAGTCAGCACCAAATTGCAATCTTCCATAAGAGTGAGGTAAAGCTATTGTTCCTTTAATATTGTTAGCTACTGCTTCAGCACAAGCATTTGAAATATCGTCTACCGGAAGAATAATTACATGATTTCTTGTTCCAGCTCTTCCATTTTCTCTTTTATAACCTAAAAAACTTTTTGGAATTTCCATTCTATTTTACCATTTTTTTGTTTTTACGTTGTGAACATGAACGTGTTCACCTTTTTTGATTTCTTTGACTACTTTCCCAATATCATGCCCATATTTGAAAATTGTATCTCCAACCTTAAGGTCTTTAAGTGCAATTTTGTGTCCTAAAGGAACATTGTTTGTTGATAAAACTTTAACGGATTTATCATTTTCCATTATCCAGGCGCTACAATCTTGGCCTTTTTTAGTGGTTTCTATTACAACAACTCCCACGTTATCTTTTTCGTCGTGTATGATGAGATCGGGCTGTGACATAAAAATATCTAATGGATATAGACTAAAATTTAGTATAATGAAAGCTAGATTTTCAAATTACTTTTAGGAGATTTATGGCTAAAATGACTACTGAGGAAGCTTTTGTAAAAGTTTTACAAATGCATGGTATTGAACATGCATTCGGTATTATCGGTTCTGCGTTTATGCCTATCTCAGATATTTTTCCTGATGCAGGAATTACTTTTTGGGACGTGGCCCATGAAACTAACGGCGGTTTAATTGCTGATGGTTATACGCGTGCAACCGGAAAAATGTCAATGGTTGTTGCTCAGAATGGACCAGGTATAACAGGTTTAGTAACTCCAATTAAAACTGCTTACTGGAACCATACTCCACTTCTTTTAGTAACACCTCAAGCCGCAAACAAGACAATGGGTCAAGGAGGATTTCAAGAAGTAGAACAAATGAATTTGTTTAAAGATATGGTTTGTTATCAAGAAGAAGTTAGAGACCCATCTAGAATCGCAGAAGTTTTAAACAGAGTTATCGAAAAAGCCATAAGAGGTTCAGCTCCAGCACAAATTAATGTACCAAGAGATTATTGGACACAAGTAATAGATATTGAGTTACCTCCAATCGTTAGATTAGAAAGACAAGCTGGCGGTGCAGCGGCGATAGAAGAAGCAGCAAAATTACTTTCTAACGCAAAGTTTCCTGTGATTTTATCTGGCGCAGGTGTGGTAATTGGTGGGGCAATTAAAGACTGTGTGAAGCTTGCTGAAAAATTAGACTCACCAGTATGTTCTGGTTATCAACATAACGATAGTTTTCCAGGAAGCCACCCTTTAGCAGTAGGCCCATTAGGCTACAACGGATCAAAAGCTGCAATGGAATTAATTGCTAAAGCAGATGTAGTATTAGCTTTAGGCACAAGACTAAATCCTTTCTCAACTTTACCTGGTTATGGCATTGATTATTGGCCGAAGAATGCAAAAATTATTCAAGTTGATATGAATTCAGACCGTATCGGTCTAACTAAAAAAGTTACAGTTGGAATTTGCGGAGACGCTAAATTAGTTTCTCAACAATTATTAAGTAAATTATCTTCAAAAGCAGGGGATACTGACAGACAGAAAAGGAAGGATTTAATTCATCAAACAAAATCGGCTTGGTTACAAAAACTTTCAAGTTTAGATCATGAAGATGATGATCCAGGAACAGTTTGGAACAAAGAGGCAAGAGATAGAGATAAAGATCGGATGTCGCCTAGACAAGCTTGGAGAGCTATTCAAGCTGGAATGCCAGAAGATGTAATAATTTCAAGTGATATAGGAAACAATTGTGCAATAGGAAATGCTTATCCAACTTTTGAAAAAGGAAGAAAATATTTAGCACCAGGCTTATTCGGTCCTTGCGGTTACGGCTTTCCATCTATCTTAGGAGCTAAAATTGGTTGCCCTGACACTCCTGTAATTGGTTTTGCAGGTGATGGAGCATTTGGAATTAGTATGAACGAGATGAGTTCATGCGCACGTGAAGAATGGCCAGCTATCTCAATGGTTATATTTAGAAATTATCAATGGGGTGCAGAAAAAAGAAATACTACATTGTGGTTTGATAATAATTTCATAGGAACCGAACTTGATCCAGAATTAAGTTACGCAAAAGTTGCTAATGCATGTGGTCTTAAAGGAGTTACGGTAAAAACTATGGAAGAAACCACAAAGGCTATTAAACAGTCATGTGAAGATCAAAAAAAAGGTATAACAACATTTATTGAAGTAATACTTAACCAAGAATTAGGTGAGCCGTTTAGAAGAGACGCGATGAAAAAACCTGTAAGAGTTGCAGGTATAAAGAAAGAGGATATGAAACCTCAAAAAGGTTTGAATTAATACTTAATGAAAACTAAAAGCACAAACAAAAGTTTTGGCTTACTCTTTTTTATTGTTTTTTTAATTTTAGGTTTGTGGCCTTTAAAAAACGGTGAAAGTTTTAATTACTATTTTATATTAATCTCTTTAATTTTTTTAATTCTTGGAATTATCAACTCCTCATTGTTAACTCCATTAAATAGATTATGGGTTAAATTTGGTGAAATATTAGGTTTAATTATAGCACCTATTGTAATGGCCATTGTTTATTTCATAATTTTAACACCAATAAGTTTAATTGTAAGGCTATTTGGTAAAGACTTACTTGGTATTAATTTTACAAAAAATTTTAACTCTTATTGGATTGAAAGAAAAAAGAAATTAGGATCAATGGATAAGCAATTTTAATGATTGAATTTTTAAAAGAATTTTGGGAATTTTTAAGAGAAAGAAAAAAATATTGGTTATTACCTATAATTATTGTTTTAGCATTGTTTGGTATATTAATAGTTTTAAGCCAAGGATCAGCAGTAGCTCCATTTATTTATACTATTTTTTAAGTGACATCTATTTTAGGTATATCAGCATTTTATCATGACAGCGCAGCGGCACTAATAGTTGATGGTGAAATTATTTCAGCTGCCCAAGAAGAGAGATTTTCGAGAAAAAAACATGATCCGAGTTATCCGTCAAATGCTGTAAATTTTGTTTTGTCAGAGGCTAAGATTAAACTTGGAGATGTTGATCATATAGTTTTTTTTGAAAAACCATTTTTAAAATTTGAGAGATTGTTGGAAACTTATATGGCATTTGCTCCTAAAGGTTTCAAGTCATTTAGTTTGTCTATGCCTATTTGGTTAAGAGAAAAGTTATTTCAAAAAAAATTTCTATTTGACAAACTAAAACAACATGACGAGAAATTTAATGATATTAATAAAATTAAATTTTCAGAACATCATTATAGTCACGCAGCTAGCGCTTTTTTTCCATCACCATTCAAAGATGCAGTAGTTTTGACATTAGATGGAGTTGGAGAGTGGGCAACTACAACTGTTGCAGTCGGGAGTGAGAATAAACTTGAAATTTTAAAAGAAATTCACTTCCCTCATTCCCTTGGATTGCTTTATTCTGCATTTACTTATTATACTGGATTTAAGGTTAACAGTGGTGAATATAAAGTGATGGGTTTAGCACCATACGGTAAACCAAAGTACAAAGAGTTGATTATTGAAAAGTTGATGGATCTAAAAGAAGACGGAACTTTCAAATTAGATATGAAATATTTTAATTATGCTACAGGTCTTACAATGACAAATAATAAATTTTCAAATCTTTTTGGACAGCCTGTTAGAAATCCAAAAAAAAATCCTTTAACAGATTTTCATATGGATATTGCAGCTTCAATCCAAGCAGTTACAGAGGAAGTGGTTTTAAGGCTCACAAAAAATATTGCAAATGAGTATAAAATAAAAAATTTATGCTTAGCTGGCGGTGTTGCTTTAAATTGTGTTGCTAATGGTAAAATTGTCAAAGAAAAAATATTCAATGACATTTGGATACAACCAGCTGCAGGAGATGCGGGTGGATCTTTAGGAGCTGCTTTAGCATATTGGTACCGTGAGTTAAAAAAACCTAGAAAAAAATTCGAAGATCAAATGAAAGGTTCTTATTTAGGACCTAAATTCGATAACAATGTTATTGAACAAAAATTAAAAGATCTTAAGGCAAACTTTGTAAAAAAAACACCAGAGGAAATATCTTTAAATGTAGCAAAAGAATTATCGAACAGTAAAACGGTAGGATGGTTTCAGGGAAAAATGGAATTTGGTCCAAGGGCTTTAGGAGGTAGATCAATTCTTGCAGATCCTCGTTCATCAAAAATGCAAAAAGAACTTAATTTAAAGATAAAATTCAGAGAGAGTTTCAGACCTTTTGCTCCCTCTGTTTTAAGAGAAGATTTAAAAAACTGGTTCGAATTAGATAGTGATAGTCCATATATGCTTTTGGTCTCAGAAGTAAAAAAAGACAAACAAATATCTATGTCTGAAAAAGATGAAAAATTATTCGGTATTGATAAATTGAATGTTAAAAGATCTCAAATTCCAGCTATTACACATGTTGATTATTCAGCGAGAATTCAAACAGTCCATAAAGAAACTAATCCAAAATATTATAATTTAATTAATGAGTTTAAAAAAATTACTGATTGTCCTGTGTTAGTAAATACTTCTTTTAATGTAAGAGGTGAACCTATTGTTTGCTCAATAGAAGATGCATTTAATTGTTTTATGGGTACGAATTTGGATATTTTGGTTTTGGAGGACTTTATCTTATTTAAAGAAGATCAAGATAAGTCATTAATGAAAGATTATAAAAATAAATTCGAATTAGATTAATTTTCTTTAAGGATTTTTTTTAAATCAGGAAAAATTAAATCAGCTATTTTTTGTGAACCCTTTGGTGTTGTGTGAATGCCATCCCACCAAAAGTCATCTTCACCAACTAGTTGACTTGCCAAATCAATGCAGTCATAATTTCTTTTTTTACAGTGATTAATCAAAGAATAATTTAATATAAATAATTTTTTATTATAATTTCCATTATCTGTAAGCTGATTAATAAAAATTGGTCTTGAATTTAACAATTTTGAATAATTAGCTAGCTTATCAATATTTGAAAGATAGTCCTTTATAAGTAATTCATTTTCTTTTTTTAATTTTTCAATATTATATTTTTTAATCGCTTCATCGTAATTTAAAAATCGAAATTTTTTCAATTCATTATTTCTTTCGATAGCTTTATTAAAGTCGTAAACCACTACCTCACCTTTATTATAATATTTATGTTTTATTTTTCTTAAAAGATCATAAAAGATACTTCTTGATTTTATATTATCCTTAAATTGTTCTGCTTTTGACGGATTTAAAACATGTCCGTTGCTTGATTTGTTTTCATTGATTTTTCTCAAGTGATCATTAATGCCAACATAAAAAATAAAAAAATCTGGTTTAAATTTTTTCAATTTTGGAAACCAAACCTCAAAATTATAGATATGACCAATGGTAGATTGACCCTCAATACCAGCATTTATAATTTTAGTTTCAATTCCCTCTTTTAAAATTTTTCTATTTAAAAAACCTACAATAGTTAACTCTTCTGGTTTATATCTTTCATCAGCAGTGCTTCCGCCAATCATGACACCTTTAATATCCTCTAATTTTATTTCTTCTCCTCTAAATCCAAAATAATTTCTTTTATAGGTATAGTTTAAGGTTTGGTCTTTATAATTAAGAGAGTAAAAGTTCTTTTTCATCCTATGCTCTCTCATGTAAGGTCCTAAACTATCTTTATCGATCCAGTAACCAAATAAAAGCTCAATAAGAAAAAAAAATAAAAAAAATATGATAAAATTATAAAATAAAATTTTAAATATTTTCATTTTGTTAATACACAATAAATATTATAGGTAAAATACTCTTCTAAAATTTTAAATTTACTTAATAAATTGAAAATCTTTGAAACAGGGTGATCTGATTGATTTGTTTGAAAATATTCAATTTTAAATTTAGAACTTTTAAATATTTTTAAATATTCTTTGAATGAATATTTACTTAATCCTAAATCTTCAATTTTTTGAATTTGGTCTTTATTTTTTTTGTTATATCTTTTAATTATTAAAGATTCAGGCAAAATAGCATGTAGCCATGGAAAGTTTAATTGCGTTCTTCCATGATCGCCATTATATGCATTATATAACGGTCCAAACCCAGCGTATACTTTCCCTCCATTTTCTAAAAGTTCATAAAATTTATCAAGAATTTCAGGTAAATTTACAGTATGCTCAAAAGTATCTTTGGTAACAATTAAATTAAATTTCTGATTAAATTTACCTTCAAACAAATCTTTCTTTTCAAAAAAAATTTTTCCCTTTTGACTTTCGAAATTTAAATCTAAATTTTTTTTTGCAAAATCAATTAGTTCATTATTTAGATCAATCCCATTAATTAATTTTGCTCCACTTTGAGCTAAATCAATACAAAGCGCGCCATGCCCACATCCAAAATCAAGAATGGATTTACCCTTTAACTCAGGCTTGCCGCCTAATCTTTTCCAAAATTTGTTGATTTCAACTTTACCATATTCAAAGTAATCCAAATCTTCTTTGTTTAGCATTTGTTATTTTAAAATTGTTTTGGGATCTAATTTAACATCGAACCAATTAAGTCTAATATCAAGGTGTGGACCTGTCGCTCTTCCACTTTGACCTAAAGTTCCGACAATCTGACCCCGCTTTATTTTTTGACCAACTTTTACATGAATATCTTTCATGTGCATAAACAAAGTACTTATTCCGTGACCATGATCAAAAATAATTGTTCCTCCAGTAAAATACATATTATTTTCAGCTAAAGTAACTTCACCATCCATCATTGCTTTTACTGGTGTTCCTTCAGCAGCATGAAAATCTATACCATAATGAGGCCTTCGAGGTTTTCCATTTAAAATTCTTTGACTGCCATAGACACCTGTAATTATATATTCATCAATTGGATAAATGAATTTATTCTTAAAAAAATCATAAGAAGAATTAATAGACCTAGCTTCACCAATTAATTTATTATCTTTTTTTATTTGCTCGTAAACTTCAGGGGGAGGTGTTACTTGTTTTGAAGGTAAACCATCAATTCTTTGTATCTTGTATTCCCTTTTAAAAACTTTTTTTTGATATATTTCCTCTTTACCTTTGAGAATTGATTTGATTACAACGTTATTTTTTCTATCTCTGTCCAAACCAAAAGCGAAATACCCATCTTTAGAAACCTTTACTTCTTTGTTATCAATAAAAATTTTAGCCTTAGGTTTAGTTTTGCCCAGAATAAATGAACCTTGCTTGAAATTTCCTTCAAATTCTACTGCATTTAAAGAACTAAAAAAATATGAGATAAATTGAACGATTAATATGAATTTAATAATTTTCATTGTTTTACAAATTTCTTTCTCAAACTTATATTAATTGGCAATTCAATTAATTTATATATTAATATTGAGATAAGGCACACTAATATCGCAATAATCATTGTAAAAAAACTTTCAATTATTAATCCATGCTTGCCTATTTCAAAAATTTTATAAAAAGATTGAACAATATAAGGATGTAATAAATATATACAATAACTAGCATCTCCTAAAGTTACAAATATTTTTGGAAATCTCTTATCATTTAAAAAAAATAAAAAATAAATTAATAGAATGAAAGCTGGAACACCGTAAGAAATTGATCTGATAGTATAAAAATAATTTAGAATAAATGTAGTTAAAAATAAAAATAATAAAAAAATTAAATGATTAAATAAATTTAAGGGTATTTTATCTTTAAATTTCTTCCAAATAACAAAAGCTGCCATTCCAAAAATAAATTCAAAAAATATGAAATCAAAATAAGAAGCAGAAATAAAATATTTATCTGATAAAAAAGAATTAAACAAAAGAAATAAAACAATAAATACAGATGATAAAATCAATTTATTTTTTTTTGAGAAAATTAGTGAAATTGAAAATAATATATAAAATATAATCTCAAAATTTAAAGTCCAGCCCAAAAATAATATTGGAAAATGGCCACTGCCATTTTTATCAAATGGAATAAAAAATAATGATTTTATTAAATGCTCAAAATTAGCAGTAGTGTTATTTAATAAGTCAGGATAAAATATTGCAATTGAAAATACCCCTAAAGTTAATATCCAGTATAAAGGTACAATTCTAATTATTCTCTTAATAAGGAAGTTTTTTTGATTATTCTCTGTTACGTACATCATTATGAAACCACTAATTACAAAGAAAATATCTACCCCCCAAATGCCAAATCCAATAATTGGTAAATGTACCATCATGACAGAAAAGGCAGCAAAAAATCTTAATACTTGAATGATTTCAATCTTATTTTGCAGTCCATCCCCCATCAATTATAATAGAGCTTCCTGTTATCATTGATGAAGCTTCAGACGCTAAAAAAGTAATTGAAGTGGCAACGTCACTTACTGAAACAACTTTTTTAATTGGAGTGTTTTCTTTAATATATTTATTATATTTTTTATCAGCAAAATACTTTTTAGTTCTTGGAGTTAGAACAATATTAGGACAGACGCTATTTACTCTAATGTTGTATTTAGCTAAATCTAAAGCCATTCCTTTTGTTAAACCTTCAACACCAAATTTAGTCATGCTATAAACAGTTCTTTTTTGCCCAGCAACAACACCGAAAATGGATGAAATGTTTATAATAGACCCATTTTTTCTTCTTAATTTAATAATTTGATTAGCACAAAGTTGGGCAACATTAAAAACTGCTTTTGTGTTTACATTTAATAAGGTTTCCATCGAAGATTTTTTCACATTAAGAAAAGACTCGGGAATATTTGTTCCAGCATTATTTACCAAAATATCTAACTTTTTTAAACTAGAGATGAACAATTTCATTCGATTATAATTATTTACATCACAATTGAATGACAAGTATTTTACTCTTAATTTTTTAATTTCTTTTTTTAAAGAATTTAGTTCCAATTGATTTCTACCAATCGCAATAATATTTCCACCTGCTTCGGCTATAGCTATGGCTGCTCCTCTACCTAAACCTTTTGTAGCACCTGTAATTAAAGCTGTTTTCCCTTTTAAACTTATATCTTTTAAAAAAATTCCCATTACTTTGCTGTCCAACCTCCGTCTACTAATAAAGAAGTTCCTGTAATCATTTCTGATGAGTCCGCAGCTAGAAAAGCTACAGCTGTTGCAACATCACTTTCTTTTGCAACTCTTCCTAATGGAATATTTTTTAGCATTTTATTTTTAAATTTTTTATTTTTAAAAAATTTTTTTACCATTGGTGTTTCTACAAACGTAGGACAAACTGTATTTACCCTAATATTATAGGGTGCTAGCTCACATGCCATCCCTCTAGCTAAACCTTCAATTCCGAATTTATTCATATTATAAACGTTTCGTCCCTCGCAACCTACTTTTCCTAATTGAGACGACATGTGAATGATAGACCCTCCAATTTTTTTTCTATTTTTCGCTTTTACCATTTTTTGAGAACATAATTGGGCAACATTAAATGCAGCTTTCATATTTAAATTAGTTAAGTATTCCATATTTGCTTGACTTACCTTGGTAAAATGTTGAGGTCTATTATTTCCAGCGTTATTTACCAAAATATCTAATCTACTGATTTTTTTTAAAACTTTTTTTAAATCATTTAAATTTGTTACATCACAAACAAAGGATTGGCTTGAACCTTTAGTTTTTTTTATAATTTTATTGACTTTAGTAAGGTCAGACTTTGTTCTACTCAATATAATCACCTTAGCTCCTGCTTCAGCTAAAGCTACTGCACAAGCTTTTCCAAGACCTTTACCAGCCCCAGTTACCAGAGCTGTTTTATTTTTAAGATTTATTTTTTTTAACATTAAAGTATTAAAGTTTTAATATCTGTATATATCAATTCAATAGCAACAATTAAAATCGCCAGTAAACCCACCCAAGCAATCCACTTATATTTCTTAATCCAACCTGAAATTAGATTTGCTGCAACAGCCATTAATATTATTGAAAGAACTAATCCAAAAATTAATAAATGATAATGATGACCAGCAGCACCAGCAACACCAAGAACATTATCTAAACTCATTGTAAAGTCTGCTAATAAAACAGTCCATATTGCTTTAAGAAAACTTGAATTATCAACTTTAATATCTTCCTCTTTTGATGCTCCTTTAATTACATCAACGTACAATTTATAGACAATGTATAATAATAAAATTCCTCCAATAAGTCTTAAACCTGTAATTTGTAATAAGTAAGCTGTGAGTAGGGTCAATATTATTCTTAAAATAACGGCACCACCTATTCCCCAAAAAATAACTTTTTTTCTTTGATCAGGTGGAAATTTTGAAGCCACCATTCCTATTATAATTGCATTGTCGCCGGCTAAAACTAGATCAATAAAAATGATTTGAGTTAATATTGTTATTTGTTCAGGAGTAAGTAATTCTGCAAACATGATTACTTATTAAGTATCATGTCAGATGCTTTTTCTGCAATCATTATTGTTGGAGCATTAGTATTACCCGAAGTTATATTGGGCATAATAGATGCATCCACAACTCTTAAATTTTGAATTCCATGAGCCTGTAATTTATCGTTTACAACAGCTTCATCCCCTTTTCCCATTTTACAAGTCCCTACAGGATGAAAGATTGTTTGAGCATGATTACTTGCAGCCTTAACTAATTCTTCGTCATCAGTAATATGAGCTCCAGGCCTATATTCCTCTGGTTCATATTTTTTAAAAGTTTTAGTGTTGAGCATTATATTTCTTACTATTTTTAGTGCCTTGGCTGCTACATCTCTATCATCTTGCGTGGATAAGTAGTTCATCTTTATTTTAGGATTATCTCTACTATCTTTGCTCGCTATATTGATCTCACCTCTACTAGTAGGCCTCACATTAGCAATAGTAGGCGTTATTCCATCAAAGTCATGCATTTTAGTTGCTCCTAGAATATCAGTACTTATTGGTTGAACATGAAATTGTAAATTTGGAGTTGCTCTTGAAGGATCACTTTTTACAAAACCACATACTTGGCTTGCACCCATAGTCATCGGGCCACTTTGTTTAAAAACATACTCCAATCCAATTAAGAAATTTCCAATTAAACTATTAATTTTGCTATTTAATGACTTTAGATTTTTCACTTTGTAAACAGGCCTGAACATTAAATGGTCTTGTAGATTTTTTCCTACACCTTTTAATTCATGAATAGTTTCCACACCGTGTTTTTTTAATTTCTCTGAATCTCCAACTCCCGAAACTTGCAAAATATGGGGCGAGCCAATTGATCCTGCTGATAAAATTACTTCTCTCCTAGCTTTAACGGTAATAATTTTTTCTTTTTGATAATAGCTCACTCCAGTTGCTTTTTTTCCCTCAAAATTTATTTTTTGTACATGAGCTTTAGTTACTATTTTTAAATTTGATCTGTTTTTAACGGGATTTAAATATCCTTTAGCTGCACTACAACGTAATTTTAATAATTTATTTCGACTTGTAGTAAATTGAAAATAACCGATACCAAAATTATCTCCTGTGTTAAAATCTTCTGTTCTTGGTATTCCAGTTTCCTCAGCCGCATTTTGAAATTCTTCCAACATATCTAAATTAATCTTTTTGTTTGAAACAGTTATTGGACCTTTGTCATTATGAAATTCATTTGGACCGAGCTCGTTATTTTCCGATTTTAAAAAATAAGGGAAAACATCATCCCAACCCCAGCCAGCATTACCTTGTTGTCTCCAATTATCATAATCATTACTTTGGCCCCTAATCCAAAGAAGTCCATTGATAGAAGAACTTCCTCCTAAAGTTTTTCCTCTAGGATATCTAATTGATCTATTGTTCATGGTTTCATCTTTTTCGGTATGAAAACACCAATCAACTTTTGGATTGTGCATTGTTTTAAAATAACCAACCGGGATATGAATCCAGGGATATGTATCTTTGCCGCCTGCCTCTAAAAGAAGTACCTTATTATTTGGATCAGCACTTAACCTATTTGCAAGAACGCAACCTGCTGATCCTGCACCAATAATTATGAAATCAAATTCATCCATGATGAGAATTTAACTTATACCGCATAAAACTTACATATGTTTATACAATTATTACAACTTCAGGTTTAGACAGTTTGGTTTGACTCTAAATATCATTAAGGGTTTAATTCGTTTTTTTATTAATAAAAAACGGGGGAATAATGAGAAAATTATTAACTGTAGTTTTTAGTTTAGTTGCATTTATCGGTATATCGATATCTTCAGCGAACGCTAAAACACTAAAATGTCAAACCGTTATTAACGCAAAGGCAGATGAAGTAGTGATGTTGAAAAACTTCGCTAAAGACGTATCTGACCTTACTGACGGTTCGTTAAAATTCGAGATAATGCCAGCTGGTACAGTTGTTGGAGTTAAAGAAACTTTAGATGCAGTAGACAAAGGACTGATCGATTGTGGATTTGCTTGGACACACTATTGGTCTGGTGAGCACCCAGCAGCAATGTTATTTGGTTCGCCAGTAGCAGGTGCAGGTGTAGGTATTGATAACATCGCGTTCCTATCTTGGTTCCAATACGGTGGTGGTAAAGAGTTATACGACCAACTATGGAAAGAAATGGGAAGAAACATCAAAGGTTTTATGCTTCAACCAGTAGGTCCAGAGGCCTTAGGTTGGTTTAAAGAGCCTATTAATAGTATGGCTGATTTTAGAAAGTATAGATTTAGAACTCCTCCAGGAATTCCAGGTCAAACCTATAAAGATATCGGTGTAGCTTCTGTTGCAATGGGTGGTGGAGATATTCTACCAGCTCTTGAAAAAGGAACTATCGATGCAGCTGAGTGGTGTTGCCCAAAACCAGACAGTGTGTTTGGTTTCCAAAAAGTTCTTAAGCATTACTACCTACAAGGTTTACACCAAGTAGTGGTAAATGCAGACCTTTATGTAAATGGCGACGTTTACAAAAAAATGTCTAAAAGAGAAAAGAAAGCTATGGAAGTTGCAGCGAATGCATCATTAAGTAAAGCTATGAGCTATAGAATTTACGAAAATGGTAAAGCGCTAAGGGATTTAACAACTAAGCACGGCGTAATCTTACATGATACTCCTGCTGACTATTTCCCAGCTTACATGGCGGCAGCTAAGAAAAGTTTAGAGACTAATGCAGCGAAAAATAAATTCTTTGCAAAAGTTTGGAATTCACAAAAGAAATTTGCTGATATAGCAGTACCTTTCTGGAGTGGAGCTCAAATGTCTAATGCTAAACTTGGAATGGCTCACGCAGCAACTTTAAAATAATTAAAGTTTAGATTATTAAATAAAGCGGATCATTAATTTGATCCGCTTTATTGTTTTAAATAGAAGGAGCATATGCCATCTAGAACAAAATTAGATAAGTCAGATGAAATGATAGCCGAAAGGCGTCAAGGAACTGGCAAGATGCCAGACGACATGCCTAAATGGATGGCTTCAACTATTACCAATATTGATAAGTGGAGCAGATGGATCGGTAATGTGGTTTGTTGGATCACGATGCCATTAATGCTTGCGATGGTTTACGAAGTATTTGCAAGAAAATTATTTTTAGCTCCTACAATGTGGGCTTATGATATGAGTAGATTTTTTTACGGTGCATTATTTATGTTAGGCGCTGGTTATGCCTTATCAAAAGGTGTTCACATTAGAGCAGATTTTTTATACAGAAATTTTAAAGTTAAAACACAAGGATTAATAGATTTTTGGCTTTACATTTTATTTTATTTTCCAGGATTACTATTTTTCTTCTATATGACTACTGGGTTTGTACTAGAGTCTATTAAAAGAGGAGAGAGAGGCATGGACACAGCTTGGATGCCATTTATGTGGCCAATTAAAGCTTGTTTATGGTTTGGGATTTTATTTTTACTCATTCAAGGAATATCAGAACTTTTTAAGAGTCATTATGCAGCTAAAAAAGGAAAATGGCCTGACGCATGATAGCAGAATTTATTAATCCAGCCACGCTAGGTTTTATTTTAATTGCAGTAATGTTATTTGCAATTTTTATAGGATTTCCTATTTCATTTACACTTATTTTTTTAGGATTTGTATTTGGATATTTAGGTTTTGGTAAATTAGTATTTTATTTAATGACCTTACAATTTTCGATGGTCATGACCGAACAAACATTGGCCGCCGTCCCGCTCTTTGTCTTCATGGGAATAATGATGGAGAACGCTGGTTTGATGGAAAGACTTTTCTCTGCAGTGCAATTAATGCTTTCAAGAGTTAGAGGTGCATTATTTTATGCAGTTTTATTTGTCTCGGTTATCTTTGCAGCAGCGACAGGAATAGTTGGTGCCTCAGTAACAATTTTAGGAATAATGGCAGCTAAGTCGATGAATAAATCTGGTTACGATGTTCGGTTAGCAGCTGGAACAATTACAGCTGGAGGAACTCTAGGAATATTAATTCCACCAAGCATTATGTTAGTTGTAATGGGGCCAATAATGGAAATTCCTGTTACTGATTTATTTGCAGCAGCAATTATTCCCGGAATTATGCTTGCACTTATTTATGCCGCATACGTAACAATTAGATGTGCGATGAACCCTAATTTGGGCCCAACATTAGCAGAAGAAGATCGTGCAAAAAATATGCTGGAGGTTTTTAAAGAATTTTTAATTGGTTTAGTTCCACCTGCACTTTTAGTATTTGCGGCTCTTGGAAGTATTTTATTTGGATACGCAACGCCAACTGAAGCAGCTGGTTGTGGCGCGGTTGGTTCATTATTATTAGCTTTGGCTTACAAAAAATTAACTCTTCCTAAATTACAGGAAGCATTAGTAAAAACTTTAGAAATTTCGGCTCTAATCATGGTTCTAGTTGCGGCTTCAAACTTTTTTGGATCAGTGTTTGCAAGATTAGGAACTCCGATGGTGTTAACAGACTTCTTACTTGGTTTAGAGATGAATAAATATATCATTCTAGCAATAGTATTAGGTTTAATATTTTTATTAGGTTGGCCACTTGAATGGGTGCCAATTGTTTTAATTATAATCCCAATTATTTTACCTCTAATTGAAGGACTAGGATTTAACCTCACGTGGTTTGCGATCTTAGTGGCTGTGAATTTACAGACCGCCTGGTTGTCACCACCTGTGGCGTTATCAGCATATTTTTTAAAAGGTGTTGTGCCTGAATGGGATCTTAAAGATATTTATGTTGGTATGATGCAATTTATGGTTTTACAAGTGATCGGTTTAATATTAATAGTAATCTTCCCACAAATAGCATTGTGGCTACCAACTTATTTATATGGCAATTAAATATTTAAAAAAATCACCAAAGACATCTTCAACAGATGACACGAAAACTGCCCAAATAGTTCAAGGTTTATTAAATGACCTTGAAAAATCAAAAGAACAAGGTTGCATAGATCTTACAAAAAAGTTTGATAAATACGACGGTGAAATTATTGTTTCTAAAGAAAGAATTGAAGAAATAAAAAAAACATTAGATCAAAAAACAAAAGATGATGTTCAATTTGCTTATGATCGAGTGAGAAAATTTGCTGAAGCTCAATTAAAAAACTATGGACAAGATTTCGAAGTTGAACTTTCAAAAGGTTTATATGCTGGCCAAAAATTAGTGCCTGTTAATACAGCTGGATGCTACGTTCCAGGTGGAAGATACGCACATATAGCATCTGCAGTTATGAGTGTCACAACTGCTAAAGTAGCAGGAGTAAAAAATGTAATTGCGTGCAGTCCTCCAAAAGCTGGAGTAGGTGCACACCCAACAATAGTTTATACAGCTGATTTATGTGGTGCTGATGTCATTATGAATTTAGGAGGAGTACCAGCAATCGCAGCAATGACAAACGGTTTATTTAAAAATGCTCCAGCAGATATAATTGTTGGTCCTGGAAATCAATTTGTTGCTGAAGCTAAAAGAATTTTATTTGGAAAAATTGGAATTGATTTGTTTGCTGGCCCAACAGAAATTGCTGTGATCGCGGATGAAACTGCTGATCCAGAAATAGTAGCAGTGGATTTAGTCGGACAGGCAGAACATGGTTACAACTCTCCTGCATGGTTATATACTACAAGTAAAGAACTTGCAGACAAAGTTATGAAAAGGGTTCCAGAGTTAATAGCGGACCTTCCTGAATTGCCTAGAACAAGTGCAGAGGCTGCTTGGAGAGATTATGGAGAAGTAGTTCTTTGTGATACAGATGAGGAGATGGCTGCAATAAGCGATGAATATGCACCCGAACATCTTGAGGTTCAAACTAAAAATTTAAAATGGTTTCATGAAAGATTAAAAAATTACGGTTCATTATTTATTGGAGAAGAAACAACAGTTGCATATGGCGATAAATGTTCTGGCACTAATCATATTTTACCAACGAAGGGTGCTGGAAGATATACAGGAGGATTATTCGTTGGAAAATTTATTAAAACTTTAAGTTTCCAAAGAATGACAAAAGAGTCTACAGAACTAGTAGGGGCAGCAGCGGCTAGACTTTCAAGATATGAAGGTATGGAAGCACATGCAAGAACAGGGGATGTTAGACTTAAAAAATACGGTTACATGAAGTAATGCATGCATTAGTCTATACAGACACTCAAACATTAGTTTACAGAGAAGAAAAAAATCCAACAGAAAAACCAGGTGAAAGTATTTTAAAAATACAAGCATCAGGTATTTGTGGTTCTGACATGCATGCTTATCACGGGCATGATGAAAGAAGAATTCCACCTCTAATATTAGGCCATGAAGTTAGTGGAGTTATCCAAAATGGAAAATTTAAAGATAAAACAGTTGTTTTAAATCCATTAATTACTTGCGGAAATTGTGAATACTGTAAGCAAGGTAGAGAACATTTATGTCCAGATAGATCTATTTTAGGAATGAGTAAACCAATTAAAAGAGAAGGTGGTTTAGCAGAATATGTTTCAATTCCTGATAAAAATATTTATGAAATACCAAAGGGTTTAGACACCAAAGAAGCTGCAGTAGCTGAACCAACTGCAGTTTCGTTACATGCCGTACTATTAGGTGAGCAAACTTTAAAAAAACCTATATCAGAATGTAGAGTTTTAATTCAGGGTGGAGGCGCGATAGGTTTATTATGTGGTTTAATTTTAGCTAAAGATAAAGGATGTAGAAATATAGTTTTATCTGATCCAAATAAAAAAAGATTAGACGAATGTTCAAAATACCTTAATGCAAAATATGTTGCCCCAAATGATAAGATAATAAATTCAAATGGGTTTGATATTGTATTTGACTCAGTTGGACTTGAGGTAAGTAGACAACAAGCTATTGAAGTAGTAGCACCGGGTGGATCAATAATACATATAGGTTTAACGCAACCCGCTGGTACTTTTAATTTTAGAAAATTAACTTTACAAGAAATAACTTTAGTAGGAACTTATTGCTACACAAATAAAGATTTTCAACAGACTATTAATTTATTGCACAATAAAAAATTAGGCCCATTGAACTGGATTGAATACAGAGAACTTAAAAATGGCGCGAATGCATTTAAAGAAATTCATGATGGCACGTGCGTAGCTCCTAAAATCATTCTTATTCCTTAGTTCTTCTTCTAGTTGTAGACAAATTGCATACCTGCAATAAATTTTTAGCATTGTAGATTTGGAATGATTTTAAATAACATTAAATATGAAAAAAATTTTAATCATTTATTTACTTTTAATTTCCACAGTAAGTGCTGCTGGACATCTAAGTGAAAAAGACCAGAAAGCTACTTTAAAGTGCACAGGTTTGTATTATGCTAACAGTATGATACCTCAAGGAACTTTAGAATTAGATAAAATTGTTTTTTCAATTGCAGCTAAGAAATATTTAACATCATATTTGATTAAAGAAGGAGTTAAAGAAGACTTTATCAACTCAGAATTAAATAAATCCGTCGACGAACTATATGGAAAACCATATGATGAAAAAAAAACAGGTGATTGTAATAAATATATTTATAAATTGATACCAGAGTCTAAAGCGGGAATTGATAAGTTAGTTAAATCAGGAATTTATTAAAAAAATAAAGGAGAAAAAATGATAGATAAATTTGGAAATGCTTTTTATTTAATAATTTACTTAGCACATTTTATTATTGTTGGTAGTTATGCTTACCAGTTAGTTTTTGATACTAAGAAATTTCTAAAGGGTAGAGGAGTAGATAAAACTGCTACTTTAATTACAAGATTTGCAGGCTCATTTATGATTGCTACAGTTTTAATGGCAATTTATGTTGCTTTTGTAAGATCAGGTGGACTGGTGGCTACTTGGGCATTCTTTAATTTAGTTTTTATAATGAACGTTTCAATATTAGTAGTAAATTTTTATACATTAAAAATTGATAAAACAGGATTAACTAAAAAAACTAGAAATGATGGAATATACGCACCTCTAGTTCTTGTTATTATTAGCGCTATACTTTGTTACGGTTTAGCAGATAAAATTTACGTTTAAGGAGATATATGGCAAAATTTATGAACATTGTTAGATGTAAAGTGAAAACATCTAATCGAGAAGAGTATTTAAAAAAAATTGACGAGATGCCAAAGTTCGATGGGCAAATTTCAGCTAAATATGTTGAAACTAAACCTAACGAATTTTTTATGATCGGTGAATGGAATTCTGAAGATGCAATAGCCAAAGCTAGACCAAAGATGATTGAATTTTTGGACACACTTCGGCACACTTTAGAAGAACTGTCGTCCGAGTTAGGTGTTACTGACCCTCACTCTGGTACAGTTGTAATCGAGAAATAAGAAAGGAGTAACAATGGCTAAATTCTATACACTTGGATGTTATACAGCTAAGGGTCTTGCAGGATTTGTAAGCAACCCATCAACTGACAGAAAGGCTGCAACATCAGCTTTAGCTGCTTCTGTAGGAGCGAAAGTAACTCAATACTCTGGCCTAAGAGGAAAATATGATTTTATGGCAGTGATTGAAGGAACTTTTGATCAAGCCGCAGCGGCTGCTATGGTTGCTGTTTCTAGTGGTGCTGTTTCAGATTTTACAATTTTAGAAGATGTAGATCTTAATGAGATAGCTAAAACTGCTCAGAAAATGGCTTCATCATACAAAGAGCCAGGAAAATAATTATTTTCTATAGCTAATACATTTTAAGGTATCAGTGAATTTTATTTGATTTTTATATTTAGATTTAATTTCACTGATACCATATTTAATTTCCTCATTACTCATATTTAATAAGCATGAAATGTATCTCTCTCTAATCATTCTTACGTATTTTTGTTTAGAGATAATTACTTTAAAGTTAAAGTTCGAGTAGCTTATTTTTTTTAAATTTTTTTTGATTATCTTAAATAAAACTTCATCTCTTTTTAAACTTTTTTCTAAATTTTTTCTCATTTTTTTAAAACAAGGTATCCTATTTTTTTTTGTTTTAAGCGAAAAAATTAATATTTTGCCTTTGGGATTTAAACTTTTTTTAGAAAGGTTAAGAAGGTGATTTAATTTTGTTTTTGAAAAAAAATGAATAGTTTGTTTGATTAAGATTAGATCATATTTTTCTTGTTTCTTTAAATACTGCAAGGCACCAATTTTCTTAAATATAATATTCTTTTTAACATCTTTATTTGCAACAATATCAATCCCTATGGGTTTGTTTCTAAATTTATATTTCTTTTGAAGGGCACTAATAATATTTGCTCTTCCACATCCAATGTCCAATATTTTTGAATTTTTATTTAAATTAATTTTTTTCTTAAGAAATCTATTAAATTGAGAGATATACGATTTAGACGATAACCAGGTTTTATTATCCCAGTTTTTAAGTTTTTTCATTTAATTATTTCTAACAGGTTTATAAAAAAGATCTGGTTCTAATTGTAAATAAACAAGACTATACCAATCATAGTGAGCATCAGTGGAATGAACAGTGATAATTTTGCTCTTATTAAAATCAATTACTACTTGTTGACCGGCAAAACCATCCATCATTAATATTGGTCTTTCTTCAATCCCAATAGGATCAAAGTGAAACTGACCCCCATAACTTTGTGTTGCAGCATGATTACCGATAAACTTACTATATTCATCTTTTTTTTTATCGACTCTATTCTCATAGATTGTTTTTAAGTATTTTCCAACACAAGTATCATTCTTCCAATGATCCATTATTAATTTAGCTATTCTCAAATAGTCATACCTTTGTGCATAAAAAGAATATCTACCGTATTCTCCTTTTTTTCTGTTACTAAATTTGTGTTTTTCTAAAGACTTTCCAAAATAAACACTTTTTTCTACCTTTGCGTCCTTAACAAATATCTTATGCAGTAATTTTTCCCAATCATCACCAGTTTTATAGATTACATAGTTCATAACTACATTAGTAGTCATGGCACTATAGTTGTAATGATTACCAGGGCTATACCCAGTTTTACCTTCAAAATATCTTTTCAATACAGATTTAATAGGTGTTGAATTAACATTAGTTCCTTTACCGTTAATTCTGTTGTCTTTTCTGTAAAATCTTTGACCAACAATGGGCTCATCACCTGCTTGCATGTTTAGTAAGTTTAATAATTTTTGATCTTTATATAAAGTATTGGCAACAGTTGGGTAATCTATATTATCAAAAACTGAATTAATATAACCATCACAAACAGCATAACCAGTAACAAGGCTAACTAAACTTTTCCCTACAGAATGTGAAGGATAGTAACCTCCTCTGTATTTACTTTTTCTATTTTGATCAACTAAAATTTTATTATTTTCAAATAAGATATAACTTACTAGGCCTGTTTTTTTATCCTTAAGTTGTTCATCTACTTTTTTAGATAAATCATTATTTTGTAAATTAATCTCAAAATTGTAGGTGTCATTTTTCTTATTACCTATTTTATATTTGTGCATACAATCAAAACAGTATTTTTCATTAGCGTGATGAGCTAACACAATTGAGTAATTTGTATTATACAAAAGTAAAACCAGAAATATGATTGCTAAAACTTTTTTCACTTATTCAAAAATATTGATATTCTGTCTGCAATAATTTTATAACCATTTGCATTGTAGTGGACATCATTATAAATAAAATTTTTTCCAATGGTTTCATAAATATTCTCATTTAAAAATTCATCGTATACAGACAAAGTTTTAATCTTATTATTTTTAAGCAATGGAGTTATAAAATCTAAATATCTCTCTCTTACCTCTTCATCTTCAATCTCAAAAGACCATGGATAAAGAACTACGATTAAATTAATATTTTTCTCATCAAGATAATCTTTTAAAATCTTCAAATTTTCGATTGAAAATTCAATATTTTTTTTAGCTCTATTTTCCCATCCAGCGCCAACAAACCAATTTTTTATATAAGGTCTATTATTGATTGATTTAATTGCCATGACTTCTAGTTCTGTAATTTGAAAAAAGTTTTTATTAAGTGTTTTTGATAGTGTAATTCTTTTATTTAAATTAGAAAAAAAATTTTCTAAAATATCAGTAAAAATTTTTATCATTTTTCCTGAAATTGTTTGTTTTGTGTAAAATCTCCAAAAACTTAAATCTTTTAAATCAACAAAAAAATCTTCTTTTCTTTTATGTATGAATTTACCTTTGGTATTTTTGAAAATATTAGGTCTATTAAGATACATCTCGTCATCCAAAACATCACTTTTATCGAGCATAACAATTACATCTTTTATTTTTAAATCAGGATTCTCATTTAGTATCGTTTGAATTTTCTTCAAATAGATATAGCTTGAGTAAGAGGAAACACCTGCATTTAAAAATTTGATTTTTTCTTTAAGATTATTTGAATTTTTATTTAGCTTGCCAACTAAAGTATCATCGTATTCAAGACCAACACCTTCAACGAAGCTATCTCCTATAACAATTGAAAACTTTTCATTTCTGTTTAGTGGTCTTGAAGTTTCATCTCTAAACCCTAAATCATTTGTAGAGACTTTGTAAATATTTCCATAATATTGAGAATTAAAATCTACAGATTTTTGAAATGTATACTTGTAGTCTTTATTAAATATTCTATTTTCAAAACTTTCTTTATTCGCATTAACTAAATTTTTTTCTAAAAAATTTAACAAAAATAATTGCGAAAATATAAAATCAATTGTTAAAAAGTAAAAAATGAAAAGTATTTTTTTCATTTATAAAGACACTAATGCTGCTGCTATAGAAGCTAATCTAGCCGGAGCACTATCAGCACGGCTTGTAATAACAACTGGAACCTTTCCACCAACGACAACTCCTGCAGCACAGGCACCCATAAAATAGATCATCATTTTTACTAATCCATTTCCTGTCTCAACGCTTGGCACAAGTAAAATATCTGCTTTTCCAGCGACTGAATTTTTAATACCTTTTATTTGTGCGGCTTTTTCTGAAACAGAATTATCAAAAGCCATAGGTCCAAACACTTCTGCGTCGACTCCTTCAGCTTTAGCTCTCTCACTCAATTCTTTTGCATCTATTGAACTCGGTACGCTTTCTAAAACTTCCTCAGTAGCTGATAGCACTGAAACTTTAGGTTTTTTTATTCCTATTCTTTTTGCAAAGTCTACTGAATTTTTTAATATGTGCATCTTTGTTTCTAGTTTAGGCAAAACATTAAGAGCACCATCCGTAATAATAAATGGCTTATCATTCTTTTCTAAAGTCATATGCCAAACATGACTTAATCTTTTTTTGCCAATCAGATTTAAATCTCTTTTAAGGACTGCTTTCATTAAAACATCAGTATGAATGTGACCTTTAACAATTATTTTAATTTTACCTTCACTTGCCATTTTAGCAGCAATAGGCGCAGTATTATTTTCAATAGGCTCGTCAATTATTTCAAATTTTGAAATATCCCATTTGATTTCTTTAGCTAACTTTTCAATAATCTTTTTATCTCCAATAAAAACTGGCACAATTAATCCTTCATCAAAAGCTTGTTTTGTAGATTCTATTGAAACTGCTTTACCAGCATTAACAATTACGACTTTAACAGGACCTTTTGTTTTTGCTAGTTTTAACAACTTTTCCGGACAGATAATTTCTTTGTTAGCAAGCATTTAATTCATTTAACTCTTTTAAAATTTTAGAAGGTATAGATATATCTTTATTAAGGTTCTTTCTATACGTTTTATTTTTTCTCTCACCTGGATAAAGAATAGATGTAAATCCTTTAGCTTTCGGGAGCTTTTTAATCCTTGAAATATTTATTTTCATTTCTTTTAAAAAATTTTTACCTATGAAAATTTTTGGATTTATTGTTATGAATAAATGCCCCATATTTTGAGGACCAGAGAAGTCATCAAAAGGATCCTTTATTTTTCCGCTATGGCTTGAGCCTGTGATAACTCCACTTAGAATATCTACCATCCAAGCTAACCCTGATCCTTTAAAAGTGGCAATTGGAAGTTGCGTTCCTTTTAAAGCTTTATTGGCATCAGTTGTAATATTTCCAAATTTATCTAATGCAACTCCATAAGGAATTTTCATTCCAAGTTTGCTAGCTCTTCTAATTTTACCTCTGTTAATCATTGAAGTTGAAGCATCGAAAATAAAAGGAGCCTTGCCTGTTGGCACGCCAAAGCAAATTGGATTAGTTCCAAATAAGGATTTTTTTGCACCATAAGGAGCTAAAGCAGCAGGGGCATTTGTAAAACAAAAAACTAGTAAATTATTTTTTACAGCTTGTTCTGCATAAAAACTTGAGAGTCCATAGTGTCCGCTTCTTTTAATTGCAACTAAACCAATCCCAGTTTTTTTTGCATTTTTAATAGCTTGTTTTATTCCAATATCAGCTGCAATAAAACCAATACTATTGTCAGCGTCTACATGTGAAATAGAATTACTAATTTTTCTTATCTTTATTTTTGGTCTTGCTTTAATCAATTTTTTTTTTATTCGATCACAATACATTTTTAATCTAGCTAACCCATGTGAAGGAGCGCCTAAGAGCTCAGCTTTTATTAAGTAGTTTGATATTATTTTGGAATGATCTTTTGAAAGATTATATTTTTGAAAAATTTGATTTAAAATTAGTTTTAATTTTTTTTGTTTCACTTAATTATTTTATTCCCTTTAGCTTCCCAATAATCAATTCTTTGCTTCTGGTTTTCAACTAATTTTTTACACATCAAACCATATTGGTTAGCAAGAGAGGAGAAATCTTTTTTGGCAATAGCTGTGAATTCGTCTACTTTTTTCTTTGTTTTTTTTGTCATAATTTGAGGCGGCATTCCTAAAACTTCACCAAGATCATGATTAAATTTTAAAGTTACATCAGCACTTTTTTCAAGACCTTCAATAATTTGTTTTTCTTTACCAGCCTTTTTAAAACTTTCTGCAGCTATTTTATAAAAACTATAACAGGCTACGTAATCTTTTTGT
>CACJNX010000002.1 GCA_902594835.1 uncultured Pelagibacteraceae bacterium | reverse complement strand
GAAAAGAGAATTATTACATATTTCATAATTGAACGATCTTAATTTTAATATTTTTAGAATTTTCCCTCTTTTATTTGCATGTTCAGCAGCTACATAAATTTGTTCACTTGCTGTACCTATGGCATAAGGCAATGGAGATAAAAAAAAATATTTAAAATTTTTTTTTTGGTTCAATAAATTTAATAAAAAATGTATCACAAAATTTAGATGTGCAAGTTTTAAAGAAAGTTAACGTGAAGTGGTTTTTTATTTGTCGACTCTCTTATCTTTGAAATACCTTTTATATGATTGTCTAAAGCCACGCTTACATAGTGTTGTATTGGCAGTGTACCCA
Source organism: uncultured Pelagibacteraceae bacterium (assembly GCA_902594835.1). Lineage (GTDB taxonomy): Bacteria > Pseudomonadota > Alphaproteobacteria > Pelagibacterales > Pelagibacteraceae > Pelagilacustribacter. Next base: position 83,103 of record CACJNX010000002.1, on the reverse strand, counting down.
TCATAGTCTGCGCATCAAAATTTGGTGAAGCCAGATATTGCATTATTTTCCAATATCTGTCTGAATTAAATATATCTTTAAATCTTTCATCCACAAAATTTCCTATATGAAGTTTGGAGTATCTTGCATTGAAGAACATGCCAGATGGAGCCACCAAGCCGCTTCCGCTAATTTGTAATAAGAACTGGGGGCCATAAAATCTATTATACGTTGGTAAGCCTTTATCTTTTATTTTGCTCCATTTAACAATTATCTTTGTTTTTTCATTACTTAATTTTTCAGCTTGTGTTAACAAGCTGTACATGTCCTCGTATTTTGAGTAATCAACACCTAAGGTTCCAAATTCATCGTCTGAACAATGTTTTATCACCCCGTAATCTACTCCTAAATCAGTAGCTAATTTTGCAAACGGCAATATTTCATCTTTAAACTCAGGTAATAGAACCATTTGAATACCCAATGTTACTTTAAGATTAAGTTTTTTTTTCAATTCAACTGCATATTTTATATTTTTCATTGCTCTATCAAAAACAGTAGTATGTTTCTCGCTTTTAAACATAATCTTTGAGTAAGACTCTGCTCTACCTGCTGCTACCGTAAAACGAACCCAAGTCAAATATGGAAGAACTTGATCAATTTTTTCAGGTTCCCATTCCCATCCATTAGTTGCATTACCAACATCAATTCCTACTTTTGCAGCATGTTGTATAAAAGGCACATAGGCTTTGGAAAGTGTGCTCTCGCCATCTGATATTAAAGAGACTGCTTTAACTCCGATTTCAGCAAAATCATCTAACAAATTTAAAGCCTCTTTAGTTTTTATACTTGCTCTCTCCTGAGGCTCTTGCACCATTGCGTAGCAAAAAGAACACATCGCCCCACAAGCCCTGGTCAAAGCCATATCAACACATATTGGCGCCACGCGTTCACCATTTTCCCAAGCTTTAACCCTTTCGTAATGATATGATAATTTATGAGAGTCAAGAATAAGTGAACCTTCTTTAGTTTCTACTGGCTTGCTTGTTTTATTAATAGTTTTCATACATTAATTTCTATACCTCTTAGTTTTCTTAATTTACTTTTATCTCCAACAGGTTCGCACCAAATTGTGATACCAGGGTCTATATTAGATTTTAATTTTTGCTCTAGTTCTAAAAGTAATAGTCCTCTTTCGTTTGCTGGAATTATTTTTTCAATTTTAATAACCACTTGCCCGTTTTCAGGAGCTTTGATGGGCTGAAAATCTTTGTAAAGTTTATCTTTCTTTAATTCATTTACAATTAATTCAATTCTCTTTTCGATTGATTTCTCCTTCCAGAATTTGCTTGTGGAAGGTGTTTTATGAGTTGAGTAGTTTGCGAGCATAATATTATTTTTTTTTAAAAGAAATAATTTAATTTTATTATTGTAATATTAATCATATTCTTCGTCATCTAAAAAGGTCCCATGAAATTCCTATTAGGTTGATCTGAAGGTACATCATTTCTATATTTATCTAAATTTTTAAATTTTTTTTTTAATAGTTTTTCTACATTTTGAATTATGTCCAAATAATTTGGATAACAATACTTCGCTAACTCTCTTGTGCTTGGGATAGGATTGTCAGGTGGTCCTATCCTAGTTATTTTATTAAAATTTTTATTTTTAGAAGAAAAATACTCGTATAATTTTGCTATAATCTCTGAACTTATTCCGTAACTTATTCCTCCATTGTCTACAATGATAGCTTTTTGTGTTTTTTTTATAGAGTTAATTATTGTTTTTATATCTAGTGGTCTTAAACTTTGTATATCAACAACTTCAGTATTAATTGAGTAATTTTTTAATATTTTTGCTGATCTAAGACACTCAATTACCATGTATGAACTTGAAACCAGAGTTAAATCAGTACCTTTTTTTACAATTCTTGCTTTTCCAAGTGGAACTTTATAATATTTTTTTGGCACTATTCCTTGTATTTCATGTAACCACCTATGCTCAAAAATAATGACAGGATTTTTATCCTCTATACTAGAAATTAGAAGACCTTTGGCGTTATAGGGAGTTGATAAACTAATAACTTTTAAGCCAGGTATATGTGCAAATATAGTTTCCAAACTTTGAGAGTGTTGTGGGCCTTGACCCCATCCTCTGCCGATGATTAATCTGATAACCAAAGGAACACTTTTTGTTCCCCCGTTCATAAAAAACCATTTTGCTGCTTGATTGATTATTTGCTCTAATGAAAGTAAAGAAAACTCAACGCGTTGATGAACAATTACAGGCTTAACTCCCATTAAGGATGCACCAATTGAAATTCCTGTCATCGCATTTTCTGCAGTTGGAAAATCAAAAACTCTTTTGTCTTTGAATAATTTATCTATACCTTTTGTAGTACCAAAAATGCCTTTAGGATCATCTACACCTAGACCTATCAACAAAACATTTTTATTTTTTTTCATTGATAGGATAAGAGCCTCTTTAATTGAGTCAGCTAAAGAGATTTTTTTCTTTTTTCTAAGCATAAACAAACCTTTTTAATAAACTTTTTTTAGGAAATTTACTTCTTTTCGCAAAAGCAAAAGCGTTTAAAATTTCATACTTTATAATATTATCTAAATCTTTTATATTCTTTTTAGACACTAAATTATTCTTATTTAAAAATTTTTCATAATTTTTGATTGGACATTTTCTATTCCATTGTTTTAAATATTTTTTGCTTCTATAATTTAAATGATCATCATTATTTGGCCCACAATGTTCTAAATGTCGAAACGTTTTAAGTTCAATTAAGTAAGGTTGAGGTTTATTTTTAATTTTTTTAATTATCTTATTAGTTTTGGTATAAATATTTTCTATATTGTTTCCATCCATTTTTTCTGATTTTATGCCGAATGATTTTGCAATTTTAGTAATGCTTCTTTTCTTAGATTGTCTTTTTGAAATGTGTGAGTAAACTGAGTACTCATTATTTTCACAAACATATAAAATTGGTAATCTATGTAAACTTGCAAAATCTAAGCTTTCAAAAAAGACACCCTCTTCGGTAGCTCCATCACCAAAAAAAGCTACAACTATCTCTCTTTTTTTTTTTATCTTGTTTGCCCATGCAACTCCTGTTCCTATTGGTATAGTACTTCCAACTATTGGAACTGCTGCAATAACGCCCGCATTCAGATCTATTAAGTGCATTGATCCGCCAAAGCCTTTTGCGCACCCCGTTTCTTTACCGTAGAGTTCTGCTAACATTTTTTTTAAAGATCCCCCTTTGGCTAGATAATGTGCGTGTGATCTATGAGCTGTAACTATCTTATCATTTTTTTTTAAATTTTGGCATATGCCAACTGCGATAGCTTCCTGACCAATTGAAAGGTGTACAGGGCACCGCATCTCCCATTCGCTATATTTTGATGCTATATTTTTTTCAATCATTCTAATTCTCGCCATTTCATAGAATAATTTTTTTTTTGTTGATTTAGAAATTTTCATAAAAATTGTTTACATGGTTGCAAATTTTTTTTATTTCGTAATCCTTTAAGTGTTGATTTACTGGAAGAGTAATTATTTTTTTTGATTGTGCTTCAGTTTCAAGCAATTGAGAACATGAATACCTTAGTTTTTTAAAAGCTGGCTGTAAATGAATTGGGGTAGGGTAATGTATTGAGGTTTCTATACCCTTGCTTTTTAAGTATCTTTTAAGTTTATCTCTTTTTGAAACTTGAACCACAAACGTATGATAAGTGTTAAACTCTTTTTTGGTCTCCGGGGGAATAAATACATAATTTTTATTTAAGTTTTTATAATATATTGAAGCATTCTCTCTTCTTTTTTTTATTGTAGACTTTAAATATTTTAATCTAAAATTTAGTATAGCTGCTTGTAAGTTATCCATTCTGGAAACGTAACCAAAATTTTTAATTTTATTTCTATTTGACATACCGTGATTTCTTACATCTTTTAAAAAGTTTGCTATTTTAGACGAGTTTGTTGTTAAATAACCAGAATCTCCTAGTGCATTTAGATTTTTTAATGGGTGAGCAGAAAAACATCCTACTTTTCCAAAACTGCCTGCAAATTTATTTTGATACTTAGATCCAATTGCTTGAGCTGCATCCTCGATAATTGGAATATTATATTTATTAGAGATAGTCATTATTTTACCCATATCGCATACACGTCCAGTTAAATGAACAGTCATAATGGCTTTGGTTTTTTTTGTAATTGATTTTTCAATTAATTCAGGATCGATGTTTTGATCTTTTTTTACGTCAACGAATACAGGTTTAGCACCAAGATGAACTATCACCGCTGTGGAGGCTATAAAAGAGTTTGAAGTTGTTATAACCTCATCATTTTTTCTTACTCCTAAACAATGTAATCCTAATGTTAAAGCATCTGTGCCACTATTTAATGCAATACAATGTTTAACATTTATTAATGAGGAAATACTTTTTTCAAATTTTTCTACTTGATCTCCGCCAATATAAGTTCCAGATCTCAAAACCTTATCTATAACGGATAAAAGTCCCACTCTTTCCTTGAGATATTGTTTAGATAAATTAACGTAAGGTATTTTCATTATTTTTTATAAAAATTTTTTACAATTTTTATGATGTAATCTAATTGTTTCTTTTTAAGATGCTGGTCACATGGAAAGGTAATAATTTTTTTTGTATGTATGTCCGTTACAGGGAAATCACCCCTTTTGTGATTAAGGTTTTTTAAAGACTGCTGTAAATACATTGGCTTTGGATAATGCACTTTAGCTTCAATTCCTTTTGAATGACAATATTTAAGTAGTGCATCTCTTTTTTTTGCAAAAACTATATAAAGATGAAAAACTACTTTATAATTTTTTGGCCTTGGAGGAATTGTAATCTCTTCTAGCTCTTTAAAATTTTTATCAAGATATTTTGCATTTTTGATTCTTTGATTAGCAATAAAATTTGCCTTTGGCAAAAGCCAACTACCAACAATTGATTGAAAAGTATCCAGTCTGGAGTTAAACCCAGAAATTTTAACAGTATCTCTATCAATTAATCCATGATTTCGCAAAAGGAGCAATTTTTTATAAAAGGTTTTATTATTAGTTGTGATTATTCCACCGTCAGACCAAACATTAATATTCTTTAAAGGATGAAGTGAAAAAGCTCCAAACTCACCCCATGTTCCGGCATTTTTTTTATTTATTGCACCTAATATTGATTGACATGCATCCTCTACAATAGGGATTTTAAATCTTTTTGAGATTTTTTTTAGCTTTACCATATCTGTCATGTATCCAGTGAAATGGACAGGGACTATTGCTTTTGTTTTTTTTGTAATTTTTTTTTTTACTTGATCAACATTCATGCAAAAAGTGTTGTCACAATCAACAAATACTGGTTTAGCACCAAGCTCTACTATAGCGCCAATAGTTGCAACAAAAGTATTTGCAGCTGTAATAATTTCATCTCCTTGTTTAACATTTAAAACTTTCAAACTTAATTTTATTGCGTCTGTGCCTGAATTCACTCCAACTGCATATTTTGTACCTATTAATTTTGCAAATTGTTTTTCAAATTTAATTAACGGTTTGCCTAAAGTAAAATCTCCAGTATTAACAAATTTTTTTAATTTTACCCAAAGATCTGGGCAATTAGAAAATTGGTCTTTTAAATATGAATATCTTACTTTCATTATTTTAAATTTATATTTTGCATTTTTTTAATATTGAAAAATTCTTCATTATCAAACGTATTTTTAAAAATTTTTTTTTCAAAAGCTTTGATCAAGTCCTTAATAGCCTCATTAATATTTTTTTTTGGAGTAAAGCCAAGTTTTTTACTTATTTTATCAGAGTTGATATGGTAGGACCTATTATCATTAGATTTGACATATTCAATATCTACATTTTTATTAATATTATCTTTTACCATTTTAGCTAATTTTTCAACTGAATGATTTTCAAAACCAACATTAAATATTTGATTGCTAATTTTATTTGTATCTGCTTCTATTAAACATATATAAGAGTCAACCATATCATCAATATGAATATTAGGTCTTAATTGACTTCCGCCAAAAATTTTTATCTTATTTTTATGGTATGCAAAATTTGTTAAGATGTTCACTACCAAATCTAATCTTTGCCTAGGTGAATACCCGCAAACCGTGGCGGGTCTTATTATTGATCCAATAAAGTTTGCATTAGTTTTAGATAAAAGTATCTCCTCACATTTTGCTTTAAATTTTGAATAATCAGTTAAAGGTTCTAAAGATGACTCTTCAGTTACATTTGGGATATCTTTTACACCATAAACACTAGATGAAGATGCATATATAAAATGTTTAATACCCGCATCTTTAGCGGCTAAGATTAAAGGTTCAAAACAATCAAAATTAATCTCTTGGCCGAGTTTTGGGTTTAATTCAAAACTTGGGTCATTTGAAATACAAGCTAAATGAATAACTACATCATGATTTTTAAGAAATAATTTTAATTTTTCAATATTTCTCACATCTCCCTTTATAATTTTCAAATTTTTATTTTTTTTTGGTAAATTATTTCCATAAATCATTAAATCAAAAACTGTAACAAAATAATCTTTTTGTAATAATGTTGATACTAACTTTGATCCAACATATCCTGCTCCACCAATTACAAATATTTTTTTCATTTTATTTTTTTATCAGTGAGTCTACGACAGCTAAAAGTTGAAATTGATGTGTATTTTCAACGTGATTGTAAGTTTTTGAGTTAACCCAAATATTTACTGCTCCGTATTTACTTACCGAATTATCTTTTTTGAAACCTGTTAAGGTAATTAAGGAAAGTTTCTTTTTACTTGCATATTTGCAAGCCTTAATCATATTTTTTGACTCTCCGCTTGAAGAAATTATTATTACTACATCACCTTTATCCGAATGGTATTCAATGGCTTTTTTTACCCAGTTGTCATAACCAAAATCATTTGCCAAACACGTAATTATACTAGCCTCATTTAAATTGACACATCTAATTTTAGCATTTTTAAGTAAATCTATTGTAAAATGGCTTGCAATAGCTGCGCTCCCACCATTCCCAAATATTAAAACTTTTTTTTTCTTTTTTTTTACAATCTCAAGAATTTTTTTTATCTTATTTAATTTTTGTAATGTGGTTAAATTTACGTTTAATAAATCTTTTTGTTGTTTAGTATACATTGTAAAAAAATTCTTTTTCATTATTTTATTAAATATTCTATTTGTCTTAATAATTCATTTTTATTTATAAATTTACTATTGCCTATATTTTCAACTGCAGTTGCTCCCGCTAAAGATCCAATAAATAAGGCTAATTCTTCTGGCATTTTTATCTTTAAGCATAAAGAAATCAAAGCAAGCATAGCATCGCCTGCACCAACTTTATCAACAACTTCGTTAGCAAATGCAGGGCAATGAATTACTTTTAGTTTATCCTTTATAATAAAAGCCCCATTTTTACCTCTTGTCACTACTAAAATTTTGATTGAGAAAATTTTAGATAAATTTTTAGCTAATAAAACTACATCACTGGTTTTATCTCTCATTTCATGCCTTAATTCATTTTCGTTAATTATTAAAGTATCAATTTTTTTATATTTTCTTAATGAATGATATCCAGTATTAGAGGCGTTTACCTGAGCGTTTAAACAAACAAGTTTATTTTGAGATAATAGAATTTTTGCTGTTTTATGAGAAATCAAACTGTGTCCATAATCTGAAATTAAAATCAAATCAACTTTTTTTGAAATTTTTTTAATTAATTTTTGCAGCGTTAACTCTATTTTATTGCTCAGCTTTTTTTCATTAATGTTATAGACACCTAATAACTTGTTATTAGTGATTTTATCTATAAATCTTTTTTTTATTATTGTCGGGCTATCTTTTTTATATATAAAATTCACAATTATATTTTTTCTTAATGTTTTTTTAATAAATCCCATAAAATCTTTTTCCTCACCAATAATGGTTGAAAAATAAATTTTTTTACAAAATGAAGATAGGTGATTTCCTATTGCTGCTGCACCACCTAAATAATTTTCTTTTTTTTCTTGCTGCATTACCAAATGAGGTTCTTTGCCAGATTTGCCTAAAACTTCTCCAAATATATATTGATCAATAATAGTTTCTCCAATAAGTAAAACATTAAGATTTTTAATTTTGTCTATTGCTCTTGAAATAGTATCAATATTATATTTCCTAGATATATTTTTTAGAAATAATTTTTGAGTCTCAGAATGTAAATTATAGTGATTATTTATAAGATTACTTGAGCTAAAAGTCATATCTTTTGAAAACATAACTTTGCCGCCAATTTTTTTTATGGATTTGATTTCTTTTATAATATTTTTAGTTTTATCTTTATGAACATTTTGGTAGTCCGGGCCCTTAAAATAAATATCTGGTTTAATTAAATTTATTAAATTTATTGGTGTTTGAAAGTTATTTATAAATACAGCATCAACGCATTCTAATGATGAAATTACTTCGGCCCTCAGACTTTGATTGAATATCGGTCGGCCAAATCCTTTATTAACGAATTGATCCGAAGTTATGCTTACTAATAAAATATCACCATTTTTTTTTGCTGATTTAAAATGTTTGATATGTCCTACATGTATTAAGTCAAAAACACCGTGACAATGGACAATTTTCTTTCCTCTGCTTTTTTCAATCAAAATTTTTTTCTTTAATTCTTCAAGGCTAAATATTTTTTTACTATTTTTTTTCATTTTTTTATTTTTTTATTTTTTTAAATATAAAAACCATTTTTTTGTTGCTTTTTTAATTTTATTGGGAGTCCAAACTGGAGCTTTTTTCCAATCCTTGATATTTTTTAAAATTAGACTCACACCTTCCTCTATTGAAATTTTTGGCTTCCAATTAAGGTCTTTTCTTATTTTTTTTATGTCAGCGAAAGTTATATCTGGCTCACCAGGACGTTTTGGAATAAAAACTTTTTCTTTCCCTCCCAAGAGTTGGGCTATTCTATTAATGCTAATTGTTTTGCCGCTACCGACATTATAAATTTCGCTACTAATATTTTTTCGCTTTGCTACTTTAACAAAAGAGTCCACTACATCTGAAACGTAAGTAAAATCTCTTTTTTGATTACCATCTCCTACGATTGTTAATGGCTTTTTAGCTAATTTTTGAGCTAAAAAAACCCCAAAAACAGCCCCATATGTTCCTGAAGTTCTTGCACGTGGCCCATATACGTTAAAAAATCTTAAAGAAGTGGCATTTAATTTATATACTTTTGCAAAATGTAGTACTAATTCCTCGCCCATTCTTTTAGTTAAGGCATAAGGATATTCTGGCATAATTTTTTGCTTTTCACACGTGGGATATTTTTTAGGAATTCCGTAACAAGAGGAGGATGCTGAGTAAATAAATCTTTTAACCTTACTATCAACCGAAGCTTTCAATACGTTGTAAGTTCCTTGTACATTTGTTGAGAAGTAATTATCTGGATTCTCTATACTAGGAACTATATCAGCTAAAGCTGCTAAGTGAAAAACATTATCTACACCTTTAAATAAATTTTTAATAGATTTAAAATTTCTTATATCTCTCTTGATAATTCTAATTTTATTTTTTATTTTATTTAAGTTTTCTATTTTTCCAACTGAAAAATTATCTATTAAAATAACCTTGTGACCTAATGTAAGTAGCTTCTCACATAAATGACTACCTATAAAACCCCCGCCTCCTGTTACAATTGATTTCATTTATTAATTTTTTATTTTTAATTTTTTTTTTAATAATCTTGGCCAATTATCTTTAAAATTCAAATTTTTGTCATCAATGTAAATATCGAAAGAGGGTTTTCCAAATAATAACTCATCGTACTTCATTCCCCACTTATCTAGTTGATTTTTAGTAAATTTATAACCTTGTTTTATAGCTAATGATTTTCTTTCTTTATTTCTGCCCATAAACCTTGATGTAAATAATTTAATATAAAATCCTTTATTATATAGATAATTAATAAATTTTATTTTTTCTTCAAATGGTTTTGAGTACTTATAAATATTTGATTTTGTTTTACAAATAGTATTGTCAATATCTAAGCAAATAATTTTTTTTATTTTTTTCTTCATACTATTTTTGAATTATCTTTAATATTTTGCGAAATGAACTTTTTAGCATTAATAAAGCACTGATTGCCAATCACTATATTTTGTTGAATTACAGACCCACTTCCAATAAAACTTTTCTGTCCAATTTTTACACCACCATTTATAATTGCTCCAGTTGAAATATGACTATTGTCTCCAATTACAACATCGTGTTCAATTATAGCTCCAGTGTTGATGATGCAATTTTTTCCTATTTTTACGGACTTGTTAATTACAGCTCTATGCATAATAATAGTTCCAGGACCTATGATTGAGTCCTCAGAAACATGTGAGGTAGGTGATTTAATTTTTGGAAAATTGAATTTCAATTTTTTTGCTAATTTAAACAACTTTTCTCTTATAAAAGGATTTTTTATTTGACCAACAGTAATCAAAATATTCTTTATCTTAATTTTTTGTAAATCTTTATCAGATCCTATAACTTTATATTTTGATAAACTTTTTTTTTTATTATCAATTAAACCTGCTATTTTGAATTTATTTTCTGATTCAATAACATCTATGCAGGAATTACAATGTCCACCTGCTCCAATCAAAATTATTTTTTTTTTCATAAACCTAAAATAAATTTACTTTACTAAAGCTTGACTGCTTGGTAAATTTATAACTTGCTTGTAAATTTTTCTCGACCCGTCTAAATTCATTTTTTGTTTTTTTTTATAAGGTTTAAGTTCAGAAATTAACCTCCAAGCTGGCCTCATGTAAATTTTTTTTTTATGACCATTTTTAATTAAAGCGTTCTTAAAGTGACAGAATTTTTTTTCTAATATTATAGTTTGAAGCCAGTAATTACTTTTTGAATGTTTTTTTTCTTTATATAGTTTTACTCCTTCAATTTTATTAAAAACGTTTTGATATTTTAAAAATAATTTTCTTTTTAATTTAAGAAATTGATTAATTTTCTTAATTTGGGCTATTCCAAAAGCAGCATTCAAACTTGGTAACCTAAAATTAAAACCTACTTGGTCATGTATATATTCCCATTTATGTTCTACTTTTGCAGTAGTTATTAAATGTTTAATTTTATCATTTATTTTTTTATTGCTAGTCAGAACTGCTCCACCGCCCCCTGTTGTTATTATTTTATTACCATTAAAACTTAAGCACCCTATGTCCCCAAAAGTACCAAGATGTTTTTTTTTATAAAAACTTCCAAAACACTCTGCGGCATCTTCAACGACTTTAAGTTTAAATTTCTTGGATAAATTCATGACACCTTCAATATCACATGGATGACCAAATACATGGACTGGTATGATAGCCTTAATAATTCTTCCTGTTTTTTTATTAACACTTTTATTATTTTTAATAACTACAATTTTGCTTAAATAGTTTTCCAATTTTTTACAGTCTATTCCAAAATCATCAATTCTTGAGTCAACAAAATGAGGCTCTGCGCCTAAGTATGTAATTGCATTTACCGTACCGATAAAAGTAAGAGCAGGCACTAAGACCTCGTCGTTTGATTTTATATTCAATACTTTTAAGGCAATAAAAATTGCCTGTGTTCCATTTATCAATGAACTAACATATTTTGAATTTGTGTAATTTTGAATTCTTTTTTCAAACTTCTGAACGTAAATTCCTTTTGTAGATACAAAATTTTTTTTAATTGTTCTATTAACAAAATCAATCTCTTCTCTGCCCATTGAGGGCTCGTGGAGAGGATGCGGCCCCTTTCCTAATAAATTTTTAATTAAATTTATTATTAAATTGGGAGAAAATTTTAACATACTAATTTAAATTGAATAAACATCAGGATTATAAAACTTTAAATTTTTAGGATCTTTAAACCACTTAATTGTTTTCTCTAAACCTTTTTTGAATCCTGACAATTTAGAGTGTTCTGGTTTCCATTTAAGTATTTTTTTTGCTTTTAAATTTGATGCGTATAAGCGATTAACTTCACTATTTTTCACTCTTATTCTTTTTTTATCAATTACAATTTCAAATTTGTAGCCAAAATCTTTTTTTAAAATTTTAAGAATATCATTTATTGAAATTTCAAAATTGTTTCCAAGATTTATCACCTCTCCTGAAATATTCTTATTTTTTATTGTTTTCAAATATGCGTTAACAGTGTCCTCTACGTAAGTAAAATCCCGTGTTGGATTTAAATTGCCTACTTTAACAATATTCTTATTTTTGATAATTTGAGTGACTATTGATGGAATTATCGCTCTTGAAGATTGTCTTGGTCCAAAAGTATTAAAAGGTCTAATAATAGTAACAGGTAAGCCGAAAGATTTATTAAATGATAAAGCTAACTGATCGGCTCCAATTTTGCTTGCTGCATAAGGCGACTGTGCACTAAGTCTGTGGTTTTCAGTAATTGGTATTGTTTGAGCCGATCCATACACTTCACTCGTAGACGTTACAATAGTTTTTGAAACATTATTTGTTTTTGCAGCGTTTAGAACATTGTAAGTTCCATAAACATTCGTATCTAAATAACTTTTTGATGCGTTGTAAGAATATGGAATTCCAATTAAAGCCGCTAAATGAAAAATGACATCAACTTTTCTTGTGTTATTTACTAAAAAATCTTGATCTCTAATGTCTCCTTGTATTATTTCGAAATCTTTTTTCAATTTTTTATCTATATTATCAAGCCAGCCGTTTGATCCACGGGCATTATAAAAAGTAAAAGCCTTAACACTGAAATTTTTTTTAATTAATTGTTCTACTAGGTGAGATCCTATAAAACCGCATGCACCAGTCACTAAAATTTTCATTGTTATCTTTCTAATTTACCATTATTTAAATTTATTATTTGGTCACAATCTTGAATGGTAGACTTTCTGTGAGCTATCATTATAATTGTTTTAGCACTTAAATTACTTTTAATATTGCTAATTATTTTTTCTTCAGTTTCAGTGTCTAAAGCACTTGTTGCTTCATCCATAAAAAATATGCTTGGATTTTTGTAAATTGCTCTTGCTAAGGCTACTCTTTGTTTTTCACCTCCTGAAAGTTTAATTCCGTCACTTCCAACTCTTGTATTTATACCTTCTGGTAACTCAGAAATTTTTTGTTGAAGACAGGCCATTTCAATAGAAAAATTCAGCCTTTTTTTATCAATTTTTTCATTCAAAAAATTATATGCAATATTTTTTTGAATTGTATCATCTAATAGATAGATACTTTGTGCGACATATCCAATTTCATTTCTCCAGTCTTTAATATTTTGATAAATACTTTTATTTTTAAAATAAATATCTCCAGTTTTTGGTTCTAATAATCCAAGCATCAAGTGAAATAATGTGCTTTTGCCCGCTCCAGTCTCGCCAGTAATACCCAATTTAATTCCCTCTTTAATATAAAAGCTTATTCCTTTTAAAATATCTCTATCATTATCGGGGTAAGAGAAAAAAATATTCTCCAGTGAAATAAAATCATTTTCGTTTTTAGAAATATAGCTATTGTGTTTAGCAGCATGTTTAAAAGGTGAAACTTTGAGTTTATTTAATTCGTTTAAAACGATATCCACACTTGGTTTATAGAGTCTAATATAAGTCATACTAGTTATTATGGCATTGAAAGCTGGAATAAATCTTACAACGGCTATTACAACCAAAGAAAGAATTGTGAAAAGAGTGGTTAAATTATTATTAAAATTAAGTACAAATAATGTTGAGAAAGTTATGAGAAAAATAGAAACTGTTTCTAAGATTAATTTTGGTGATTTTTGAAAAAAAGTGAAATGTAAAATATTTCTCTCAAGTTTATGTCTTTTTTCATTATAAGATTCAATTACATCTTTCTCTTTGTTAAGAATTTTAATATCCTTGATAGCTCCGAAAGTTTCATTAATCATTTGAATTAATTTAGCTTTTAAATTTTCATTTTTTTCAGATTTATTTTTTAAAATAGGTCTTACTCTTTTAACATATAGAAAAGATAAAAATAAAAAAAATATTGTTAAACTTATAGTTACGATTGGATTGACTGCAAGTAAGAGGATGAAAATCACTAACAAAGCTAAAAATTCTTTGTACATGTTTATGACCTGTGTAATGTAAACACTGAACCCTTCAACACATCCCATAATATTTCTTGTCAAATACGCTGGATTATTTTTTAAATGATAATCAAAAGGTGCAGATAAATAATCTTTTAATAATTTTGAAGAAATATCAATTTTAATCTTTTCTGCAAATCTACTTGAAATATCAATTAGTATAAAATTAATTATATTTTTAATTAAAAAAATTCCAATAATAAAAATTCCAAAAATTTTAATTACATCATTGTAATCAATATTAGAAAAATAAAAAAAATTATACTTTTCAAATTTATCTAAAACAGCTGGAGTATCTATTATAAGTGCCACAAAGACAGGAATCGAGGCTAATGATAAAAACTCTGTAAAAAAAGTGAATAAATTGAAAAATAAGATTAAATTCAATTTAAATTTATCTTTTTTCGAAAAAATTTTCTTAATTTTTGAAATCATAATTAATTTAGTTATTGTTTAGACAACGCTCCGCACTTTGTAAAAAGACACTTTTACAAATTATACATATTTAAAATTATGCCGGCTCGAACAAGTACTTTTTTTTATTAATCTTTACTTTAACGTTCCCAACTAAAACACTAAATTTATTTTTATCAAGTTCTAAAACCTTCAATAAAGTTCCTGCTAGCGGACCTGATAAAAATTTATAATTTTTATTTTCGTAGATATTAAGAAAATTTTGTTTAATTAAACCGTCACTATTTTCAAAACTCTTACATTTTTTTATAAAATGAGAAATTTCATCTTGAGCAGAAGTGAAACCATCTAAAAAATATTTTAACCCTCTAATTGTTTTTAAATGCTGCAAAATGTTTTTATCTTCAAATTTTTTATTAAAACAGAAAATATAGTCGCCTAATAAATGAACTTGTTTATTAATTTTTTTATTATTTTTAACTCCTTCTATATGTAATTTCGGAATATAAAATTCACAACTCTGATCAATCCTTTTTCTTAATTCTTCTTTAAAGATATTAATTTTTCTTTTTTCAATTTTAATTACAGACCACATGCTATTTTATTTCTTTTTTTCTATCTCTTTTTTTAGTTCATCATATTCTTGCATTTTTCTTTTCATAAAATTAATGGTGAGTTTTGTTTTCTCCGCAATACCTTTAGGAGTTAAATAATACAGATATCCAATTTTTTTAGGATTCTTTTTGAAGCTTTTAATCTTGATCAGTCCCTTTTCTTGGAGAGCCTTTAAACAGTAATTTAGTTTACCCAAACTAAAATTCATCTCCTTTGCCAGCTCTCTTTGAGTTGACTCAGAATTTTTTTGTATTTTTCTTAATAGTTTAAAATGATCTTCATTGTTTGTCATAATGTTCAAATAATGAACGATAATAATGTTCATTTATTGAACTGTAAAGTTTAATTAGACATTTTTTTCAAATAACCCATTATATTTAGGCTATTTTGCTATGGTTTGGAAAAAATTCTATAAAATTTAGGATCTAATAAATTTTAAGTGGTTTTTTTCAATGCTTTATCAATAAAATTTCTAATAACTAAATTAGGGTTAATTTTAGAGTCATAGTTGACTATAAAATTAATTTTCTTATTTATTTTCCTTTGAAAAAAGGAATTTGTGCAATTTAAAAGTAAGTTTACTCTTTTTTTAAATGTCTTATAATTTGCCTTATCAAGCCTACATATGCCTTTAACTGGGAAGTCTAGATACGATAATTTAGAAAAATTGCAAGAGAGAATTTTTTTTTTGTAAGCTAAACATTCTCCTAACATTGTGGATGTTTGACCTATGACGAGCTTGCTATTAAAAGCATAATCGTAACTAGATAATATTTGTTTTTTTTGAAAAGTACTATTTTTTTTTAAGAATTTATAATTCTGTTTAGTTAAATATCTTTTAAAAATACTTAATTCTAAACTCTCTTCTTTAAAATTATTTTTATTTTTTAAAGAAAAAATAAATTTAATTTTCTTTTCTTTTGCAAATTTTATAATGAATTCTACTAACTTAACATATCCTGGTATAAATGTTTTATCATTGTAAACCAAATCTCTTGTCCATGTGGTATTTGAAAGCAAACATATTTCATATTTTTTTTTTATCTTTTTTGATTTAGATAATGCATTAAAAAGTCTAAGAGATCCAGTTTTATAAAATTTATCAATTTTTATTTTACATTTTTTATATATTTCTAAATCATTTTTACCATGACAAAAAAAATTAGGTAAATAGAAATTCTTATTTGGATTAAATTTTAATATACCTTTTTTGTAAAAATAATCATGCTCAGCTATATCTATTCTTGCTGCGTTTTGAATTGCAATAAAAACAATTTTTTTATTTCTCATACTCCTAGTGATTTCTGCAAAATAATATGAATTATCTATAAATGTAAGAACTACTTTTGGTTTAATAGTTTCAATAACAGATATCAGGTAAGCAATTTTTATATTTTTATTTAAATTAAAAAAAAATTTTATTATTATTTTGGGAGTTATATATAGATTCGTTATTAATTCATTTCTGTTATCAATCACACCCCAATTATAATTTTTTAAAACATTTTTTATTTGGTCGATAGATGTACTATCAAAAACAATTATATCACTTCTTTTTGGCTTATGAAAATTTATCTTAACTTTTAGCAAAAATTTTAAAATTTTAAAAAATTTTTCTACCATTTTCACAATTTTAAGTATATGTTCATTTTTTGAACAATTATATTAACTTCGAACAATTGAGTTGTAAACCCTAATAATATATTCATTTAAGATGTTTAAAAATATAAGAATTAAAAATAAACCATTTTTAATTGCTGAGATAGGAATAAATCATAATGGCTCGGTACGAAAAGCAAAAGAATTAATAAGACACGCAAAAAAAAATGGTTTCGACGCGGTTAAATTTCAAACTTATAAATCTGAACTTGTATCAAGTAAAAATTTAGCTGCTGCTAGTTATCAAAAAAGAGCAGGATTTAAAAAGATGTATTCTCTTTTGCGAAAGTATCAATTGTCTTTTGAAGAATTCAAAGAATTAGATAGATACTGCAAAATACAAAAAATTACTTTTTTATCTACTCCATTTGATGTAGAGAGTGCAAAATTTTTAGAGTCTTTAAACATGAAAATATTTAAAATATCTTCTGGTGATTTAGATAACTTTCATTTGCTAAACGTAATTAAGAAATTTAAAAAACCAATAATTCTATCAACTGGCTTAGCTGAAAATATCTATCAGATTAAAAAGACATTAAAATTTTTAAACTACAAAAAAAAACAACTAGCAATTTTGCACTGTGTAAGTCAATACCCTGTTCAGTATAAATATTCCAATTTAATTAAACTTAACGAATTGAAAAAACTAAAAATTACTCTTGGCTATTCAGATCACACAATTGGTAACTTGTCTTCTGTTGTGGCTGTAGCATTAGGAGCTAAAATATTTGAAAAACATATTACACTTGATAAAAAGATGAATGGTCCAGATCATAAAGCATCTTTAAGTATAGCGGAGTTAAAATTATTTGTAGATAATATTAGAGATACATATGAAATGATTAACCTAAAAGAAAAAAAAATAATCCCAAATATTAAAAATTTAGTCACTAGAAGATTATTTTTTTCTAAAGATTTAATCGCTAATACAAAGATCACAGAAAAAAATATTATGGCTTTAAGGTCAAATTTTGGTGTGTTTTCAAGAGATTATCAAAAAGTCATTGGAAAAAAATTAAAAAAGAATGTTAAACAATACGATGCGGTTACCCAAAAAAAAATTACAAAATAAAAAAAAAATAGTTGTTTTTAGCCTTGCAAGGTCAGATTTTGGAATTTTAAAGGGATTAATATTTGAACTTAAAAAGAAGTTAGATTTAAGTCTTGTTGTTAGTGGCGCACATCATTCAAAAATATTTGGAAAAACTATTACTGAAATTAAAAATGAAAAACTCAAATTTAAAAAAATATATGTCGACTATGAAAAAAGTGATACTGGAAAAATTTTTAATAAAATAATAGTTAATATGTATAATTTTTTAATAAAAGAGAAATTTGATTATGCAATCATTTTAGGAGATAGATATGAAGCGTTGGCTACTGCCTTAGCCTGTTTTTTTTCTAGTATAAAAATAATTCACATTGGAGGAGGAAGTATCACAATCGGATCGCTTGATCAAATTTATAGAAATTGCATTTCTCAACTTTCAAAAATTCATTTTGTTGAAACATATTTACATAAAAAGCAATTATCACGACTAAATATCACAAAAAATGTTTTTGTAACCGGTTCGTTATCATTAGATGGTCTTAAAAAAAAAAAATTTATAAATAAAGTCTTATTTCAAAAAAAATTGAAAATTAATTTTATTAAAGATAAGAAAATATTTATCACAACGTTCCATCCTGATACTACAATATCAGTTAAAGATAATATAAAAAATTTATTGATACTTATTGATTTCTTGAAACAATTAAATGAAAATATTGTTTTTACATATCCTAATGCTGATTATGGATATAAAAAATATATAAAAATCATAAATAAACTAAAAAAATACAAAAACTTTTTTATTATAAAAAATTTAGGACAAGAGATGTTCTTTTCAGCTTTAAATTTTTCTAATTTATTAATTGGAAATTCATCTAGTGGAGTCATAGAAGCTCCATCTTTTAAAATACCTGTTATGAATTTAGGAAATAGACAAAAAAATAGATTTACTTCTAATGTTGTAATTAATTCAAATTTCAATATTGCTGAAATGAAAAGAAAATTTAGACTATTAAATTCAAGTTCACATAAATTAAAGATTAAAAGATCTTTAAATATTTATGAAAATAATAATGCAGTGAAAAAAGCTGCAAAAATTATATATCAACTATAAGTCATTGACCTTCAAAAATTTTAATAAATAAGTTTTGTAAATTATTTCAATTACCACAGAAAAGAACAAAGTTGCTAAAATGCTATAGGTAAAAAATGGAATTGCTAAAAAATAACATTCAATAAATCCTTCAATACTGTATCCGTATGTGCCTGATACCCAAACCCCAAAATTTGTGATAATGAAAAATAAAATTGCACCTAACAAAGCGCCGCTTAAACGCCAATTAATATTTTTATTGAAGTATTTAGACATTAGTCCAATAACTAAAATACTTCCCCAAGTCCAGTGTGTTCCGCTATGATAGCCAATTATAAGGTCAGTAATTGCAAAACTTAAAATAAGTATTGGTAAATATCTAATTCCTAAAAAAACAGGGACGTAAAATGAAAGAGCTAATAAACTAGTAAAATTTGGCGGATGAGGAATAAATCTACTCGCCGCTAAACTTAAAAAGATTCCAGCACAAATTAAAATTTGTCTCATAGGTTAATTATTAGTATTTATTCCTTAATGACAAGCTTATTCTTCTGCCCTCTTGATTGTAAGTATCTGGTCGCTGATAATTTTCGTCAGTAAGATTTAAAATATTTATTGACCATTTACTCCCAAATAATTCTTTAGCTATAGATAAATTCATTATGTCCGAGCTATCAACTTTAGCTCTTGTAGATCCATTTTTCCAATCCTCAACTTTTCCCACATGTCGATAATTATAATTTAAACTTAATGGACCTAAAATTGATGACGCAAATTTTTTAGAATACTTTACACCAAATTGTTTCTCTGGTCTTCTCAATTGCGGTGTTCCATCATCCTCTGTACTTTTTGAGAGAGTGCTAGAAAGAATAACTTTTTGATCATTATCACTAAATATTAAACTATTTTCTAATCCTTCTTGTTTAATATCAATAATTTCATTATAACCTCCGGTAGAAGTGCTTCTGTTAAGCACGTCTGAAATTTTTCCTTTATAAGCTGTTGAATTAAAAGATATATGGTCTGAAATTTCAAATTTAGCAGAAATTTCTTTTGTTTGACTTGTTTCTGCTTTTGTCGTTTTCATTGACTTGAAGCTTCCACTTGAGTTAGCTCCATGTAAAACAAAAAGATCAGGATGTCTTAGACCGGTTGACTCACTATAATTTAATGTAAGATCACTATAGACTTTTGTTAAACCTAATTTATATGTCAAGTTTTCCTCGCTATATTTATGACTATCTCCTCTTAGGTGTCCAGCAAAAGATGTTGAGTCATTTATTTTCATACCAAAGTTGGAATATATACCTAAATTGTCAGTGTGACCTTTAGCTGATGATCCCCATGAGCCATGAATTTTAAAATCACCTTTCATATAATTATAATCACTTCCAAAACCTAAAGATAGATTATCAGATATATTAAGCTTTCTCTCACCTTTTAAAGTTACTGACTGAGAATAATATTTGTTTTTGACTGCAGTATCATAATAACGATCGTGTACGTGAATATGAGATGTAAATTTATCTTCTATATTTTCTTTTCTGCTCTCTAAAGTTGATTGAAAAGCATACAATATATTATCTGCATTAGCATTTGCATCATCCCAGCTATCGTAACCACTATCTGTTTTTCTGCTATATCCAGTAAATTTTAATTTTGTTTTATCATTTAAAAATTTCATTGAATTATAATTCAAAGAAATATTTTTAGTACCATCAAGATCTTTTGAAGTATTCTGAGTACTAAGTTCTTCGATTTGTGATGATCCAGCTTTAAAATTATGATGCCAACCTGTATCAGTAATGTAAGTAAAGTTTGCGTCTAATGAATTTGTTCTTTTACCAGATCCACTAAATGAAAAATAATTCTCATAATCAATGTCAGTAATAAAGTTTATTGCTCCGCCGATTGCTGCGGGACCGAAAATAGCTCCGCTGGCACCTTTGTATATTTCAATTTGTTGTAAACCTTGCAGAAAATCGTATCCAAAATCAAACATTGCTTTTGGTGAACTTTGGTCATTAATTGCAATTCCATTCAATAGTACTAAGGTATGATTTGAATTTGTTCCTCTCATAAAAATTGAGGTTTTTTGTCCCCTTGGACCGTCACTATAAACATCTATACCCATAACGTGTTCCAGCAAACTTCTAACGTCCTCATATCCTGAGTCAATCATCTGCTGTTTTGTTATAATAATTTTGTTTAAACTTCGCTCGTTGATCTTTGATGTGTTTGGGGCTGAAAATATAGTTAAACACGGTAAACCTCTCTCATTTTTCCATTCACACTTTTCTAAGTCTTTTGCATGTGCAAACGTAAATATTAAATTAAATAAAAGAATTAAAATTAACTTTTTCATATCGGCCTTTCAAATTTTCAAAGCTTTTTACTTTGAATTATTACAATAAATGCCGATGCTTTTTTAAAGTAGAATTAGACTTTTCCTGGCCTTCATTCAACAGCGGACTATACTGGGTGGCGCTCGGACTTATTTTGTTTTATTTACCGTTGCAGGAACAGCTAATGATTTTCACATTATTCCCCACTCACTTGTTCAGTACGAAGTCAATTTAACAACATAGAAAAAAAAAGTCAATTCTATCCAAATTGTTAAGGTCCCCCAATTAATGCATCAACTGGATTATTGATATAGTCTACTTTTTTTTTGGAAAACTTTCGTTTAACTATTGATCTTAAAGACCTCTCAATTTGAGTGGTTTTTGTTGGTTCTATGTCTTCTTTTTGAATTCTAATATCTTTTCGAACTTTAGAATTAGTTACAGTATGAAGGTTGTTGGTATCTTTGAAGAAGAATCTTTGAGCCAAATACTCAGCGTAGAGCGCATACCTGACTATGGGGTATAGTATGAATTTTGGTATGATTTTTGCAATTTGCTCGTTAAAAGCCACATTTTTTTTAATGTAATTTGTAATTAAATTTTTATTAAATGTATGAGTTTTTTCATCTCCGCCACCACCTCCAAATATTTGCATTCCACCTATACCAATATTTTCAACCTCTTTTTCAGGTTTTTTGTTTCTATTATATTTTTCAGTATCTTTGGCTCTTATGTGAGGATTGTTGGATTGGTTTTTATTAATTGATAAAATTTTTTTAAGTTTAATAGGATCAACTTCTTTTCCTTTCATTAATTTCACATATGTTTTCGTTGCCTCTAAGAAAACAAGAATATCCCAAAATACAACTTCACTCATTGGTGCGCCATTAAAATTAATGTAATACCTTTTATAAGCTCCAATGTTTGATACCATTTTTAAGTAAGCCTCCTCTTCATCAACACTATTTCCTATCAATTTTAAGTTTTTTCCATATTCGTACAAAGGTGTGCCAACTAGTGGAATGGCATAAAATATATCTGTAAATCCAAATAAAGTTTTTAAAGGTAAGCGTAATTTAGCAGCTATTTCACCAAGAAATCGACCGGAATCCTTAGCTGTTTCTAAAGTTTCTCCGGGCATACCCACCATAAATCCTAATGGCGGTGAATATAAACCAAGATCATAACAGCTGAACAAAGCTTTTCTTACATCTTCAACTGTAAACCTTTTTTCCATTATATCTAACATTGTTTGACTGCCAGACTCGATGCCAAACTTTAATGATACACAGCCATTATCTCTGTAAAATTTTAAATCATCTTTATTTACACTTGTGCATCTTACTCCAGAACAAGCCCAGATCATGTCATGCTTGTTAAATAGCTTAGCAACTTCATATGTATATTTTTTATTGGATCCAAAGTTTTCATCATCTACGCTTAAAAATCCTACGTCATGATTTTTTAATTCTATAAGATATTTTTCAAGATCATCTAAATTGTAAGTAGTATAACCTTTAGATCCCCTTTGACAAAAAGTACATTTCGCTACACAACCCTTGGATACGTGTATACTGCAATACATTTTTCTTCTTCCTTTTTCAAAAGATCTGTCGTCCATTAAAAATGTTTCAGATTTATAAAAAGGTCTAAAATAATTCTGAAATTCTTTATCATTTCCTAATAGTCCAGACTTCAAATACTCTAAAGAAGGGAACGACATATGGCACGAAGATAAAGTGTGTCCGTATCCAGAAAATTTCAAATCGTTTTTTTCATCTAATATTGCTATACCTTTTATTTTAAGAAGTTCCTCAGATCGTAATTTAGTGTTGCTTTTGTATGCATTTGCTGAGTAAGCTAATAGTCCGGTCCAAGCTATTTCACCATCACCAACAACACAAACATCAACGTCAGTTTTTCGAAGCACTGTATCTGCAGCTGCGGTTAGGTAACCTCCACAAACAATTAAGGTTCTAGGATTTACCTGTTTAATTATCTTTGAAATTCTTTTTACTTGAAGATAAGAAGTTGAAACAACTGCGCTTAATCCAACAATATCAGCATCGTTTTCAGAAAAAAATTTAGCTATGTCTTTATCATCTGGATAGAGCATATCAATATCATAGAACTTACATTGTTTAAAACCATTCTTAACGGTCCAATGATTTAAAGAAGTTATTGCAATTTTAGGCATTATTGGTGACGGTCCCTCTGACCTTTTTCGTCTGAGTTTTCCACCAGGCGTTTCAACTGGAACGCTACATAATATAGAATTTACATTCATAATCGTTATATTTTATACTAAATTGTTCAAAAAATGAACAGTTGAATATTAAATAATTTTACTTATTAAATATGATATTAACTATATAAAATCATCAAAAGCAATATTATACGAATTTGTTAAGCAAACTAACGAAAATCAATATATCCAAGAAAATTCTAATTCTGCAATGTCATAGTGGCTCAGGCACTAAGTAAGTAAGAATTTTTTTGGCTTAACGCTCCTTTTTTGTCTTATATAGTTTTCAAAATATAAAATTGCAGATAAATCCCAAGGAACAAATTTTAGTTTGTTGATTTTACTTGTGCTCAATAAATTATAACTGTCACCCTCTCTTAAAACTATCGAATTCAACTGCGATTTAGTGATATTAATCGAATAATAATACCTGTATCTATTCTTTTTAAAATGTTTGGAACTTATTGATATTTTTAGAAAATATTTAACTTGATGGTAATTTAAATCTATATCGAGTTCCTCTTTAATCTCTCTAAATATTGCTTGATGGATTTTTTCTTTTTTATTAACGTTTCCCCCGAATACTCCAAATATACCAGGAAAATAGATATTTCTTTTTAAACTTCTTTTTTGAATTAAATAAAGATTTTTAAAATATATTATTGCTCCAACTGACTCTTTCACTCAAAATTTATAGCTCTGGGAATGGAGGGCCTTCAAATTTATCCCCGGCTTTCAAATCTAATTGTTTTGTAAATGCTGCTCCTTGACCAGGTCTTGGGTCAAACACAGCTTTCTCAGTCATAAATCTTACGGAAATACCTTTTCTTACATAATTTTTTTTCTTGTTCGGTCCAGAATAATGCCAAGTGTATCCGTTATGACAAACTAAATCAGTATTATTCATTTCCATACATCTTACCTCATATCCCTCTTTTGCGGGATCTTGAGGTATCAAATCTCTGTTTTCGTTTTTGAAAGGTGTTCTTGTATGAAGATCTGTTGAGCCTTTAATTCCTTCTTTGTGAGATCCGATAGCATAATTAAGTGCTCCAGCCTCTTTGTCCACAGCTTCAAGTGGAAACCAAACGGCGATTTGATTATTTGGTTTTAGAGGAAAATAAGCTACGTCTTGATGCCAATGTAGAGTATTACTGACCTCATAAGGTTTATTAAAAATTATAGTCTCTAAAAGTTGTAGATAAGCTTTTTCTTCACCTAATATTTTCTTTACATTAGGAATAATGTGGTTGTGAATAAATTTCCATAAAGATGGAAATTCATCAAAGGTACAAATTCTTTTTTGTTCACCTACAACATGTTTCCAAAAAACTATTATAGGTTTGTCTTTGACAATCTCTTTATTAGTTAACGTTTTATCTAAATTATCGTAATCTTTGGACACTTCTGACAAATCTGATTGTGTCCAGGCATTTTTTACCAAGACTACACCGTTGTCTTTGAGCTCTTTTTTATAATTCATAATTAAATTAAGTATTTTCCAACTTTATAATTAATGGTTTTGATATATTTTCTATTACGTGATGTCAAACCCAAATTTTTAGGCTTTATTTTAATGCCTGTATTAAAGTATGCGTCCTTTACTCGTATGATATTTTTGTGATTTGCGCCTGGTATTGACTTAGATAATTCTAATATAAGTTTATACATTGAAATTAATCTTGAGCCTGTAAAATGAATTAGTTTTGTTTTAATTGTTTTTTGATTTTTAATAAAATTATCAAAAACAAATTTACAAACTTCTGGGGTGTATAGTGGCGTAGAATAAACATCGTCTGCTACAAAAATTTTTTTTTTATCTTTTATTAATTTAAGAAGTTTAGATACAATCTGTTTTTTGTGTGTTGGTCCAAATAGTAGTGGTAGTCTAATTACGAGAGTATTAGGCGCTTTTAAGATTTTTTTGTCAGCATCATATTTTGATTTTCCATATATTGTGCCGGGTTTGGGCTTATCTTTTTCGCTATAAATTTTGTTGAGTTTATTTCCTTTAAAAACTGCTTCTGTTGAAAAATGAATTAACCTTATTTGTGTTCCTTTTATTATTTTGATAATTCGCTGTGGTATTTTGGAATTAACTTCATAAGCTTCTTTCTTTTTATTTTGACAGTAAATCAAACCTGTTAGGCCGATGCAGTTTATTATTAAATGAGGTTTTTGTTTAAAAATTAAATTTTTTAATTTTGAAAAATTAAACTTAAATTTTTTTTTTTTTCTATTAATACAATAAAAATGAACTTTTTTATTTGAAAATAATTGTCTAAACTCAGATCCAAGAGATCCTGTGTCTCCCAATAATAAAACTTTCATAATAACTATTATTAAAATTTTTTTCAGTGCATAAATCAAGCCAATTGAGCTATTAGTACTGGTCAGCTACACGCGTCACCGCGCTTCCACATCCAGCCTATCAACGTAGTGGTCTACTACGGCTCTATAGGAAGAACTAGTTTTGAGGTGGGTTTCCCACTTAGATGCTTTCAGCGGTTATCCCGTCCATACTTAGCTACCCGGCACTGCAGCTGGCGCTACAACCGGTCCACCAGTGGTATGTTCATCCCGGTCCTCTCGTACTAGGGACAAATCCTCTCAATTCTTCTACACCCATGGCAGATAGGGACCGAACTGTCTCACGACGTTCTGAACCCAGCTCACGTACCACTTTAATTGGCGAACAGCCAAACCCTTGGGACCTGCTCCAGCCCCAGGATGTGATGAGCCGACATCGAGGTGCCAAACACCCTCGTCGATATGGACTCTTGGAGGGTATCAGCCTGTTATCCCCGGCGTACCTTTTATCCGTTGAGCGATGGCCCTTCCACTCAGAACCACCGGATCACTATGACCGTCTTTCGACTCTGCTCGACTTGTCAGTCTCGCAGTCAGGCAGGCTTATGCCATTGCACTCTACGAACGATTTCTGACCGTTCTGAGCCTACCTTCGCACGCCTCCGTTACTTTTTGGGAGGCGACCGCCCCAGTCAAACTACCCACCATACAATGTCTTGCAGCCGGATCACGGCATGCAGTTAGATGTCAAGAATAATAAGAGAGGTATTTCACTGATGACTCCGCTTTAGCTGACGCTAAAACATCAAAGTCTCCCTCCTATGCTAAACATATCATTCCTAACACCAATATAAAGTTGTAGTAAAGGTGCACGGGGTCTTTCCGTCTAACCACGGGAACTCCGCATCTTCACGGAGAATTCAATTTCACTGAGTTGATGTTGGAGACAGCGGAGATATCGTTACGCCATTCATGCAGGTCGGAACTTACCCGACAAGGAATTTCGCTACCTTAGGACCGTTATAGTTACGGCCGCCGTTCACTGGGGCTTCAGAAATCAGCTTGCACTGATCGCATTAACCTTCCAGCACCGGGCAGGCGTCAGACCCTATACATCCACTTACGTGTTAGCAGAGCCCTGTGTTTTTGATAAACAGTCGCATCTCCCTAGCTTGTGCCACCCACTTAAAGTTGCCTTAAAATGGGTCCTCCTTCTTCCGAAGTTACGGAGGCATTTTGCCGAGTTCCTTCAACATCATTCTCTCAAGCGCCTAATTATACTCTAATAATCCACCTGTGTCGGTTTCGGGTACGGTCTAATGATGGAGCTATTTCCTGGGACTTTTTCGCGGCTAACTCAATCCATTAAGAGTTAACAACTTACAAAATCCGTCACTTCCATCTGGTCAAGGAATATTAACCTTGTTTCCATCGACTACGGCTCTCGCCCTCGTCTTAGGGACCGACTAACCCTGCGCGGATTAACCTTGCGCAGGAACCCTTGGATTTTCGGCGACAGAGTTTTTCACTCTGTTAATCGTTACTTATGTCAGCATTCGCACTTCTGATACCTCCAGGATCCCTCACGGGTATCCCTTTACAGGCTTACAGAACGTTCCGCTACCAGATATAATTTCCGAAGAAATTATATATCCACAGATTCGGTACATGATTTGAGCCCCGTTACATCTTTGGCGCAGAAACTCTATTAGACCGGTGAGCTGTTACGCTATCTTTAAAGGATGGCTGCTTCTAAGCCAACCTCCCGGCTGTTTAGGAATCTCCACATCCTTTCACACTTAATCATGATTTAGGGACCTTATCTGGTGATCTGGGCTTTTTCCCTCTCGACCATGGACCTTAGCACCCACAGTCTGTCTGCTGAGGTAAAATGTTTGGCATTCGGAGTTTTATGAGGGTTGGTAAAGATTTCTCTCCCCTAGCCCCTTTAGTGCTCTACCTCCAAACATCAATTTACTCAACGCACTACCTAAATAGTTTTCGCGGAAAACCAGCTATCTACGAATTTGGTTGGCCTTTCACCCCTTACCACAAGTCATCCAAAGACTTTTCAACGTCAACTGGTTCGGTCCTCCGGCAAGTGTTACCCTGCTTTCAACCTGCTCATGGTAAGCTCATTCGTTTTCGGGTCTAATTCATACAACTTACGCCCATTTAAGACTCGCTTTCGCTACGCCTACACCTTACGGCTTAAGCTTGCTGGATAAATTAAGTCACTGACCCATTATACAAAAGGTACGCCGTCACTCTAAAAAGAGCTTCGACTGTTTGTAGGCATACGGTTTCAGGTTCTATTTCACTCCCCTAATAGGGGTTCTTTTCACCTTTCCCTCACGGTACTAGTTCACTATCGGTCACTGAAGAGTATTTAGGCTTAGAGGGTGGTCCCCCTATATTCAAACAAGATTACACGTGTCCCGCTCTACTCAAGAACTGCACTAAGCATTACCCCTACGGGACTATCACCCTCTATGGTTAGTTTTTCCAAACTATTTAGGTTATCTTAATACAGTTACTGGCCTATTCCGCGTTCGCTCGCCACTACTAACGGAATCTCAATTGATTTCTTTTCCTCCGGTTACTTAGATGTTTCAGTTCTCCGGGTTAGCTCTTCAAACCTATGAATTCAGTTTGAAGTACCACATAAAGTGGTGGGTTATCCCATTCGGAAATTTTCGGATCAAAGCCTGCATACAGCTCCCCGAAACTTATCGCAGTATACCACGTCCTTCGTCGCCTTTCAGTGCCTAGGCATCCGCCATACGCCCTTAAACGCTTGATTTATGCACAGAAAATAATTTTCTGTCTAAATTAAATTTTTAAATTAAATATTCATCTATTCGAATATTTTTAGATTGTTCATCTATTCGAACAATCGGATATAGATATTGTTTGATTGTTCTTACTGTTGAACAATCAAAATTGATATTCATTATTTACAATTTAAAAAAGCAAAAAGTGTCAATGGTGGAGGATAGCGGGATCGAACCGCTGACCTCCTGAATGCAAATCAGGCGCTCTCCCAGCTGAGCTAATCCCCCGTGAAAAATGGTGGGCCGAGGACGACTCGAACGTCCGACCTCACCCTTATCAGGGGTGCGCTCTAACCACCTGAGCTACCGGCCCCTAAGCATTTATGAGACACTTCAAATTATTAAGAAGAGAAATGAGGACGGCCACATTAACTTAATTTTTTGAGACCAAAAGAAATTTTTTGGTCTTCCTTAGAAAGGAGGTAATCCAGCCGCAGGTTCCCCTACGGCTACCTTGTTACGACTTCACCCCAGTTGCTGATCGTACCGTAGTCAAAGGTATGAGCTTTGCCTTAAGGTGTAACCAACTTCCATGGTGTGACGGGCGGTGTGTACAAGACCCGGGAACGTATTCACCGCGGCGCGCTGATCCGCGATTACTAGCAATTCCAGCTTCATGCACTCGAGTTACAGAGTACAATCCGAACTGAGGTACATTTTAGGGATTAGCTAAGAGTCACCTCTTTGCATCCCATTGTAAGTACCATTGTAGCACGTGTGTAGCCCAACACATAAGGGCCATGAGGACTTGACGTCATCCCCACCTTCCTCCAGCTTATCACTGGCAGTTCTTTTAAAGTGCCCAACTAAATGGTGGCAACTAAAAGTAGGGGTTGCGCTCGTTGCGGGACTTAACCCAACATCTCACGACACGAGCTGACGACAGCCATGCAGCACCTGTGTTTCGTCCAGCCAAACTGAAAAGACTAATCTCTTAGTCTCGCGACGAACATGTCAAGTGTTGGTAAGGTTCTGCGCGTATCTTCGAATTAAACCACATGCTCCACTGCTTGTGCGGGTCCCCGTCAATTCATTTGAGTTTTAACCTTGCGGTCGTACTCCCCAGGCGGTGTGCTTAATGCTTTCGCTGCGACACTGAAAAATATATTTCCAACGTCTAGCACACATCGTTTACGGCATGGACTACGAGGGTATCTAATCCTCTTCGCTACCCATGCTTTCGCTCCTCAGTGTCAGTAGTGACCCAGTAAGTTGCCTTCGCTTTTGGTGTTCTTTCTAATATCTACGAATTTCACCTCTACACTAGAAATTCCACTTACCTCTATCACACTCTAGCTAAAAAGTTTTGATGGCAGTTCCAAGGTTGAGCCTTGGGATTTCACCATCAACTTTTTTAACCACCTACGAGCTCTTTAAGCCCAGTAATTCCGAACTACGCTAGGTCCCTTCGTATTACCGCGGCTGCTGGCACGAAGTTAGCCGGACCTTCTTATTCGGGTACAGTCATTTTCTTCCCCGACGAAAGAGTTTTACAACCCAAGGGCCTTCTTCACTCACGCGGCATCGCTGCATCAGGGTTTCCCCCATTGTGCAAGATTCCCCACTGCTGCCTCCCGTAGGAGTCTGGGCCGTGTCTCAGTCCCAATGTGGCTGGTCTTCCTCTAAGAACAGCTATTGATCGTTGCCTTGGTAAGCTTTTACCTTACCAACTAGCTAATCAAGTGCAGGCTCATCTTTCGGCGTTAAAACTTTCCCCGTAAGGGCTTATCCGGTATTAGCACAAGTTTCCCCGTGTTATTCCAAACCAAAAGGCAGATTCCCACATTATACTCACCCGTTTGCCACTCAGTATTGCTACTGCGTTCGACTTGCATGTGTTAGGCGTGCCGCCAGCGTACGTTCTGAGCCATGATCAAACTCTCAAGTTTAATAACGGCGCACACTAGCTTTAATAACTTTGAGGTATATCAAAGTTATTTTTCGTTAAAGCGTGTACGACAATTTCTTTATTAACCTAGCCGTCCACACTTCTCTTCTTAAAATTCACAATTTAAAAAAGCTAAGATTTTACTTGTAAAATCTGCACACCTAGACCGATGATAAAATAATATCTTAGTAGAGGTGAGCGCTGTTTTTATTACAATTAAGTTATAAGTCAAGGCGTATATTGTACAATTTATGTAGTAAAATCAGGCTTTTTTAACTGTCTATCGTTGCAATGATCATTTTATTTTTATAAAAAACAACTATGACGATTATTCAAAAAATTAGTAATTTTCTCAAAAAAAAATACAGCTACTTCACCTTATTGGAAACTAGAACTTTAAAGATCCAAAAATTTAACCCTTTAATTTTGATTTCATTTTTACTCATTTTTACAGTTCTTTTTTTTATTACGTCAAACATCATTAACAAAAAGAATGTAAATAATACTAAAAATTTAGAGGAGATTAGTAAAACCAGTGAATTTTCAAATTTCACAAACTTTATAATCTCTAAGATTAACAGCCCATATAAAGAAATAGATTATACCATTGAAAGCAACGACAGTATAGAGAGGATATTAAAAAAGTATAAGGTAACGGATAATGATATTAAAAATATATCTACAAAATTAAAACAAAAAAAGTTAACTAATATTTATTCTGGAAGAAAATTATCATTAATTATAAAAAGTGTAGATAAAGAAACTAACACTGTTGTAAGTATTGTTTATCCTATTAACAATACGACTAGCATTGAGATAAGAAAAAATCAGGATAATTTTGATATAAAAGAAAATATTTTGCAGCTTTATAAAAAAGAAGTTGTTGTTAAAAATATCATTAAAAATAATTTATATAATTCTGCAGTGGAGTCAGGGGTTGAGCCAAATATCATTGTAGAATTTGCTAGAATTTTTGGATTTGAAGTAGATTTTCAACGGGATATTAGAAAAGGTGATTGGTTCGAAATATTATATGAAAAATTTGAAGATGATAACAATAAAGTAAGAGATACTGGTAAGATAATTTATGCTTCTATGTATGTTAATGGGGAAGAAATAAATCTTTATAATTTTAAATATAATAATGAAGAAGAATATTATGATATTAAAGGAAAAAGTATTACAAAATCTTTAATGAAGACTCCAATAAATGGAGCGCGGTTATCATCTTCTTTTGGAATGAGAAAGCATCCTATTTTAGGTTATAATAAAATGCATAGAGGAACAGATTTTGCAGCACCGAGTGGAACTCCAATCATGGCTTCTGGTTCAGGAACGGTCACTAGAGCTAGATGGTGTGGAGGTGGTGGAAATTGTGTAAAAATAAAACATAACTCAACTTATGAAACTATCTATGCCCACATGAAAGCATTTGCTAAAGGCATCAAAGAAGGAAAAAAAGTAAGACAAGGTCAAATAATTGGCTATGTTGGTTCTACAGGATTGTCTACTGGTCCACATTTACATTATGAAGTGATAGTAAATGGAAAAAAAGTTAATTCACAAAAATTAAAGTTACCCTCTGGAAAAACTCTCAAAGGAGAGGAAAGAAAACAGTTCGAATTGGATAGAATAAAGATTGATTTAAAATTAGGAAGTCTTAGATAAATTTGTTCAGTTTGATGAAAGAGATGTCTTTTCCTCTGCAGTTTCTTCCTTAGTTATCGGTTTATCCTCTGAAACTGTTTTTTCTAATGTGCTATCCCTTTTTTCATTTAGTTCATTATATCTTCTCAAATAATGGTCGGCGTGCTGTAAATAATTTTGAGATAACACTGGATCTCCATTGCTCTGAGCGTCTTTTGCAAGTTGCTGATACTTTAACATTGTTTTTTCAACATTATGAATATTGTTCATAGAGCCATTGCGATTAAAATTCATGTTACCGTTGTTGCTAATATTTGAACTACCTGTATTTAACGATCCTCCCCGTCTTCTGAAGTTATTTTTTTGTGGTCTTGATCTAAAATTTCTTCTTCTATTATTATTCATCTATTTATTTATAGCTAAAATGCATCTTATATTATTTTTATAGTCTTTAATAACGTGTTTAATTCTAAAGTTATTATCAAATAGTATTTTTGAAACTTTTTTAAACTGCTCATTTCCAATTTCAAGGGCGAGCATACCTTGTATCTTTAGGATATATTTCGATTTGTAGATAACTTTTTTGATAAGGTCAAGCCCATCGTTTCCCCCGTCTAAGGCCATTATAGGTTCGTATTTTTTTATATCCTCACTTAAATTTTTTAAATTTTTTGTTTCAATATATGGAGGATTAGATACGATTAAATCAAATTTTTTATTAAATAAACTATCAACTGATTTGTTGAAAAATTTTATTCTATTCAATAAATCAAATTTTTTTGCATTTTTTTTAGCTATTAAAATTGCTTTTTTTGAAATATCGATACCCACGCCCTTAGATTGTTTCATGCTATGTAACAAACTAATTATTATACATCCAGATCCTGTGCCAATATCTAGAACCGAAATTTCCCTATTTTTATAAATTTTAATACATTTATCTACTAATAACTCAGTCTCAGGCCTTGGGATTAACGTATGTTTGTTAATTATAAATTTTTTACTCCAAAATTCTTTCTCTTTTAAAATATAAGCAATAGGTTCATTTTTTAATCTTCTAAATAAATAATCATTAAATTTTAAAATTTTTTCATCATTAAGTTTTTGACCTAAATTTGTCAAAATCTCCTCCCTAGATTTATTTATAGTTTTTGAGAGCAAAATTTCTGAGTCAAGAATATGGGATTTTATTTGATTTTTTTTAAGCAAATTCGAGCCAATTTTAATTATTTCTAGATAATTCATGTGTTTAAATTTTCTAGTTTCAGATTTTGCTCTTTTAATCTGAGTTCCTGGTTCATTTCTTCATGGATTTCTCCACTCAAAAATTCATTAAGCTTATGTAGTGTTAAATTAATTCTATGATCAGTAACTCGTCCCTGTGGAAAATTATATGTTCTGATCCTTTCTGATCTGTCACCAGTTCCAATTTGGCTTCTTCTATTGCTTGATCGCTCTTGATCTTTTTTTCTTTTCTCTTCCTCATAAACTCTAGATCTCAAAATCTTTAATGCTTTAGCTTTGTTCTTATGTTGAGATTTTTCGTCTTGTTGACTTACTACTACTCCTGTTGGAATATGTGTAATTCTAACTGCGCTATCAGTAGTATTAACTGATTGTCCTCCTGGTCCTCCTGCTCTAAACACATCAATTCTAAGGTCTGAGTCTTTAATTTCAATGTCAACGTCCTCTGCCTCTGGTAATACGGCAACTGTAGCTGCTGAGGTATGAACGCGTCCCTGTGTCTCTGTCTCAGGAATCCTCTGAACACGGTGAACGCCTGACTCATATTTTAAATATGAATATATGTCATCTCCATTTACTAAGAATATCACTTCTTTAAATCCTCCTGCCTCACTTTTTGAAATATTTATTATTTCTAATTTCCATTTCTTTTTTGCGCAAACTTTCTCGTACATTTTAAATAAATCTGCACAAAACAGCGATGCTTCTAATCCCCCTGTACCTGCCCTAATCTCTACAATTGCATTTTTGTTATCATCTTCATCTTTTGGTAACAGAAAAACTTTTAAATCATTTTCATACTTTTCTTTTTTTTTTGTAAGTTCATCCAAATCTTTTTGAGCTAAATCAATAATCTCTCGATCATTATTTTTATCTTGGACCAAATTTACTAAATCCTTCTTTTCACTTTCAAAATTTATATACTCCCTTGCTGTTTTAATTATACTGCCAAGATTAGAGTATTCTTTTGACTTTGTTGCAAATAATTTTGGATTTAAGCTGCCTGAAGAGAGTTCTTTTTCTAAAGCATCATGTTTAGCTATTATTTCCTTAACTTTATTTAAAGGTACCATGATTTATTTAATCTTTTGTTTTTTCTTCTACGAGTTTAACAACTTTTTCTATAATTTTTGAATTTGGGACCTTAGTGTGAGGTATTCCTGAAAGATACAAAAGATTACTATCATTTCCTCCACCTGTTAAACCAATTTCAGTTTGCGCAGCTTCACCTGGACCATTAACTACACACCCAATAATTGATAAGTTAATTGGTTTTTTTATATGAGCTAATTTTTCTTCTAAAAGTTTTACTGTTTCAATAACTGGAAATGCTTGTCTTGCGCAAGATGGGCAGGAAATAATGTTTACTCCTCTTGATCGAATGCCTAAAGATTTTAAAATTTCATAACCAGCTTTAACCTCATCAACCGGGTCCGACGAAAGAGAAACTCTTATTGTGTCACCAATGCCCTCCATTAATAACTGTCCAATTCCAATTGAAGATTTAATACTTCCCGTAAATAAACCTCCTGCCTCTGTAACTCCTAAATGCAGAGGATAGCTGCAAATTTCTGATAACTTTTTGTAAGCTTTGACTGTTAAAAATATATCTGAAGATTTAACACTTATCTTAAAATTAAAAAAGTCATTATCCTCTAAAAGTTTTATATTATTTTGAGCACTTTCTACTAGTGCCTCTGGGCAAGGCTCCTTGTATTTTTCTAACAATTTTTTGTCTAAAGATCCAGCATTAACACCTATTCGAATTGAACAATTGTTATCTTTAGCTGCCCTTACAACATCTAAAATTCTTTTGTTGTCTCCTATATTACCTGGGTTAATTCTTAAACAACTTGCGCCCATTTCTGCGGCTTCTATCGCTCTCTTGAAGTGAAAGTGTATGTCAGCGACCAATGGTACGGAGATTTCTTTAGTAATTTTTTTTAACGCTTTTGTCGACTGTTCGTCTGGACACGATACTCTTACTATATCTGCTCCAGCCTCCTCTAATGAATGAATTTGATTAATGGTTTCCTTAACATTTGTAGTTAAAGTATTTGTCATAGATTGGACGCTAATTAGTGAACCTCCGCCAACACTTACCTTACCTACTTTTATTAACTTAGTATTTTTTCTTTTAATAATTCTGTGTGGTCTGATTTCCATTTTAATCTAAATCAAATATCGTATGTAGTTTTTTAATAGCTGATAAAGTTTTCTCTTCATCAATAATGACTGAAAGTTTGATTTCAGAAGTTGATATCGCTAAAATATTAATTCCCTCATCTGATAAAGCTCTAAACATTCTGTAAGTTACCCCTGGAGTAGAAACCATTCCTGCGCCAACAATGGATACTTTTGCCACTTTTTCATTTTGAATTATCTGCTTGTAATTAATCTTACTGTTTTCTTTTAAAATTTTTTTTGTTTTTGAGATTTCGTCTCTTTTTACAGTAAAGGTTATATCTGTTGTTTTTTGATCTGAGGATATATTTTGTATTACCATATCAACATTTATTTGAGCTTTGCTCAAAGGCTCAAATATGTTGGCAGCCACTCCTGGTTTATCTTCAACACCAGTGATAGTTATTTTTGCATCGTCTTTTGAATACGCCACACCAGTAACACTTTTCGTATAATCAATGTTTTCCTGACTAAAAATTTTTGTTCCTTTTCTATCGGTAAAAGTTGATCTAACTTCAAGTGGAATATCATACATCATCGCTGTTTGAACAGCTGAGGATTGCATTACTTTTGCTCCTAGAGAGGAAAGCTCAAGCATTTCGTCGTAAGAAATTTTTTCAATTTTTTTAGCAACCGGTATTTTATTTGGGTCTGTAGAAAATACGCCATCGACATCTGTATAGATTTCACAGGTGTCAGCATTAAATATTTTCGCTATTGCAACAGCTGTAGCGTCGGACCCTCCTCTACCAAGAGTAGTTATTTCTCCATTTTTTGAAATCCCTTGAAAACCTGGAATAATAGCTACGCCATTTGAGTCTAAAAATTTATTAATTTTTTCAACATTCATATTTACTATTCTAGCATTAGTGTGATCGCCTTCAGTAAGAATTGGTATTTGCCAATTTAACCAAGATTGAGCATTGATTTTTAATTTTATTAAGGCTCCAGATAAAAGAGCGCAGGTGACTTGTTCTCCAGATGACAAAAGAACGTCCAATTCTCTTTTGTTAAATTCCTCAGAAATTTCATTTGACATTTTAACAAGTTCATTAGTTTTTCCTGCCATTGCAGAGACTACGGCAATAACTTTATTTCCATTTAATTGTTCTTTTTTAATAATATTAGCTATATGTTGGATCCTATCAATTGTTCCAACAGATGTTCCACCAAACTTTAATACTTTTTTAACCATTTAAAGAATGTAATATAATAAAATTTAGATAATAATATTAAATAAAATATTTACAAAATGAGTAGTACTATAAATAAAGAGGAAATTCAAAAGTTTTCAAGATTAGCAGATGAATGGTGGGATCTTAATGGAAAATTCAAACCTCTGCACATGTTTAACCCAATAAGAATAGAGTACATAACAGAAAAAATTAAAAATCATTATAGAATTGATAAAAACAAAACCAATTTTTTAAATGGATTTGACGTTCTTGATATTGGTTGCGGTGGGGGGCTAATTAGCGAACCATTGACAAGGTTAGGAGCCAATTTAACAGGAATTGATGCATCTGAAAAAAATATAAATGTTGCAAAATTACATTCAAAAAAAAATAACCTTAAAATAAATTACTTAAATACTTCACCTGAAAAATTAAAATCTGAAAAAAAATTTGATATAATTCTCAACTTGGAAATAGTTGAACATGTTGAAGACGTTAATTTGTACATTGAGTCTTGTGCTAAATTACTAAAAAATAATGGTTTAATGTTTACTGCAACACTAAATAGATCTTTCACTTCATATATAAAAGCAATAATTGGTGCTGAATATATTTTACGATGGCTTCCAATAGGGACACATGATTGGAATAAATTCATAAAACCTGAAGAATTAGAAAAAATTTTAACAAAAAATAAATGTAATACAGTCGACATCGCTGGTTTTCAATTTAATCCTATCCTCAAACGATGGAGGAGATCTAAAGATTTGTCTGTTAATTATATTATTTGCAGTTTAAAAAATTAATTATCTTTACTTATCCATGGGATAGATAAAATGTCTATACCTTCGTCAGACAATTCTTTTCTTTCTTCTGGAGTTGTAGTGCCATAAATAGTTTTTTTATTTCTTTTATCGTAATAAACTTCCCTTACTTTTTTACTAAAGTCTTTTCCAACATAGTCAAAATTTTTTTCAATATATCTTCTTAATTTCAAAAGGTTATTTCTTTCATTTTTAAAATCCTTGCTTATAGATTCAATTTGTTCATCTTTATTTTTTGTTGATACCATTGGAGCCATAATTGATTTATTTATTTTTTTTGAAGAGCAATATATGCAATCCAATAATTTTTTTTTATTTAATTTGTCAAACTCTTCAGAATTTGAAAACCAACTTTCAAATTCATGTCCATTTTGGCAACTTAAATTATATTTAATCATTTAATTTCTATAATCTGCATTAATATCAATGTAGTCATGGGTAAAGTCGCAAGTGTAGCACTTAAAAGCATCATTACCCAATTTCAAATTTACTTCAATATCAATAGATCCCCATTGCATATATTCTTTTAATTTCTCCTCATCATAAGTTTCAGAAATTTTTCCATTTTCTGCAACTACAAAATTTCCAATTTTAATTTTTAATTTTTTTTGATCCACAATCTCACCAGACTTACCTATGCCCATTGCTATTCTCCCCCAATTAGGATCTTCGCCTGCTACGGCTGTTTTAAATAAAGGTGAATTAGCAATTGAAAAAGCAATGTTCTTTGCGCTCCCTAGTGATTTTGCGTTAATGACATTAATTGTAACAAATTTCTTGGCGCCCTCACCATCTACGACAATTTGTTTAGCCAAATTTAAACAAAGTTTTTTTAAAGCTATTTCAAACTTTTGTACTGATTTATCATTTAAAGAAATATTTTGACCGATTTTTATAGCTCGAGTAGAAAAAATTGATACCATGTCATTTGTAGATTGATCGCTATCAACTGTAATTGCGTTAAAAGAGTTTGAAGCAGCCCTTTTTAAAATCGTCTTTAATAAATTTGAGTTAATATCTGCATTAGTGAAAATAAATGATAACATTGTAGCAAGATTCGGAGCAATCATACCTGATCCTTTAGCGATGCCACAAATTTTCACCAATTCATTCCCTACTATTATTTCTTCGTATGCTAATTTTGGTTTTGTATCGGTTGTCATTATAGCTGAAGCCATTTTAATCCAATACATTTTATTATGCTCGCTTCTTAACCTATCAACAAGATCTGGTAATCTTTCTCTTATACTTTCAACAGGAAACTCTTCCCCGATCACACCAGTTGATGCAAAAATTAAATCTTTAATTTTGACTGTTTCGCTTGTGCCTTTCTGATTTTTAGACTCTTTAATAGTCAAAACTCTAGACAAATTTTTTGCTAAAACATCTATACTGTCTTTTCCTTGTTTACCAGTAAAGGTGTTTGCATTTTTTGTATTAACCAATAATCCCTTGATAATCTTTTTATGAGAGTTTCTATTCCAAGGAATAAATTCAGACGTTATACTATTTGTTGTGGTAAGTGTTGCGTAATTTGCCCCCTTACTGAAATAAAATAGGGCTAAATCGTCCCTTCCATCTTTATAAAGATCTGCAGAAATAGACGACATTTCTAAACCCTCTATTTGTTTAAGGCTTTGAAACTCACCCATTTTTGATAATTTTGTTTTATCGTTTAAGAAATTTTTTATATTTATTGTCATTATTGCTGTTTAATTTAAATTAATAATACATATATAGATGTATAATGAATCTTTTTACAAGAACTTTTAGTAAAATATTTAAAAGCTCTAATCAACAAGAATTAGACAAAATTCAAAACATTATTGAAGCAATAAATAATAAAGAGAATGAAATTAAGTCTCTAACTGAGGCAGATTTTAAAGAAAAGACTTTTAATTTTAAAAAAAACGCTCAAAATGGTTCTATAAAAATTGACGAGATCATACCAGAAAGTTTTGCGTTAGTAAGGGAAGCTGCTAAGAGGTCTCTAGGTGAAAGACATTATGATGTTCAACTAGCTGGAGGGTTAATTCTTCATAGTGGAAAAATTGCTGAAATGAAAACAGGGGAAGGAAAAACTCTTGTATCAACATTACCAGCGTACTTAAATTCTTTAGAAGGGAAAGGCGTACATGTAGTTACAGTAAATGACTATTTAGCTAAAAGAGATTCTGAATGGATGGGTAAAGTCTTTAGCTATCTAGGAGTATCTACTGGCTGTATAACAAATGATTTAGATGATGCTGTTAGAAAAAAAAATTACAAAAATGACATTACTTACGCTACTAATAATGAGCTCGGATTTGATTATCTAAGAGACAACATGAAATACGAGCTAGCCGACATGGTTCAACGCGATCATCACTTTTGCATAGTTGATGAGGTTGACAGTATTCTAATAGATGAGTCTAGAACGCCTTTAATAATTTCTGGAAAACTTGAAGACAAAACAACACTTTATGTGACATCAAATGAATTTATTAAACATTTGCAAAAAAATGATTACGAATTAGATGAAAAAAATAAAAATGTAATTCTTACTGATTTAGGAATTGATAAAATTGAAAAACTTGCAATCCAAAAAAAGATATTGAAAAATAATAATTTTTACGACCCAGCTAATTTAGATTTAGTTCATCATGTGAATCAGGCTTTAAAAGCAAATTTACTTTTTAACAAAGATACTGATTACATAATTAGAGATAGCAAAGTACAAATAATTGATGAGTTCACAGGAAGAGTGTTAAGCGGAAGAAGATTTTCTGACGGGCTTCATCAGGCAATAGAGGCTAAAGAAAATGTAAAAGTTGAAGAGGAAAATCAAACATTGGCATCAATAACTTATCAAAACTACTTTAGATTATATCAAAAATTATCTGGGATGACGGGAACAGCTATAACGGAGGCAGAAGAATTTTTTGATATATATAAACTACCTGTTGTTTCTATTCCTACAAATAAAAAAATGCTACGAAAAGATTTTAATGATCAGATATATAGAACTGAAGAAGAAAAATATAATG
Organism: uncultured Pelagibacteraceae bacterium; assembly: GCA_902594835.1. Classification (GTDB taxonomy): domain Bacteria; phylum Pseudomonadota; class Alphaproteobacteria; order Pelagibacterales; family Pelagibacteraceae; genus Pelagilacustribacter. Next base: position 42,403 of record CACJNX010000002.1, on the reverse strand, counting down.
CAATTACTAATAAAATAATTGAATGCAACAAAAAAGGTCAGCCGGTATTGGTTGGAACGACTAGCATTGAAAAATCAGAAAAAATTTCATCTTACTTGGATAGTAAAAAAATAAAACACAATGTCCTTAACGCCAAGCAACATGAGAAAGAGGCAAGTATTATAGCTGAGGCTGGTAAAATAAATGCGGTTACGATTGCAACTAACATGGCTGGAAGAGGAACTGATATAAAATTAGGTGGAAATAAAGATTTTCTTTACGACGGAAAAAAAGAAGATGAAAAAGAAATTAAGAAAAATGAGGAAAAAGTAAAAGGTTTAGGTGGATTATTTATAATTGGAACTGAGCGACACGAAAGCAGAAGAATAGACAATCAATTAAGAGGTCGATCTGGTAGGCAAGGAGACCCTGGAAGTACAATTTTTTTTATAAGTTTACAAGATGAATTGATGAGAATTTTTGGAGGAGACTCTATTGATGGAATGCTTCAAAAATTAGGATTAAAAGAAAATGAGTCTATCGATCACCCCTGGATCAATAAAGCCATGGAAAGAGCACAAAAAAAAGTTGAAAGCAGAAACTTTGATATTCGAAAAACATTAATTAAATTTGATGATGTAATGAATGACCAAAGGCAAGTCATATTTTCGCAAAGATTAAAGATTTTAAAAGAAAATGATATTAACGAAATTTTGAAAGATTTTTTTGATGAAATACTCGTCAACTTAAATTTAGTCAGAACAAATTTTCAAAAGTCCGGAGATGAAAAAATCTATCTTACAGAGATAAAAAGTATAACTGGGAATGTGGTTAGTGATAATAAAATACTAGAATTTGGAAAGCTTAATGAGGCTGAATTCAAAAAAAAAATACAAAGTTTGTACTCTGAGAAAAAAAATTCAAGACTTAAAATTTTAGAGGAAAATCAAAATAACAATTTAGAAAAAAAAATATTTTTACAAATTATTGATTTTTCTTGGAGATCACATTTACAATATTTAGAACAATTAAGGCAAGTAATCGGCTTAAGGCAATATGGGCAGAAAGACCCTTTATCTGAATTTAAAAAAGAGGCATTTGTTTTATTTGAGGGTTTATTATCGAAAATTAAAACTGACTTAATAAAATTTCTTCTTAATCTAAACATTGTTATATCAAACGAGGAAAAAAGTGAGAATACTCTAGAAGAAAAAAGGGATAGTAAATCAGAAAAAAAAGTCGGTAGAAACGAAAAATGCCCATGCGGTTCAGGTAAAAAATTTAAGCATTGCCACGGAAATGTATAGATTTAAATCTTTTTAAATGCATTTAAAGCTTTTACCCTTGCTTCTTCATGCTTAACTATAGGAAAGGGATAGTCTCTTCCTAATTTAAATTTTTCATTCTTGAATTCCCAAGGTTTGTGAATAAATTTTTTTGATAAATTTTTTAATTCGGGTACCCATTTTCTTACATAATCTCCTTCTTTATCAAATTTCTCACCCTGTAAAATTGGATTAAATATTCTAAAATAGGGAGCTGCGTCTGCTCCACTGCCTGCAACCCATTGCCAACCGGCAACATTGCTAGCCGGACTATAGTCTAATAAACAGTTTTTGAAATATTTTTCACCTTCTTTCCAATTAATTAATAAATGTTTAACTAAAAATGAGCCAACTATCATTCTCACTCTGTTGTGCATCCATCCAGTAGAATAGAGCTCTCTCATCCCGGCATCAACGATCGGATAACCAGTTAAACCTTTTTTCCAAGCTTTTAAAAATTTAGGATTTTTTTCCCATGGAAATTTATCAAATTTTTTTGAGTAATTATTTTTTAACATGTGAGGAAAGTGATTTATTAAAGAGTGATTAAATTCTCGCCACCCAATTTCAGCTAGAAATTTTGATGTTCCCAAAGTCTTAGATCTTTTTTTAATGCATTCATTCCAAATGGTTTCTACATGAAGATGGCCAAATTTTATAAATGGAGATAATTTTGATGTCCCAACTATATTTGGAAAATTTCGATCTTCAGAATAATTAGAAATTTTTGCTTCAATAAAATTTTGCAATTCTTTTAAAGCTATTTTTTCATCTGGAAACCAGATTTTCTCAAAATTTTTGAACCAATTTTTTTTAGGTAATATTTTTTCTGGTTTGATCTGATTTTTGAAATAACTTAATTTTTTTTTACATTTTTTTATTACTTTCTCTTTTGATGGTATTTTTTCAATATAATGTTTTTCCGCTGTTCTCCAGTAAGGAGTGAATACCTTAAATGGGGTACCATCGTTTTTCTTAATTTCATTTATTTCATTAAGAACATTTCCTTTAAATCTTTTGTGGTAAATATTTTTATTTTCAAAATTGCTTAACAAATATTCGTCAAATTTTAGATAGTCGGGCTCATAAACCTTATTCCAATATATAGCGAAATCTTTATTTTTTATCAATTTATCAAAGAAAATTTTAAAAGAATTAGTCTCTACTATTTCAAGAGCAATATTTAAATTATTTAATTTTTCTTTAAAATTTAAAAGTGATGAACTTAGCCACCATTTTTGCGCCTCTTGGTCTTTATAGGTACTCTGTTTATAAAGATAAAAAACAACAACTTGATCATGATTTATGGTGGCTTCTATAAGTCCATCATTTTTGTTAAGTCTAAAATCATCTCTTAACCAAAAAAGTCCAATCTTTTTATTCATAATAAAATAATTATCAGATAAATTTTTATTTTTCGATGTGTTAAACTTGTAGGTGGTGGCCTTGGTAAGAATCGCACTTACGACACATACCTTTTCAGGGTACTGCTCTACTACTGAGCTACAAGGCCTAAAATCTAAAAGTAATTCTACCTTTAGTTAAATCATATGGCGTCATTTCAACCATTACATTATCTCCAGCAAGAACTCTAATTCTATTCTTTCTTAATTTTCCAGCTGTGTGAGCTAAAATTTCGTGGTTATTTTCAAGCTTAACTCTAAACATTGCGTTGGGAAGTAGTTCGGTTACTTTTCCCTTAAATTCTAAAGTTTCTTGTTTAGCCAATTAATTTTCCTTTTTTTTTAATCTCATTTTTACTGAATTAGCATGTCCATCTAAATTTTCATGCACCGCTAAATTTATAACCGATGATCCTAATCTTTCAATACCTGTTTTTGTTATTTTTATGAGAGAGTGTCGCTTTAAAAAATCGTTAACAGATAAACCAGATGAAAATCTTGCTGAGCCTGATGTGGGTAACACATGGTTAGGGCCAGCTATATAATCACCAATAGCCTCTGGGGAAAATTTACCAATAAAAATTGATCCGGCATTTTTAACGCCTTTAATAATATCATCGTTCATATTAGTACAAAGTTCTAAATGTTCAGGAGCTATAGTGTTGATAGCTTCTAAAATATTTTTTTTATTTTTAGCTAAAATAGCTAAACCAAAATTTTTTAAACTTTGAGAGGCAATATTTTTTTTTGGTAATGTTTTAATTTGTTTTTTTAAAGATAAATTTACTAATTTAATTAAATTTTTATCATTAGTAATCAATATTGATTGAGCATTAACATCATGTTCTGCTTGAGCTATTAAGTCTGCAGCAACAAAGTTTGGATCAGCATACTTGTCTGCGACAATGCTAACTTCGGAGGGACCAGCAACCATATCAATTCCTACGTCTCCGAAAACCTCTTTTTTAGCACAAGCTACAAAAGCGTTTCCAGGACCAATTATCTTATCAACTTTTTCAAATTTCTTGGTTCCATAGGCAAGTGCTGCGATAGTCTGAGCGCCTCCAGTTTTATAAATTTTTTTTACACCACATTTTTTTGCAGCATATACTATTGCAGGATTGATTTCAGAGTTTAAAGATGGAGTAGTTAGGTATATATTTTTTACTCCAGCCACTATAGCAGGGATACAATTCATTAAAACTGTGCTTGGATAACTTGCTGTACCTCCTGGTACATAAACACCAACTTTTTCTAATGGAGAATACTTATAAGATAGAACATTCTTGTATTTATCCTTTAATTTAAAAGATAAAAATTTTTGCTTTGAATGAAATTTTTTTATTCTTTTATATGCTAAATCAATTGATTTTTTTATAATTGCATCTGTTCTATTAGAAATTTTATTGATTTCTTTAACTGATAACTGAATTTTATTAGATTTTGTTCTAATTTTAGAAAATTTTTTTTCATAATTTAAAACTGCTTTATCTCCATTTTTTTTTACATTTTTTATTATTTTACTTACAATTTTGGTTTGATCCTTTTGTATAGACCTTCTTTTATCTAAAAATAGTTTTAAAATTTTTAAAGATTTTTTATTATCAAGTTTTAATATTTTTAACATTATAAGCTTTTGTGTTTTGGTTTATTTTTTGTATCCCATGCTTCTCCCTGGTCATCTAAAGTTACTTCAATAACCTCAGAGATAATTCTAATTATTGCATCACCAGCAAAAATTATTTTCATCTCATAGTTTTTATCAGGAGTAATATTTGTTTCAATAGCTAGAAAATCTAAAAACTTATCTTTTTTAAGCTGATTAATATTTCGTGATAGTACATTCATTACGTTCTCAAATTTTAAGATAGTTCTAATTCGTTTATTCTTACGAAACACACCTTTTTCGACATCCTCCCACATAAAACGGTTAAGTTGCATAAGAAAAATCTTATTTTTTTTTAAATTTGCAATGTCAGCAACGCTTGCGATTGAGTCTTGAAGATGTGCAGAGACAACTCTCAGATCTTCTTCTGTTCTAGCAATTAGTTTTAAATTTTTTGGCTCCATTTTAAACTCTTTTTATTATGGCTTTACATTTTTTAAGTTTTCTCTCTAAAAACTCATAACCCCTATCAAGATGATAAATTCTATTAATAATTGTTCTATTCTCGGCGATCAACCCGGCTAATACTAAACTAACTGAGGCTCTAAGGTCGGTAGCCATAACTTCAGCACCAGTTAATTTTGTTGGCCCTTTTATTATAGCAGTTTTATCTTTTATTTGTATTTGCGCTCCCATTCTTTTTAATTCAGGAACATGCATAAATCTGTTTTCAAAAATGTTCTCTTTTATTCTAGAAATACCTTTTGCCTGTGTGAGTATAACCATAAGTTGAGCTTGCAAATCTGTTGGGAAGCCAGGGTATGGTTTCGTTAATATATTAATTTTTTTTAATTTTTTTGCCCTCTTAATAATAATAGAATTTTTTTTTTGTTCAATTTGAACTCCTATCTTCTTTAAAATGTTTAACTCACTTTTAATTATTTTTGGATCGATCTTATCTATCGTTAAATTTTTTTTCGCTAGTAACGCACTTGCTATCATATAAGTGCCTAATTCTATTCTATCGAAAATTACATGATGAGTGATTTTTGTAGTTTTAATTTTACTTTCTGAGATCGAAATTGTCCTACCTTTTAAAAAAATATTTGCCCCTAAATTTTTAAGAAATTTTATCAAATCTTTAATTTCTGGTTCGATTGCACAATTTTTTAAAATAGTTTTTCCTTTGGCCTTAAAAGCAGCAAGTAACGCATTTTCTGTAGCTCCTACCGAAATAGAAGGAAATTTTATTACTGCACCTTTCAGACCATTTTTTGCTTGGGCCAAAATGTATCCATCTTTAATTTTAATTTTTGCACCTAATTTTTTTAATGCAAATAAATGTAAGTCAACAGGTCTTGTGCCAATTGCGCACCCACCAGGTAAAGAAACTTTTGCTTTTCTATATTTTGTTAGCAAAGAGCCTAAAACGAGTACTCCAGCTCTCATCGTTTTTACAAGTTTATAAGGAGCTAAAGTGTTAATATTTTTTTCTCTATTTTTAATTTCAATTGTATTTTTTTTTTTTATTATCTTTGCTTTTAGTCCAATAAAATTCAACAATTCAACCATTGTAAATATATCTTTCACCAAAGGAACATTTTTAATCTTTACTTGATTGGAAAGAATAGAAGCCGCTAAAATTGGTAGAGTGGCATTTTTAGAGCCTGATATAGAAATTTTTCCACTTAACTCTCTTCTACCTTTAATTATGAGTTTTTGCATCAAAGAGATTAAACTTTTGGAAGTGTCACACCTTTTTGTTTCATATATTTACCTTTTCTATTTGCATAAGTGATACTTGGTTTCTCATTGCCTTTTAAAAAGATAAATTGAGCTACACCCTCATTTGCATATATTTTTGCTGGTAATGGAGTAGTATTTGAAAATTCTAAAGTTACATGTCCCTCCCAACCTGGTTCGAGAGGGGTTACATTTACTATTATTCCGCATCTTGCATATGTAGATTTTCCAAGACAGATAACTAAAATATCATCGGGAATTTTAAAATATTCCATCGTTCTCGCTAATGCAAAAGAATTAGGTGGAATTATACATTCCTTTCCAACTTTAGTAACAAAGCTCTCTTTTTTGAAAACTTTAGGATCAACTATGCCTGAGTTTACATTTGTAAAAATTTTAAACTCATTTGATACTCTAGCATCATATCCGTAAGAGGATAAACCGAATGAAATTTTTCCTTTTCTTACTTGTTTATCCACAAAAGGTTTAATCATTCCTTTTTGTTTCGCAACTTTTTTAATCCATTTGTCTGAAAGAACAGTCATTTTTTCTTTTTTTCTATTTTAATTTTTTTTCTTTTTTTAAGATTTTTTTTTAATGCAGCCTCACGGCTTTTAGTAAGAGAATCTTTTTTTTCAAAAGATTTCATTAAGAAAATTAATTTTTATCTGGGTTTGTTAAGTCCTCTAATGTTATAGGTTTATCAATGTCATGCATTAATTTTTCCTCGGACTCTTTAGGATTGCTGACTGAACGCTTAGCTCTTCTTTGCTCAATTCTTGCTTTTCGCTTAGCTTCTTTTTTCATAGCTTTATCGCCTCGCGTAGATTTGTAATCGTAGTGAATTCCCATACTGAGCGTCCCTTCATTAATTTTTAAATTTACTTCTTGAGGCTCTATTTTGCAAGCCTCTAGATTGAACCTTCTGAATAATTATAAATAATATCGACAAAATTACGGCAACTAGTACATCTTGGAGTGGTGTCGCGTTTGGAAAACCATAATTCCACAATATCACTAAAACCAACCACGCCAGCCAATTAATTTTTTTAATCATCTATTTTACAACCTTGCTCGTTACAATTTTTACCTGAATTAATTTTGTTAAAAAAATCTACAGCTCTTATTGCTGTCATCATATGATTTTTGTAAATATTTATATAACCATTAAGACTAACAGATAATTTTTTTGCTTCTTCCATCAATCCACATCTTATTAAATTTATAAGCATCACAGCATTACCGTTTGGAATTGTATTGTCACCTATGTCTATAGGCTTGAAAAAAGTGTCTTTATTATGTTTGGGATTTTTTTGAAAGATATTTTTATCTTCTAAGAAAAATTTATCTATTGCCTCTTTAGACAATTTTCTGGCTAATTCTTTATATTTAAAGTTTATTGTTATATCTGATAAGTCATTAATTGCATTAATTAAAAAGGCATAATCTTCAATAAAAACGATATCTTTTGAGTAACTATGGTAAACTTTATTTTTTATATATTTTTTTTCAATTTTTAAGAAAAACTCTTCAGCTAATTTTAAATATCCGCTATTTGGTAAAATTTCATTTGCAGAAATTAATGCACTAATCATTAAACAATTTAAATCAAGTTGAGTTTTATCGTCGAAAAAAGGTTTGTTTTTTTTTGATCTTATTTGTAAAAGTTTTTTTAAAATTTGTTCAGTGGGTTTTTGTTTTTCAACTAGAATGATTTTATTTTCCCAGTTTCCCTCTGGCTTAATTTCAAAATATTGCCCAATATTTTCTATATCTTTTATCTCACTATAAGAATAAATATAGTATTTACCCTCTTCACCCTCGCTATCTGCATCGTAAGCAGACCCCAAAAAACCCTCTTTATTAAGAAAGTTTTTAGTTAAAAAATTAATGGTTTGTTTTAATTTTTCTTTAAAATAATTTTCTGAGTTTATTTTACAATATTTTGAAAGTAACAATATAAATTGAGTATTATCATAAAGCATTTTCTCAAAATGTGGAATTACCCAATCTTCATCAACTGTATACCGAGCAATGCCACCTTCGACATGATCATATATACCTTTTGAACAAAGTTGCTTAATAATTAGTTCTACTGGCTTCAAGTACTTTGTATCATTAGATGTGTTATAAAAATAAAGTAGAGTTTCAAATAGATTAAAAGTTGGAAATTTAGGCGCACCTTTATAGCCTCCTTTAACTGGATCTAAATTATTTAAAGACATTTCTATAATAGGTTCGAGATCTTGATTGAAAACAGAATTTTTTTTTAAATCTAAATTTTTAATAATTAAATCTTTTTGATTTATTATTTTTTCTCTTTGGTCTTTATAGGCTTCTGAGACTTTTTGTAAAACTTCTTTAAATGATGGTAATCCATGTTTTGCCTCTTTAGGAAAATAAGTACCTCCCATAAATGGTACACCATTTTCATCTAAAAACATTGTCAAAGGCCACCCACCTCCTGTTTGATTAAATAATTGAAATGAACTTTGAAAAATAAAATCCAAATCAGGTCTTTCTTCTCTATCAACTTTTATATTTACAAATAATTGATTCATAATTTTTGCAGTTTCTTGATCTTCAAAACTTTCATGAGCCATTACATGACACCAGTGACAGCTAGCATATCCAATGCTTAATATGATTGGCTTTTTATTCTGTTTTGCATATTCCAAAGTTTCCTTAGACCAAATTTGCCAGTTAACAGGATTTTCTTTATGTTGTTTAAGATAAGGACTTAAATCATTAGAAAGATTATTTTTATTAATTTCTATCATTAAAAAATTTTTTTTTAATTAATAAAGATACAATCATTAAAATTAAGAACATTAAGATTGGTAAATAAATTTCTTTTGATAGAATTAAATTCATCATACTAAAATTACTTGCTTGCTTAATATAAATATTTAATCCAGCTCCTATCGTATTCATAATAAAAAAACTTGGTATAAATCCAAAACAACTAGAAAAAAAATAATTTCTTTTTTTCATTCCAAAAAGTATTGGCAGTAAATTTTGCAAAAAGAACGGGACTCCAAGACCTCCAACAAATCTATACATTAAAAAATAAAAAAATTCATTTTTTTGAAATAATGCGATGTGTTTAGCAAATTTTTTTTCTAATATTAGCTTAACTAAATCTTTAAAAAAAAAATTTCCAGTGGAATATAATGCAAGAGCTCCAATTGAGAGTGATAATACAGATATAGCTGTGCCAAGCCATTGTCCAAATAATATTCCTGACATTATTAAAATTGGTGATCCAAATCCAAGTAACATCACCCAAACTATTCCAAAAATGAAAAAGTAAACCAAATTAATGAAAACATTGGAGCTTATGTGGCTATCTAAATTTGACTGAAGTTCCTTGTAATATGAAAAATCATCAAGTCTATTTACTTGAATGCTTCCAAAGATAAAATAAAGAAATATAAATAAAATGAGTAAGTAAGAAACGCCTAAAAAGATTTTCAAATTTTTGCTCATAATTTACCTGTACAATAGACAACAATTAAAATATATACCTTTTAATATTTATGAAAAGAACATATCAGCCTAGTAATTTAGTAAGAAAAAGAAGACACGGTTTTAGAGCAAGAATGGCTACAAAAACCGGTAGACAACTTATCGCTCGTAGACGAGCAAAAGGAAGAAAAACTCTTTCTACCTAGAATTTAATGGTTAAGCTTGAAAGTTTAAAAAAAAGCAACCAATTCAGAAAAGCTCTTAAAGAAAAAAAAGTTCATACGGACTACTTTTCCATTTTTGCAGCTAAAAATTTTTTTAAACCCAGATATAAAGCTAATTTACTTATAAGTTTTGTAATGAAAAAAAAAATTGGAAATGCTGTTAAAAGAAACAAAATTAGAAGAAAATTAAAAGCAATTGTTCAAAAATTGTTAAAAAAAAGAGGTGCAATTAATAAGGATTACACTTATATAGTTTTCGGTAAGTCTAATGCTTATGCTCAAAAACAAGATGTGCTTTTGCCATTGATGGAGAAAAGTTTTAGTAAATTAAAAAAGTAAAATGACAAAAATTCTAATTTTAATTATAAAATTTTATAAATATTTTATATCTCCATTATTAGGAACTAGATGTAGATTCTTGCCTTCCTGTTCTGAATATTTTATAGAGGCTTTAAAAACTCAAGGTTTTAAAAAAGGGTTTTTACTAGGATTGAAAAGAATTTTAAAATGCCATCCTGTAAAAACTCTTGGCGGTAGTCATGGTATAGATTTTGTTCCAGAAACAAATCAAAAGGATAGTAAAAATGGATAATAAAAACGTATTTGTAGCTATCGCTCTTTCAATGTCTGTTTTGCTTTTCTGGGGAGCCTTTTTTGAAACACCAAAAAAACCTATTAATCCAAAAAACAATCAAAAAGTTGAGCAGAAATCTGAAGCGGGCTCGATAGCCCCAACAATAAATCAGCCAACAATACTTAAAAATATCTCTAGAGAGGAATCAATTAAAAAAGATAAAAGAATCAAAATTGAAAATAACAATATTATTGGTTCAATTAATTTAAAAGGTGCACAAATTGATGACATTTCTTTCAAAAATCATAAACAAAAAGTTGAGGGAGATAAAAATATTATTTTTTTAAATCCAGCAGAGACAGAAAATGGTTTCTATATTGAAACCGGTTGGACAAGTATTGGAAACAAAATAAAGATACCTTCAAAAGACAGTGTTTGGTCAGTAAAAGGAAATAGTATTTTAAGTAATAATTCTCCGATTACACTACAGTGGAGTAACGGAGAGGGAATAATATTTGAAAAAAAAATAGAATTAGATGACAAATATTTATTTAAAATTACTCAATTAGTAAGGAATAATTCAAATTCACCTATTGATTTATACCCATATGCTCAAATGACAAGGAATAAAGTTCCTGATGATATTCAAAATTTTTACATTCAACACGAGGGTTTTATCGGTGTTTTTGATGATGAGTTAAAAGAAGATGATTACGACGATATAAAAGAAAAGAAAATTGTGAGAGAGTCTAATGAAGGATGGCTGGGTATTACTGACAAATATTGGATGACAGCTTTTGTTCCTGAAAAAGGAAAAAATTTCAAATCAACTTTTCTTTATGACAATGGCTATAAGGCCAATTATATAATTAATGAACCAACTACAATTAACAAGTCATCAACAGGAATTAATCAATTAAGATTATTTGTTTCGGCAAAAGAAGTTGAAACAATTGACGGATATGCTGCTGATCAAAATATTAATAAATTTGATTTAGTGATAGACTGGGGTTGGTTTTACTTTTTCACAAAACCATTATTTTTTGTAATAGATTATCTATTTAAATTTTCAGGAAATTTTGGTTATGCTATAGTTTTACTTACAATAGCAATAAGATTAATTTTTTACCCCCTAGCAAACTTCTCATTTAAATCCATGGCAAAAATGAAGGCAGTTCAACCTGAAATGATGAGACTAAAAGAGCTCCATAAGGATGACAAAGTAAAGTTGCAACAAGAAATGATGGCTTTGTATAGAAAAGAAAAAATTAATCCTGCTTCAGGTTGCTTACCAGTCTTGATTCAAATACCATTCTTTTTTGCCATATATAAAATGTTATTTATTTCTTTGGAAATGAGACATCAGCCTTTTTTTGGTTGGATAAAAGATCTATCAGCAGCAGACCCGACCACAATTTTTAATTTATTTGGACTAATACCATGGGATCCACCAAGTTTTATGATAATTGGTATTTGGCCAATTTTAATGGGTGCTTCTATGTGGGTTCAGCAAAAATTAAATCCAGCTCCTGCAGATCCAATTCAAGCAAAAATTTTTGCTTTCTTCCCTCTATTTTTAACAATTATTTTAGCATCTTTCCCATCAGGCCTGGTTGTTTACTGGACAGTAAACAATATTTTAACAATTGCTCAACAGTACGTAATTGTAAAACAAACTACTGTAAAAACAAACTAATTTAATGCCAGAAAAAATTTCTCTCGAAGAGATTAAAAAACTTTGGCCTAAAGATGTTCCAAATATAAACAATGTTCAAAAATATGTTTCCAAATATAAAAATGAAAAGATTGTAATAAAATATGGGGGTAACGTTTTAATTGATAGAAACGTATTTAATAATTTTATTTTAGATATAAACATTTTAAACAAATTAGGGTTATCATTAATTATTGTTCACGGTGGAGGTCCAAGAATTAAAAGAGAGTTAGATAAAAAGAAGATTGATTCAAAATTTATAAATGGATTAAGGGTTACTGACAAAAATATTGTCAAAATCGTTGAAGAAGTTCTTATTGATTTTAATAATGACATAGTCGAAAATTTGAAAAAATTAGGTTCTAAAGCTGTATCATTTCACACGCAAAAAAATAACATTATAAATGTTGTCCCCGAAAGAGAAGAATTAGGCTTTGTGGGAAATCCGAATAAAATTAACTCTCAAATGATTGATGATGCAATTAATAAAAACGAAATCCCGATTGTTGCTCCCCTAGGTATTGGAGCAGATAAATTGACATATAATATAAACGGGGACACTGCAGCTAGTGCAATAGCTAAAAAGCTTAAATCTAGAAGATTGTTATTAATGACTAATGTTGAAGGTGTTTATGATGATCAAAAAAAACTAATTTCAGAAATAAAACCTTTAGATTTAGAAAACCTGATTAAATGGAAAGTTGTTCAAGGAGGAATGATTCCTAAAATACAAAACTGCGTTGATGCAGTAAAAAATGGAGTAAGAGGTGTCGTAATACTCGATGGAAGAAAGCCTCATTCAATTTTACATGAAATTTTTTCTGATCAGGGCTCTGGAACTTTAATAAGGAAATGAAAGATTTATCAAAAATAAAATTTTGGTTATTTGATCTAGATAATACATTGTATGATGGTGCAACAAAAGTTTTTGACCAAGTAGATAAGAAAATGTCAAAATTCATATCTGAAAAACTAAGTGTAAGTTTAGAAGAAGCAAGAAAAATTCAAAAAAACTACTTTCAAGAATATAACACTACTTTAAATGGCATGATCAAACATCACAAAATAGACGCTGATGAATTTTTAGAGTTTGTACATGACGTCGATCTCAGTTTTTTAGATAAAAATGAATTTTTAGAAGAAGAAATAAAGAAATTAAGTGGAAAAAAAATAATCTTTACTAATGGATCAAGAGCTCACGCTTTAAATGTAACAAAAAGAATTGGAATCGATAGGCTTTTTGATGGAATTTTTGATATTCGAGATTGTGAATTTATTCCAAAACCATCTAAAGAACCTTACAAAAAATTAGTAGAAAATTACAAAATTGAGCCACAATACTGTATATTCTTTGAAGATATAGCAAGAAATTTAAAACCAGCTCATGAATTAGGAATGAAAACAGTTTGGATAAAAAATGATGAACCTTGGGCATCAAAATACTCAGATGAAAAATTCATCAATTATAAAACAGATAATTTAGCGAAATTTTTAAAGGAGATAAATGAACTTAAATAATTTGGAAAAAACTATTAATGAAAGTTTTGAAATAAAAGAAAAAGTAGGGCCAAAATCTGATAAAAAACTAATCAAGGCAATTAATGAAACAATTAATTTAGTAGACTCAGGTAAAATTAGAGTTGCGAATAAAATTAATGGAAAATGGATTGTTAATCAGTGGATAAAAAAAGCGATACTTTTAAGCTTTAGAGTCAATAAGATGACAATGTCAAAAGGACCTTACACTACTTGGTACGATAAGGTGCCGGGCAAAACAGTAAAATGGAAAGAAAAAGATTGGAAGAAGGCTGGTTACCGGCACGTTCCAAATGGAGTTGTTAGAAGAGGTTCTTATATTGCAAAGAATGTTGTTCTAATGCCTTCATTTGTAAATTTAGGAGCATACGTTGATGAAGGCACAATGATTGACACGTGGGCTTCGGTTGGTTCATGTGCTCAAGTTGGAAAAAATTGTCATATCTCCGGTGGAGCTGGGATAGGTGGAGTGCTTGAGCCCCTTCAAGCTGGTCCCGTAATAATCGAGGATAATTGTTTTGTAGGTGCTAGATCTGAAATAGCCGAGGGTGTTTTAGTTGAGGAAGGTGCAGTAATATCTATGGGAGTTTATATTGGCGCTTCAACTAAAATTGTAGATAGATCAACTGGTGAGATTACTTTTGGAAAAGTACCGGCTTATTCTGTGGTAGTGCCAGGAAGCTTGCCTAATAAATCTAATCCTGATGGTCCTTCTTTATATTGTGCAGTAATTGTTAAGAAAGTTGACTCGAAGACAAGAAGCAAAACATCTATTAATGATCTATTAAGAGACTAATGCCTAACATTAATGAATTAACATTAGCTAAAGAGCTTATTAAATTTCCAAGTGTAACGCCTAAGGATGCAGGTGCTATAAAGTTTTTAGCAAAGCAATTAAAAAAGCTTGGTTTTAATTGTAAGATTTTAGAGTTTAAAGATAAAAACAAAAAAAGTAAGCCAATTAAAAATATTTATGCAAGACTAGGAAAAAAAGGTCCTAATTTATGTTATGCTGGGCACACGGACGTTGTACCTCCGGGCAATATTAAAGACTGGACAGTAAATCCATTTAAACCAACAATTAAAAAAAATCATTTAATAGGTAGAGGAGCTAATGACATGAAAAGCTCTATAGCTTGTTTTGTTTCCGCTGTTGCGAAATTCTTAAAAAAAAGAAACAAATTTAATGGCTCTATTAGCTTTTTAATCACTGGAGATGAAGAAGGGTTGGCAATTAATGGAACCAAAAAAGTAGTAGACTATTTAAAAAAGAGAAGAGAAAAGATAGATTTCTGCATTGTAGGAGAGCCTACTAATCCAAACAAACTTGGTGAGATGATTAAAATTGGTAGACGAGGCAGTATATCGGGAAAAATAACAATTTCTGGGTCACAAGGTCATGTCGCTTACCCTCATCTTTCAAATAATCCTATAAATACATTGGTTAAAATATGTAAAAAACTTAATGAGCAAAAATTAGATAAAGGTAATCAAAATTTTCAAGCTTCAAATTTAGAATTTACATCTATAAATGTAGATAATAGAGCTACTAATGTTATTCCTGCAACGGCTGAAGCTCAATTTAATGTAAGATTTAATAATCAACATACTTCAAGCAGTTTAAAGAAAAAAATTAATTCAGTAGTTAAAATTTTAAGTAAAAAAAATAAGTGTAAATTTAAAATAGACTTTCACGTAAGTGGTGAGTCTTTTCTTACTAAACCTAATAAAACTATTTTTATGGCCAAAAATATAATTAAGAAGATTACTAAAGTAACACCTGTTTTTTCTACAACTGGAGGCACTTCGGATGCAAGGTTTATTAGAAAAATTTCACCTTGTCTTGAATTTGGCTTAGTAAATAAAACAATGCATAAAATCGATGAATGCGTTTCATTAAAAGATCTAAAAAATTTAACTAAAATATATCACAATATCCTAGAGGATTATTTTAAGTGAAATCCTATAAAGTAAAAAAATCTAAAATTGATAATTTAGGTTTGTATGCAGCTAAAGATATTAAAAAAGGCACAAAAATAATAGAGTATAAAGGAAAAATAATTACAAGAAGACAAGCAGAGGAAAATCCTAAGTATGATAATGATAAAGCTATATACCTTTTTAATTTAAACAAAAAATATGACCTTGATGGAGATTTTAAATTCAATATTGCCAGATTAATCAATCATTCGTGTGACCCTAATTGTGAAGTTACAGGATCAGGTCTAAAAGTTTGGGTACATGCAATAAAAAATATAAAAAAGGGTGAAGAGTTTTCTTATGATTATGGTTTTAGTTTTGATGAAGATTTTAAGAATTATCCTTGCAGATGTGGTGCGAAGAATTGTTGTGGTTTTATAATAAGAGAAGGATCTAGATGGAGGATAAATAAAAAAATAAAAAAAAGATGAAAAAAATTCTTTTTATCTCTACTAGGAATCCCTATTCAAACAGATACTCAGGAGATGTAATAGGCTCAAAAAAAATTGTAGAAACTCTAAAAAAAAAAAGTGAATTAAAAATCGTAACTTTGGGAGATAAAGAAGATTTTTCACAAGATAATATTTTTATTTTCAAAACCCCAAGTTTATTGGCAAAACTAATTTATATTTTTAAATCTTTACTTTTTTTTGAACCATTACAATTTGGTCTTTTTTATTCCAATAAAATGAAAAATTTTATTTATGAAACGGCCCCAAATTATGATTTAGTTTTTTTTTATCATATTAGGTCAAGTCAATATCTTCCAAAAAATTATTATGGTAAAAAAATTATTGAGATGGGAGACTTATATTCAAGTAACTATAAACAAACTTTTAATAATTTAAATATATTCAATCCCTTAAAATACATATATTTTTTAGAGAGTCTTCTCGTAAAAAATGTAGAACAAAAAATTTTTGTAGATTTTGATAAAATTATTTTATTTTCTAAAAATGAAATTAAAAAAATTGATAAATCTTTTAGAAAGAAAATTATTCATATTAATGTTTCAGTAGACAAAATCAAAAAAAAATATCTATTTTCAAAAAAAAATAAAAAGATATTATTTATCGGCAACTGTAAATATTTACCCAATATTTTGGCGGTTAAAAGTTTTGTAAGATATGCCTTACCAAAATTAAAAAAGAATTTGCAAAATGTTCAGTTTGAAATAATTGGTGAAATTGGAAAATTTGATAAATTTTTTTTATCTTTAAATAAAAATGTTAATTGTCTAGGTTTACAAAAAAAAATAGATAAATTTATTAAAGGGTCTTTTTGTGGATTAGCAAATTTAGAAGTAGCAACTGGAATGCAAGGTAAAATTCTATCTTACATGTCCTATGGATTACCAGTTATTTGCTCAAAAAAAGTTGCTCATAATTTTGATAAAAATGTTATCACTTATTCTGATGTAAATGACTTAGTAATAAAAATAAATAAATTAAAGATGGATAAAAAATTAAGTATTAAAATTTCTAAAAACGCTTTACGTTTTGTTGATAAATTTTCATGGCAAAAGACACAGAAAAAATATTTAAGAATAATCAAAATTTAATAAACAACTTTTTCTAAATAAAGACCTTCAGGTGGAGCTGGTGGAGCACACAATTTTCTTTTTTTTGACTCTATTACGGATTTTACTTTTTGTGGCTTCCATTTATTCTCACCAACGTATTTTAAGCATCCAACCATTGATCTTACTTGCTTTTGAAGAAATGATTTTGACTCAAAAATTATAAATATTTTATCTCCTTTTTGTTTAATATCAGCTTTATTTATAGTTCTAACAGGATTTTTAGCTGCACACGAAGCAGCTCTCATTGATGTAAAGTTTTTTGTGCCCAAAAAATATTTTATTCCTTTTTTCATCATATTTACATTTAGTTTTTTTTTTACCAACCAAACTCTATTGTTGTTTAAAGGTGAGCTAGTTGCGCGATTAAGAATTATATATTTATATATTTTTTTTTTTGCACTATGACGTGCATGAAAATCAATTTTTTTCTTGTTAATCTTGGTAATAGCAATAGTTTTTTTTTTTAAAAAATAATTGACTGAATTTAAAAATTTATATTCATCTTTTATATTCCGATTAAAAAAAAAATTTGCACTTTGACCTTTAGCATGAACACCTGCATCCGTTCGGCCTGAACCATTTATTTTAATTTTTGTCTTGAGTACTTTTCCCAAAGCTTTTTGAATTTCAGATTGAATAGAAGTACCATTTTTTTGAATTTGCCAACCTACGTAATTAGTGCCCAAGTACTCTACAATAATTTGGTAATTAATCATTAACTAAGTATTTCCCCTTTAAAAATTTTATAACCTGTTAAAAAACTTTTTGTGTCTAAAACTTTTTTTCCTTCTTTTTGAAGATAATTTATTTTTATAGCTTTATCTTTACATGCCACTATAAGTTCATTCGTTATAACTTCTCCTTTTTTACCTTGATTTTCAGATATTTCAGCATCGATTATCTTAATTCTGTTTCCGTTATGATTGAACCACACCCCGGGGTATGGATTAAGTCCATTAATTTTTGCTAATATCTTTTGAGCTGTTTCATTCCAATCGATTTCAGATTCCTTTTTACTGATTTTTTTTGCATAAGTGACATCTTTTTCATTTTGATCTTTAAAAACAATTTCTTTTTTTTCAAATAATGATAAAGCTTCTATGATTAATTTTTCACCAACTGCTGATAATCTTTTACTTAAAGATGAAAAATTTTCATTTTTATTAATGCCAATTTTTTCTTGGAGCATATAAGGCCCTGCATCAAGTTTTGGAATAATCTTCATTATTGAAATCCCAGTTTCTTTATCCATTTCTATTATAGATCTTTGAATTGGAGCTGCTCCTCTCCATCTTGGAAGAAGTGAGGCATGTATATTTAAAAATAATAAATTTTCAATATTTAAAAATTTTTCTGGAATTAATTGGCCATATGCGACAACAATAATAATCTTTGCGTTAGTCTCTTTTATAAATTTGTAATCAATTTCATTATTCAAATTTTTTGGTGTTCTTACTGGAATCTTTAATTTTTCTGCCTCTAGATGGATTGGTGATTTTGATATTTTTTGACCTCTATTTTTTTTTTTGGGTGGTTGAGTAAATACTGATAAAATTTTGTGATGTAGATTTAAAGATTTTAAGATAGGAACAGAAAATTCTGGGGTTCCCATGAATAAAATTTCATATGCCATTAAGACTAAACAATGACTCTTTCTAAAGATTTTTTATGTTTAGATAATTTTTTCATTATCATACTTTTCTTTAATTTTGATAAATAGTCTATAAACAATATGCCTTCTAGATGATCAATTTCATGTTGAATACAAGTTGCAAGAAGACCATCGGCTTCAAATATTTTTTCTTCACCTTGATAATTCAAAAATTTTACCTTGCACTTATCTGGTCTACTTATCTCTGCGAATTGACCTGGCACAGAAAGACATCCTTCCTCGTAAGATGCATCAGTTTTAGAGTTAGTTATAATCTCCGGATTAACAAAATATAAAGGATTTTTTTTTTCATTCTCTCTTGCTAAATCTATAACTATAACTCTTTTTGGAACACCTATTTGGATTGCTGCAAGTCCAATTCCTGGAGCAGCATACATCGTTTCCAACATATCATCCATTAACGATCTTATTGAGTCGTCTACTAAATCAACTTTTTTTGATTTTTGTCTCAAAAAAGGATTAGGTTCTGTTAAGATTTTTTTAATCGTCATATGAAGTTTTATATTCTAATTAAGATCTTAATGGTAGAGCTGAATTTAAAACTTTGTTTCTTATGGTTACAAGGTTCATTTTATTTAAAAGATTAGTAACAAAATATATGGTTTCTGGATCAAGTTGATAGGGTTCATCTTCACCTATTATTTCAACTATTTTTAATGCTAAAAAAGCTTTTTGATCGTTATCAATTAATTTTAGAAGATTTTTTGGGATATCGAATTTTTTTACAAGTTGATCATATTTAAAATTTGCAGGTAACAAAAAACCATCATTTATTAGCGCGTCTGCGAGAGCAAGATCTTTAGCGGATACAAAGTACTTTTTATTTTTTATAACTTTTTTAAATATTTTATCTATATCTTTCTGAACTTTTTTTTTATTTTCACCTTCTAAAAAATATTTCATAATTTTAGATTGATGTAGAATTTTATCATTATATTTTACTTTTCCAAAAGTAATATCCTCGTCAGAAACGATCCTTGCTAATGCTTCTTCTTGATACTCTTTAGGTAGATTATCAACACCGATTTCCTCGATTTTTTCACTTAAAAATTTTGAATAAATATTTAATAAATCAGATTTCTTAAATAGCTCTTCAAGCAAAAATAGGTTTTCAATTTTATTCTCATCTGACTCGGATAATAAATATTTTTGATATATTAGAGCTCTTGCATCGCTCTCATCTAAAGTTTGATAGTTATTTTTAGCATTAATCAAAGTATTTAAGTTAAAAGGAATTTGTTTATAAATTTCAAAAATCTTATTTTTATCCAGTTGATTGTTGTTTGCAGCTTCTTCTAACTCTTTTAATTTCTTTTTGTCAGAAGCATCATCTAATTTAATTAGATTTGCAGCATTGAGATACTTCCATATTTCTTTTTTTGTTTTTGGTGTAGGTTCATATTTAAAATTAGTAATTGTTATGCTCGATAAGTAAAAATTTAAAAGATTTTTTTCGTTAATTTTGTTGCTTGTAGTATTTGAAACCCCCAAAAGAAAATTAATTTTGTCATCATAAAATTTACTTGACTGTTTTTGCTCTCTTAGAAGGTCTAATAAAAGCTGCGCCTCTGGTTTTTTATCATTAAAAACTAAACAGTAAATTTTAAATTTTTCTAAATATGCATCCTTAATATTAGCATCTATAAAACCAATTTTTTCACAACCCTCTTTAATATTTCCAGTTGAAATATTGCTATCTACTAGATATTGAATAACTTCACTTTTGCTTTCAAATCGCTCATTTTGTTTTAAAAAACTTTCAATTAAATCTATTCTGTCGTTTTTTATTAACCAATCTGTTTTCAATTTTACAAACTCTTTTTCTGACATGCCAAGTGGAGGATAAGAAAACGAAAATAAAATAAACTCGAGTATTTCACTGGATGATTTGGATAGATTAATTTTGTTTAATCGTTTTAAGCTTGATCTTAAATCATCTGCATTAGTAGTTGACCACATATTTAAGCTAAAATTGTAATTAGCAGGCTCATAAATTCCATAAACTTTTTGTTCATCTGATTGGAATACTGAACCCTCTTGAATTTGTATACTATCTACAGCTTGAACTTTTTGAGATGGTTTTAACTTTAAGTCTTTAGGGGCTTCTTGTTCTAATTTTTCTTTAGACTCACTAATAGTATTTTTTTTATTTTTCCAAATATCAATTTTTTCTTCACTTAAAATAGGTGAGATATTAAAAATAATTAATAAGCCAATTATATAATTAAAGCTTTTTAATTTCATTTGTAATGTCTATTTGATATTTTTTTTCTGGACTTGGAAATTTTACTTTTTCTATTAAAAAAATTGCAATTATAAAAATTAAAATTATAAGCAATAACTTTATCAAGGTTTTTATTAATGAGCTGCCTAGGCTTGGTTGTCTGTTGTATTTAAGTTGCATACTTTAAGTTTTGATTTAAACTCAATAATTAAGACATATTTATGAAAAATCAAAATCAAAAAGGAAGCTAAATTGGGAAAAAACCTTACTTTGACCGGAATGATGGGAGTAGGAAAATCTACCATAGGTAAAAATTTGGCCAAAAAGCTCAAATATAATTTTATAGATGTTGATAAACTTATTGAAGATCATGAAGGCTCATCAATAAATTTAATATTTAAAAATAAAGGTGAGAAATACTTTAGAAAAATAGAGTGTGATATCTCTTTATCTCAATTAAAAAAAGAAAAATCTGTGATATCTCTTGGAGGAGGAGCTTTTTTAAACACTGCGATTAGGAGGAATACAAAAAAATTATCCGTAAGTTTTTGGTTAGATCTTCCAATTGGTGAATTAATAAAAAGATTGAAAAAAAACACTCGGAGACCTTTGCTATTTAAGAAAAACATAGCTGAGACAGCTAAAAAAATTTATTTTTATAGAAAAAAAATTTACAATAAGGCTGATTTTAGGATTAAATGTAATTCTCTCAAGCCTAATGAAATAGTTAACAAAATAATGGACCTATATGAAAAATCAGATAATTAAAATAAAAAATCAAAAATATTCAATCTTGATTGGAAAAAACACTATTAGCAGAATACCCAAAAAAATAAGACTAATATGTCCAAAATCAAAAAATATAGCGCTAATAATAGATAAAAAAGTTCCTCTGAAATTCAAAAAGAAATTAATAGATCAATTAAAAAGCTACAATACTGTCATTATTCCTTTTAAAGCAAATGAAAAAAATAAATCTATTAAAACAGTTAACCATTTCTTAAAAATTTTATTATCTAAAAATTTTAATCGATCAGATTTGATTATTAGTGTTGGCGGAGGGATTACTGGGGATGTTGCTGGATTCACAGCAAGTATTTTCAAAAGAGGTATTAATTTTATAAATATTCCAACTACCTTGCTAGCTCAAGTCGACTCTGCAATAGGTGGAAAAACTGGAGTCAATTCTAATTATGGAAAAAATCTTATTGGTTCTTTCTATCCGCCAAAATTAGTCATTAGCGATACCTCTTTTATTGATTCTTTGCCAAAAAAAGAAATGATTTGCGGATATGCAGAGATATTAAAACACTCAATTATCAAGGACAAAAAGTTTTTTCAATGGTTAGAAAAAAATACAAAAGCAATTCTAGAAAAAAGAAATAAAGAATTGATTTTTGCTATTAAAAAAAGTTGTGAAATAAAAATACATTTTGTTAGTCAAGATATGAACGAAAAAAATTTAAGAATGATCTTAAACTTTGGCCATACGTTTGCCCATGCTATTGAAGTTAAAAACAACTATTCTAATAAAATTACTCATGGTGAAGCAGTCCTATCTGGTATGATTTTGGCTACAAGACTTTCAGTAATTAAAAAAATTTGCTCTTCGAAAGTATTAAAGCAAATTACGAATATTTATTTTAAAAATAAATTAGCGTATACATTTAGAAACTATTCTCAAAAAAAAAATGTAGACAAATTAATTCCATATTTAAAAAACGATAAGAAGAATAATGACGATAAAATAAATTTTATTCTTCTTAAAAATATTGGCAAAACTGCTTTACCAAATAAAAGCAAAATTTCTATAAAAAACTTAAAAAAAATTAGTAAAGCTATTTCTCAATACTGATTTCTAAAGCATGTATCTTAGTTTTAAGATCATTTCTAAGAATTTTCATGACAATTTTTTGAGCACTTACTCTCGATAAAGAATTTAAATATAAAGATTTTATTTTTAAGTGAAGGTGAAATTTTTCTGGAGAGAAAGACTTATGTCCTTTGTGTTTATGAGAATTATCAACAATCTCTATATCTTCTAACTCTATTTCTTTATTTAATTTTTCACGAATTTCTTCAAAATAATTTTTCATTAATTTAATTTTACTATATAGAATTATTCAATGAAAATAATTTGTGATTGGGAAAATTGTAATGAAACTGGGGTATATAAAGCACCTGTTGAAAAAGACAATAGCAAAAAATATAGATTACTATGTTTAAATCACATCAAAATTTTTAATAAAAATTGGAATTATTTTGAAAACATGAATGATCAAGAAATAGAATTTTTTATAAAGTCAGATCTTACCTGGCATAAGTCAACAAAAACTTTTGGTTCATCAGATAATTTTTTCAATATTTTATGGAACAACGCACTTGATGATAAGTTAAACATCTTTAAAAGTACAAATTTCCGTGATTTTAAAAAAACAAAGGTATCTCAGCAAGATAAAGATGCCTTACAAGTAATGGACTTAAATGGAGATGTAAAATGGAAGCAAATTCATGCGAAATTCAAAGAACTTGTAAAAAAATACCATCCTGATAAAAACCAGGGAAATAAAACATTTGAAGATAAATTAAAAAAAATTACTTTGGCTTATAGCCAACTAAAAAAAACATTAGGAAAAAAATGAGCGCTGAACAACTTTTACAAAAAACTGATATTAAATTATCAGTAAAACAAACTTTTGGGTTTGAAAGTGATATGAAAGTTGGGGCATTTTCAAAAAAAAATGAATATGTTCCAAAAATAGACCCTGATTATAAATTTGATAAGGATACTACTTTAGCAATCTTAGCTGGTTTTTCTTTTAATAAAAGAGTTTTAATACAAGGTTATCATGGAACAGGAAAATCTACTCATATCGAGCAAGTAGCTGCAAGACTTAACTGGCCGTGTGTGAGAGTTAATTTAGACAGTCATATTAGTAGAATCGATTTAATCGGAAAAGATGCGATTGTATTAAAAGATGGAAAACAAATTACTGAATTTAAAGAGGGTATTTTACCATGGTCAATTCAGAATCCAGTTGCATTAGTTTTCGATGAATATGATGCCGGAAGACCTGATGTGATGTTTGTAATTCAAAGAGTTTTAGAAAGTGAGGGAAATTTTACATTATTGGATAAAAATAAGATTTTACAGCAGCACGATTTATTTAGAATTTTTGCAACCACTAATACTGTTGGTCTAGGTGACACAACAGGTTTATACCACGGTACTCAACAAATTAATCAAGGTCAGATGGATAGATGGAATATAGTTTCAACGTTGAATTATCTACCATTTGAAAAAGAATTAGAAATAGTTTTAGCAAAGAATAAAGACTTTAATAACAAAGAAGGCAAAGAACTTTTATCGAATATGATTAAGGTTGCAGATCTAACAAGAAAAGGTTTTATTAACGGAGATATATCTACTGTTATGAGTCCTCGGACAGTTTTACATTGGGCTGAGAATACAAGTATTTTTAAAGATCAAGGATATGCTTTTAGAATTACATTTTTAAATAAGTGTGATGAGTTAGAAAAAAAAATAATTTCTGAGTACTACCAGAGATGTTTCGGTGAAGACTTGCCAGAATCTTCTATCAATATCACTTTATAAAGTGGAAAATAAAAAAGGAAAAATAGCCGATTTTAAAACTGCAATAAGTTCTACAGTAAGATCACTATCTAACTCAGAAAAAATTGAAGTTTCTTTTGGCAATGAAAGCTCCAAAGCTGGAGGTAATTCAATTAAACTACCAGAACTAACTCCAACTAATAATAAATTAAACTATAATCAAATAAGAGCGATAGCCGACTCAAAATCTTTGAGACATAGATTCTCCGATCCTAAAACATTTAAACAATACGAACCCGATGGAAATATATCTAAGCAATTATATAGAATTTCAGAAAAAATAAGATGTGAAAAGATTGGAACTAGCTATTTCAAAGGGGTAAAAAATAATATTGAGACTTTTTACAATGAGAGGGTATCCGGCTTAGATCTTAAAAGTAGTGAAGATAAAATTGTAGAGTCTTTTGAAAATTATTTAAGAACAAAATTTCTTGATTTTGAGAATAATAGCCTAATCGATAAAAAACTAAAATCATATAAAAAAGACTTAAATGAGAAATTTAAAGATAAGATAGGTCAATTAAATGATTTTACTTTAGATCAAGAAAAATTTAATTCCCTCATTGCTAGGCTTATCGCAAACATGAACCTTGATGAAAATCTAGATGAAGAAGAAAAAAAAGATGATGAACATAACAATGACGATAAACAAAATAAACCCGATAACCAAGAAAAACAGGCTAAAGAAAAGGAAGATAAGCAAGAGGAGATGTCTATAGACTCCGGGATGCCAGACCTTGAAAATGAAGCTAGAGAGTCAGACCAAGCTGAAGAAGATATTGAAATAGAAGATAGTTCTCAACCAGATTTGAGAAAAAAAGCAAAGAGTGCTTTAGGAGATATTAATTATAAAACCTACACTGAAGAATTTGATGAAATTATAAAAGCTGAAGAGCTAGAGAACGCTGAAGAACTAACGAGGCTTAGAAAAAATTTAGATCAACAATTATTGCAACTTAAAAATTTTATTTCTAAGCTTGCTAATAAACTACAAAGAAAGCTTTTAGCTAAACAAAATAGATCTTGGAATTTTGACCTTGAAGAGGGTTTATTAGACACATCAAAATTACCAAGAATAATTATGGATCCATTCAATTCTTTATCTTTTAAAAAAGAAAAAGATATTGAATTCAAAGATACTCTTGTAACAATTTTAATTGATAATTCTGGGTCTATGAGAGGTAAACCTATTTCAGTAGCAGCTATCTGTGCAGATATACTTTCCAGAACTCTAGAGCGATGTGCGGTTAAAGTTGAAATACTTGGTTTTACAACAAAACATTGGAAAGGAGGATCTTCCAGAGAAAAATGGATGAAAAATGATAAACCAACTTTACCAGGAAGATTAAATGATCTCAGACATATTATTTATAAATCAGCTGACACGCCTTGGAGACAAGCAAAAAATAATATGGGCTTGATGCTCAAGGAGGGATTGTTGAAAGAAAATATAGATGGTGAGGCACTTAAATGGGCATTCAATAAAATGAATAGAAGAAAAGAAGAGAGAAAAATTCTAATGGTTATCTCAGATGGAGCTCCTGTTGATGACTCAACGTTGTCTACTAATACAAGTGACTATCTAGAGTCTAATCTTAAAAAAACAGTCAAATGGATTGAGAAAAAGACTAATATTGAATTATTAGCGATTGGAATTGGACATGATGTTACAAGGTACTACAGTGAAGCCGTCAAAATCACAGATGTTCAAGATTTAGGTGATGTTATGATTAATCAATTAACTGATCTTTTTGTTGAAAAAACAAAAAAAACAATTCACTAATTTTTTGCTTCTGTAATAGAATTCTCAGAAAAATCTCTTATTTTATTTATGAGCAGTCTAAATGGAATTAACATTGCCAATGCTATAAATAATTTAACGGCTAAATCTCCTAAGGCTAATGTAACCCAAGGTATTCCTGTTGCATAGAAAGCAATTAAAAAGAATAGAAAAGTATCTGTCACAGACCCAATAATTGACGACGCAAGAGGTGCAATATACCAAATTTTTTTTCTGAAAGTATCAAAAATCTGAACATCTAAGTTTTGAGCTACGAAAAACGCTACCCCCGAACCAATCGCTATTCTTATAGAAATAATATCTGAAAAATTAGTTGATACAAATAACGTTAAAAGAATTCCAATAACGAAACCTACATATACAACTTTCCTAGCAACGATTTTTCCGTAGGCACGGTTAGCTAAATCTGTAATTAAAAAAGTAATTGGGTAACTAAAAGCTCCGTAAGTTAAAATTTCATTTAATTCAAAATATTGAATAGGAAACTGAACTAAGAAGTTTGAAAGTACTACAACCAAACCCATTAAAATTGAGAGTTTGTAAAATAAATTCATTTTAGAATTATGATTTTGATGAAATGGACGCTTTAATTTTTTTTACTTTTTGAGATAAATTGGAGTTTTTCGCAGACATTAAAAACTTATCTAACCCACCTTTAAAATCTACTGTTCTTAAAGCAGCATTGGCTACATTAAGTTTAATATCTTTTTTTAAAATATCACTTCTAAAAGTGACTTTCTTTAAATTGGGTAAAAATCTTCTTTTAGTTTTGTTTTTAGCATGACTAACGTTATGACCTTTTAAAGGTGATATTCCTGTTAATTCGCATCTCTTAGACATAATTTTTTCCTGATGTTATATAATTCTTGAATACATTGGGGTCAAGCGTTAATTCCAACTGCTTCACTAATATTTTTGAAATTTTCTTTTTTTAAAATCGATATTAAGTCTTTTTTAATCTCTTTAACAATTCCCGGCCCTTTATATACCATGCCTGTATATAGTTGAACTGCATTAGCGCCAGCTGTTATTTTTTCAAAAGCACTTTCTCCGGAGTCTACTCCACCGACTCCTATTATTTTAATTTTGCCCTTGGTTTCCTTATAGAATTTTTTAATTAAATTTGTTGAAATATCTTTAAGCGGTTGCCCTGATAATCCGCCAACTTCATGCTTTTTAATATCAGAGAGATTATCGCGATTACTATCTGTTGTATTAGAAACTATTATACCTTGTATTTTATGGCTACTCACTAATTCAACTATTTTACTAATTTCATTATCATTAATATCTGGTGATATTTTTATCGCTATTGGACAGGTGATTTTTTTTTCTTTAATAATTTTATTTATTCCTGTTAAAAGTTTTTTCATCTCACCTTGATCATGGAAATCTCTTAAACCTTCGGTATTCGGTGAGGAGATATTAATAGTTATATATCCAGCATACATTCCAAGTCTTGAAAGGCAAATATAGTAATCATCTTCTTTATTTTTGGTTTCTTTATTTGGTCCAATGTTAATTCCTAAAAACCCATCAGGGTGATTATTTGATATTCTCTTTGATACAGTTTCTGATCCATGATTATTAAATCCAAGACGATTGATAAGTGCCTGGTCTTTCTCTAATCTAAATATTCTTGGTTTTGGATTTCCCAATTGCTGTCTTGGAGTAACGGTACCTACCTCGATAAAACCAAAACCAAACTTAAAAAGAGAATTATAAACCTCAGCACTTTTATCAAAACCTGCGGCTAAACCTATTGGATTTGAAATCGTTTTGCCTAAAAAATTTGTCTCAAGCATTTCCTCACTTTCAACATTAAAAAAACTTTTTGGAAGTATATTTGCTTTCAGTGATTTAATAGCTAAATCATGAGCCACTTCAGGATCTAACGTAAATATATAAGGTCTTAATATTGAAAACATTAGTTATTACTTATTTTATCTTTCATTAACTCAATTGTCTCTTTCAATCCAAAAAAGCTGACAAAATAACCCATCCTTGGTCCATTTTCTTCTCCAAATACTACTTCATAAATTAATTTAAACCAATCTCGTAGATTTTGTTCATACCCATTTTCTTTACCCGTCGCATAGACAATTGTTTGAATTTCTTCTGGTTTTAAATTTTGTTTGATTTCAGATAATTTTGAAACAAGGTTTTCTAACGCTTTCTTTTCATTTGATGAGGGCTTTTTAAATTTTTTATTTGGTTCAACTTTATCTTTAAAATAGTTTATTGCAAACTTGGTTAACCCGTCTAGGATTGGATAGTCTTTTGGTTTAATCTCTTGATGAAATCTATTAATAAACTTCCATAAAACTTCTTTACTATCTGCATTGCTAGACCCAACTAAATTTAATAACATTGAAAAAGGCATTACTATTTTCTCTGTTGGCGGCTTTCCATTATGTACATGCCAAACAGGATTTAAAATTTGATCCTTTTCTTTTTGACTGGGGTATTTTTCAATACTTGTTAAATACTCATCGACTGTTTTAGGCACAACCTCTGCATAAAGTTTTTTTGCTCTTTTTGGATTAGGGTACATATAAAGAGACAGACTTTCCGGTGATGCATATCTAAGCCACTGATCTATAGAAATTCCATTTCCTTTTGATTTAGAAATTTTCTCCCCTTTTTCGTCTAAAAAAAGTTCATAAGCGAAACCATTAGGAGGATTTTTTCCAAGGGTTTTGCAAATCTTGTTAGATAAAATTGCACTCTCGGTTAAATCTTTGCCGTACATTTCAAAATCAACATCAAAAGTAAACCATCTCATCGCCCAGTCTACTTTCCACTGTAATTTACAGTTGCCATCTAAAATGCTTGTCTCTATTTTTTCTCCCTTATTTTCAAAAATTGCCTTTCCAGTTTTATTATCTATTTCTAGCAATGGTATCTCTAATACCATTCCTGTTTTTGGGCAAATCGGTAAAAATGGACAATATGTTTTTCTTCTTTCCTCTCTCAGAGTTGGAAGAATTATATTCATTACATCTTCATATTTTTCTGCAACTCTTATTAAAGATTTATTAAAGACGCCTTTTTTATAATTCTCTGTTGAGCTTTTGAAAGTGAATTTAAACTTAAATTTGTTTAAAAACTCTTTAAGCATCTCATTGTTATGCTCACCAAAGCTATTAAACTTTTTAAACGGATCTGGAATATTGGTTAAAGGTTTGCCTAGATTGTCTTTTAAAACTTGATCGTTAGGAATATTATCAGGGACCTTTCTAAGACCATCCATATCATCAGAAAAAGTAATAAGCTCATGATTTATTTTTTCTATATGATTAAGAGCGTTTATCATCATGGTGGTTCTGGCCACCTCACCAAAAGTACCAATATGTGGTAAGCCACTTGGGCCGTAACCAGTTTGGAAAGTTATTTTATCCTTTTTTTTAATAATTTCTTTTCTATCCTTTAAAAGCTTTCTTATTTCAACAAATGGCCAAGATGATGTTGATTGAATTAAGTTATTATCCAGCATAGTAATGGTTTATTAAATTTTATATGCAAAATACAGATATAATTACGTCATATTAAGTTGAATTTTAAAACTATTTAAATAATCTCGTTTTAATGACAAGTAACAAAACAGTTTTTTTCTTAATCGGTGTATTGCTCATTGTGTTAGGTCTTTCCATGTTGGCCCCCTATACTATGCAAGTATTATATAAAGAAAACAGTCATAGTTTCGTATCATCATCTATTGTAACAATATTTATTGGAATTTTGTGCATTCTCGCTAATCTTGAGAAGAGTCTTAAATTAAACCTAAGGCAAACCTTTTTGTTCTCAACACTTGCCTGGGTCACGGTTGCAATTTTTGGAAGTTTACCCTTCGTATTATCAAATCAAACATTTTCTTTCAGCGACGCGTTTTTTGAAAGTATGTCAGGCATCACAACGACTGGTGCAACTATAATCTCTGATTTAGATAATAGTCCAAAAAGTATACTGTTATGGAGAGCAATTATGCAATGGCTGGGCGGAATTGGAATTGTTGTAATGGCCATTACAATTTTACCATTATTAAAAGTAGGTGGAATGCAGCTTTTTAAAATGGAAGGACCAGACACAACTGAAAAAATTTTACCTAGAACTATTGAAGTAGCAGCTATTATAATCTCAACATATGTAATTCTTACTTTATTTTGTGGTTTATTCTATTGGTTATTTGGGATGACAGTTTTTGACAGTGTTTGTCACGCGATGACAACTATAGCCACTGGAGGTTTTTCAACTCACAATGACTCAATTGGTTTTTTTAAAAATTCCAATATTGAAATCGTAGCAAGTATATTTATCATCTTAGGCAGCATACCTTTTATTTCATATTTAAAATTTTCCCAAGGTAATAAAAAGGTTTTTTTCCAAGATGTCCAAATTAAAGGGTTAATATATTTGCTGATAATTTCGACATTAATAATGTTTTTATATTTGTTATTTATAAATTATGAGGGTAATTTATTTGAAAAAATTAGAATTTCTTCATTCAATGTTATTTCTATTTTATCAGGTACGGGATATGTCACAGATGATTTTGGATTATGGGGAAAATTTTCTTTAATTTTTTTCTTGTTTTTAATGTTCATAGGTGGATGTGCTGGATCAACTGCATGTGGTATTAAAATTTTTAGATTACAAATGCTTTTGATTTTTTTAAAAAACCAAATTAAAAAATTAATTTATCCTAACAGTGTAATAATTATAAAATATAACAATCAAAAAATTTCAGATGATTTTATAAGATCAGTAATTATTTTTATTTTTTCTTTTTTGTTTATATTTTTAATTATTGCTATGCTTCTCTCTATAAGTGGTTTAGATTTCGTAACCTCAATATCTGGTGCCGCAAGTTCAATTTCAAATGTTGGACCGGGGCTTGGAGAAATAATTGGACCAGATGGAAACTACAAAAGTTTACCTGATTTATCAAAATGGATTTTAGCAGCTGGTATGTTGCTCGGTAGATTGGAATTATTCGCAGTCTTGGTGCTATTCTTCCCATCTTTTTGGAGAAATTAAATTATGGAGATATATAAAAAACAAACTTTAGCTGAAACTTTCTCAGTTTATTTTGACTCTAGGATGATCAAAATATTATTACTTGGAGCAATAAGTGGTTTTCCATGGGTTATAATTGGAAGCAGTCTAAGTCTTTGGTTAAAAGAAGATGGTTTAAGTAGAAGTACTATAGGTTGGGCTGGATTGATTTTTGCAGTATATGCCTTTAATTATTTGTGGGCTCCAATAATAGATAGAATTAGAATTCCTTGGTTAACAAATAAAATCGGTCACAGACGCGGTTGGATTGTTTTAATGCAAACTATCATTCTTATGAGTTTGATTTTTTGGAGTGTAATTAACCCAACAACAAACTTAGCATTGGTAATCAGCATTGGACTAATAATTGCTATCGCCTCAGCCACGCAAGATATAACTGTAGACGCGTTAAGAATTGAACAAATTGGAGAAAACGAAGGAAAATCTATGCAAGCTGGTGCTGCGATGGCTGTAGTAGGTTGGTGGACTGGATATAAATTGGGAGGTGTAGTTGCTCTGACTTCTGCGGAATTTTTCCAAAATTTTGGATTCGAAAATTATTGGCAAATAACTTTTCTGGTTCTAGGTGTTGTGATCATTGCTTGTAATATAGGACTAATGTTTGTGCACGAATCTTCTCAGACAGGGAGAAAAGAAGCTCAATCAGAATTTGATAAAATAATTGAAGCTAAATTGACTTCAAAAACAAATAAAAATGCAAACTTATTTGCGAAATATTTTACTTGGATAGCAGGAACTGTTGCTGGTCCCATTGTTAGTTTTTTCAAAAAGAATGGCTTTAACATAGCTATCGCAATACTAGCCTTTATTTTTCTTTTTAAAATTGGTGAAGCATTCCTTGGTAGAATGTCTGTTATTTTTTATAAGGAAATAGGTTTTACCAAGACAGATATAGCATTGTACTCCAAAGGTCTTGGGTGGTTAACCACAGTAATTTTTACGCTGCTGGGCGGGTTATTTGCTATTAGATCTGGTGTGATAAAAGCTATGTTTGTTTCAGGAATACTGATGGCCTCAACAAACTTACTTTTTTCTTTATTAGCATGGTCAGGGAAGTCAGAATTATTATTTGCTATTGCAGTAATATTTGATGATATGGCAGCAGCCTTTGCAACAGTTGCCTTTGTTGCTTTCATTTCAATGTTAGTAGATAGAACCTACACAGCAACTCAATATGCTTTATTGGCTTCGATTGGTACAGCGGGACGAACAACTTTAGCCTCATCTTCTGGGGCTTTAGTAGATTGGTTAAATGGAGACTGGGGTGTATTTTTTATCATCACGGCAATAATGGTAATTCCATCTCTTATATTTCTTTACATGATAAGACATAAACTAAGTTTAAATGACTAAACATTTTACAAATAATTTCTCAGTAATAAATCTTTATAAGAAACCCTCGGTAAAATCTGAAGTGGTTACACAAATGATTTATGGTGAAAGCTTTTCTATATCTAAAAAGTCAAAAAAATGGCTTAAAATTAAAATTAAAGAAGATAATTATAAAGGTTACATATTAAATAAAAAATACTCTAATTTTTTAAGACCTACACATAAAGTAATTTCTTTGAAGGCAAAAATTTTTAAATTTCCGAACAGAATAAAAAAAAATGAAATTACCTTTGGTTCTAAAATTAAAGTAATTGAAAATAATTCAAAGTTTTTAAAATTTGCAAATGGTTGGCTAAAAAGAAGTGATGTTAAACCTATTGCGTATAAAGAAAAAAATCCTTTTAGAAAAATAACTTCTTTTAAAAATATAAAATATAAATGGGGTGGCAAATCTTTTAAAGGAATTGATTGCTCAGCGCTTGTACAAGTATTTTTGAATTTTAATAATAAATTTTGTCCAAGAGATGCCAAAGATCAGGTTAAATATTTTAAAAAAAATATAAAATTAAAAAATATAAAAAAAAATGATATTATTTATTGGAAAGGCCATGTTGCCGTTGCTTTATCGAATAAAAAATTAATTCACGCCTATGGGCCAATGAAAAAAACTGTAATCATGGATATAAAACAGACTATTAAAAGAATTGAACGAACTGCTAAACTAAAAGTAATTGGAATTAAAAGGCTTTAAAAAGCAAAGGCAGCTTCAGTCTCCCTCCGCTGCCCTTGTAAATAATGTATCTGATTCTTAAAATAAATTTAAGACTCTTTTAGGTTGTATGTGGATATTAACACCTTAATTATTTTAATATTTTTCTGTATGCAAATATTACAGCAAAAACTATTATTAAAGCTGCAATGCCTTGCTCACCTAAAGCATTAAGTAAATTAATTAAATTTTTTGTTACCTGAGAACCAAAAAAAGCTACATTCGGTCCAAATAAAATCTCTGCTATTACTGAAACGGCTAGTAACAGTATCCCTAATTCTAAAAATTTGTTTAAATATTTTGTTAATGTTGAAACCCAATTAAGCATATTTTTTTCCTTTTTTTTAACCGCCCTAATTATAAACTTAGGGCGGCTATATAAAAAGCTAATTCGAGGGAAGTAGCTTTAGTTGTTTACTACTTAAACAAGTTTAGGATGATTATAGCTGCGATTAATCCAACTATTCCTGCATCACCTAAAGATTGTACTAGACTTATAATGTTACCAGCTATTTCACCTACAAATGGAACATTTCCACCTAATAGACTTACAGCGATACCTAACGCAAGTAATGAAACTACTACTTTTGTTAAGCTGTCAAACATTGAAGTTAATCCTGAGATTGCTTTCATGTTATCCCCCTTTTTTTATTAATAAAAAATCAAAACGAATCATAATCATTTTGAATTACGCACTTTTATCATTTCGTGAGTCGACCAACACTAGAAAAGGAACCCAACGACTCATAATGGACTAGTTTTACAAGCAAACGACTCTTTTAATGTGTGCAATTTGAGTCTTATTTAAATGGCGGAGAGAGAGGGATTCGAACCCTCGAAACGGTTTCCCGTTTACACGCTTTCCAAGCGTGCGCCTTCAACCACTCGGCCACCTCTCCTAATCAAAATCATCAATAAGTTTAATGAATTTATCTATGAACTCTTTATTGGTTGGAAGCTTATTTTTTTTCATATCTTTTTGAATCTTTTTATAATTTTTTTTAATATTATTTAAAGTTCCTAAAAAACTAAGAAAATTTCGTTTTGAAACAAAAATTCCTTTTTTGTCTCCAATGACATGTTTAATTTCATCAAAAATAACTACAGGCCTTCTTCTAGCTAAGGCTTCCAACAAAACCATTGGGTGACCTTCTGTAAATGAAGGTAAAACAAAGATATTATGATCATCATAATATTTTATTAATTTGGTTTTATTACTTTGTGTGGGAAGAATTTTAATATTGCTTTGATTTATTTTATTTGAGCTTCCTTTTTCTGCGCCAATAACTGTCAAAGAGATGTCTCTTT
The DNA here is from genome assembly GCA_902594835.1 of uncultured Pelagibacteraceae bacterium. GTDB lineage: Bacteria > Pseudomonadota > Alphaproteobacteria > Pelagibacterales > Pelagibacteraceae > Pelagilacustribacter. The sequence continues at coordinate 7,453 of CACJNX010000002.1, read as the reverse complement.
TATTTCTAATTAACTCAGCTAGAGCAAAAATTCCTTTCTCAACTCTAATTCTTCCAACATATAACAATTTAAAATTTCTTATTTCAATATTCTTGGGTTGCCTTAACCAAACAGAGTCTAATTGAGATGGGTTTATAAGTTTTCCTTTTTTTCCATAAAGAATATAATCTCTACAACTTATTAAATTTGAAATTGCGCCAGTAATGCTAAACATAAAATGATAGATTAGAGATCCAATTCTTCCAAGTATCGCTTTGTATTCACCATAACCATCACTTCTCAAATAAACTATCGGTTTTTGTCCTAGGATTTTAAGAAATAGAGAAATTAAGAAAGTGTAAGGAGAAATAGAAATTATCAAAAATTTAGAGTCTAAATTTTTGGATGCACTCTTTACATCTGATAAGTAAGAAAAAATATTATTAAATACTTTTATTCGTTTAATCTTTATTTCGTGTGATCGCTTTTTAACTGATTTTCTACCTAGTAAATTTACCTCAAATTTTTTATTTAAACCTTCTGGTGTCGATTTCAAATCTAGGTTATCACAAAAAAATTTATTATCTTCTATAGAAATGCTTTCATTAGAGAAAATAAATAATTTTTTTTTCATTATGCGTCTTTATTTATCTTTAGAACTCCTATAAAAGCCTCTTGAGGTATCTCAACTTTACCAAATTGTTTTGATCTAGCTTTACCTCTTTTTTGTTTTTCTAAAAGTTTTCTTTTTCGATCAGTGGCCCCACCACCATGTATTTTTGTTAAAACGTCTTTTTTAAATCCCTTTATAGACTCTCTAGCTACAATTTTTCCTCCGATAGCTGCTTGAACTGGAATCATGAAATTGTGTCTTGGTATTAAATCTTTTAATTTTTCACAAACTTGCCTACCAGTAGACTGCGCAAAATCTTTATGAATAATCATAGCTAATGCATCAACTGGTTCTGAGTTTACCAGAATACCAAGTTTAACTAGATCTCCTTCTCTGTAACCAGAAATTTCATAATCGAAACTTGCATAGCCACTCGAGATAGATTTTAATTTATCATTAAAATCAAATACGACTTCATTTAGTGGCAAATCATAGGATAAAACTGCTCTTTTACCTGAGTAGCTTAAATTTGTTTGAATTCCCCTTTTGTCCTGACAAATTTTTATAATTGATCCTAAATATTCATCTGGTGTGATAATTGTAGATTTAATCCAAGGTTCCTCTATTTTTTCAATTTGAGATGGATCAGGCATGTTGGATGGATTTTGCAAATCTAAAACCTCACCCTTAGTTTTGTGAACTTTATATATTACTCCTGGTGTCGTTGTAATTAAATTAACATCAAATTCTCTCTCTAGTCTTTCCGTAATTATTTCAAGATGTAGCAAACCTAGAAATCCACACCTAAAACCTAATCCTAAAGCGCTAGATGACTCTGGCTCATAAGAAAAACTTGCGTCATTAAGTTTTAATTTTGCTAAACCATCTTTCAGTTTTTGATATTCAGAACTATCAACTGGGAAGAGTCCGCAAAATACGACGGGTTTACTTGGTTTAAAACCTGGGAGAGGTTTATCAATAGGTGCGCTAGCATCACAAATAGTGTCTCCAACTTTTGTTTCCGATAGAGATTTAATCCCTGTGATAATGAATCCTATCTCTCCAGAACTTAATTCCTTTATATCATTTGGTTTAGGAGTAAATACACCTACTTTTTCCACTACATATTCTTGATCATTTGACATTAATTTTATTTTCATATTTTTTTTTAATTTACCGTTGATGACTCTGACCAGAATTACTACGCCGAGATAGCTGTCATACCAGCTATCTACTAATAAACATTTTAATTTTTCATCAATAACCCCATTTGGAGCAGGTAATTTGTTAATAATTGCTTCCAATATTTCATCTATTCCTTCTCCAGTTTTACCAGAACAAGAAATAGCATTCATTGTCTCAATTCCAACAACATCCTCAATTTCAGTTTTTGTTTTTTCGATATCTGAAGCAGGTAAATCTATTTTATTCAAAATCGGTATTACCTCATGATTAATTTCTAAAGCTTGATAGACATTTGCTAATGTTTGAGCCTCTACTCCTTGAGTGCTATCAACAATTAAAAGAGATCCTTCACATGCTGATAAAGATCGACTTACCTCATAGCCAAAATCTACATGACCAGGCGTATCGATAATATTTAATATATAATCTTCACCATCTTTTGCTTTGTAATTGAGTTTTACAGTTTGCGCTTTAATTGTAATTCCTCTCTCTCTTTCAATGTCCATTGAGTCAAGAACTTGTTGTTTCATTTCACGATCAGTTAACCCTCCACATTTATGGATAATTCGATCAGCTATTGTTGACTTACCGTGATCAATATGCGCAATTATAGAGAAATTACGTATTCTTTTTATATCTGACATTAGGACCTAATTGTAGCGCCAGTTTTTTTACTTACTGTATCAATAATTTTTTTACTAATATCGTCTAAATCATTTTCTGATAAAGTTTTATCGATGGCCTGTAAAGTTACATTAATCGCAACTGACTTTTTATCTTTTGGAATATTTTCTCCCTCATACACATCAAAAGTAGATACGTTTTGAATTAAATTTTCATCTACTTCTCTTATAATTTTCTCTAACATACCTATTTTAAAAATTTTATCTATGACAAAAGCAAAATCTCTTTCTGATTTCTGATAATCTGAAGCTTGAAAGCTTTTTTTGCTTTGTCGTAATTTTTTGTTTGGTTCAGGGATATTTTTTAAAAATATTTCAAATCCAAAAATATTTTTATCTTTGCAATCTAAGTTCTTAATGATTGCTGGATGTATTTCACCAAAATAAGCTAAATGTGGCCCTTTTTCTGATTTTAATGTTATCGATCCTGATCTACCTGGATGATAACTATGCTTTGTATTATCACTAACAAAAAGATTTTTTTCTTCTATTCCAAGTTCAACCAAAGTTTTTATTACATCACTTTTAATATCAAAAACATCTACATTTCTTTCTTTGTCTAGCCAGCTCTTTCTATTTATTTTCCCAGATTTTAAACCTCCAATAACAATCTGTTGTTCACCTGGATTTTTTCCAAAAAATGTTGGGCCAATTTCAAATAAAGATAAGTCTTCGTAACCTCTATCTTGATTCTTTTTTAAATATATAACCAAATTTGAGAAAACTGATCTTCTTAAAACATCTAGATCAGAAGAAATAGGGTTGTATATTGGAATTTCTTTTTCACCTTTTGAAAATTGTTTATCAATCTTTGAGTCAGTAAAAGACCAAGTAACTATTTCCATATAGCCTTTGGAAGCTAAAGATCTTTGTGATAAGTGAAATAGTTTTTGCTTAAAGTTTAACGTATCTTGATTTCTGTTTTTGCTTGGTTCAATTAATTTTATATTATTGAATCCTTTGATCCGAATGAGCTCCTCAATCAAATCTTCGTCTAAACTCACGTCTGGTCTCCAGCTTGGTACTTCTACTTTTATAGCTTTTTGACTTTTTTTACATTTAAAACCTAAAGAGGATAAAATATTATCAATTTCATTAGCAGTAATTGAAATGCCAATTAGTTTTTCAAATTTTTCTACTTGAAAGTTAATTATTTTATTTTTTTGTTTCATTTTTCCAGTAATTTGAAACTTGCTTGCTTCACCTCCGCAAATTTTTAAAATTAGTTCAGTTGCAAGTTCTAGCCCTTCTTTAATCGAGTTAGGATCAATTCCTCTTTCAAATCTGTACTTAGCGTCTGTATTTATATTAAGGACTCTAGCTGTTTTTCTTATTGAAGATGGGCTGAAATAAGCAGCTTCTAAAAGTATATTTTTCGTATCTAATTCAGTAGAGGTAGATGTTCCTCCAATAATTCCACCTAGCCCAAGAACGCCAGATTTATCAGAGATGACACACATGTCTTTTTTTAATTTATATTTTTTATTATCTAATGCCTCTAACATCTCACCTTCTTTGGCGTTTCTAACTATAATTTCTGTGTTAATTTTATCTGCATCATAAGCATGTAATGGTCTATTAAGGTCAAACATCACATAGTTAGTGATATCCACTACAGCAGAGATAGGTTTTAGACCCAGTGCGATTAATTTATTTTTAAGCCATTCAGGACTTTCTTTATTAGTAATATTTTTTATGTAACAGCTTCCGAAGCTATCACATCCTTGATTTTTTTCTTTGGTAATTGATGTTTTAATTTGGTGTTTTGCATTTTGTTTAATTTTTTTTCTCTTTGGTTGTATTAATTTTCCAACTCCTGCCGATGAAAGATCTCTTGCGATACCTCTAACACCTAAGCAATCAGCACGGTTAGGGGTTATGGAAATATCAATAGCCTTTTGTGAGCTACTTTTAAAATAACTTTTTCCTATTTCTTTCTCTTTATTTTTAAGTTCGATAATCCCTTCACTTTCGTTTGATAAGTTCAATTCACTTTCAGAACAAAGCATTCCTCTCGACTCCACTCCTCTTATTTTAGCAACCTTTAATTCAAAATTAGTTTTAGGTATTATCGCGCCTGGAGGTGCATAAATTGTAATAAGACCCTCTCTTGCATTAGGCGCTCCACAAACAACTTTTAAAATTTCATTCCCGCCTATTGTTACATCACAAACTTTTAATTTATCAGCATTTGGATGTTTTTCCGCTTTTAAAACCTTTGCAATTTTAAACTTGCCCATCTCCCCGGAGTTTTCTTTGATACCTTCAACTTCAAGTCCGATATTTATAAGCCGATCAATAATCTCACTTTCTTTAGCTGATGTTTTGAGATGTTCTTTAAGCCAAGGGATTGTAATAATCATTTACTTAACCCTCTATAATTTGTTGGAACATCTAATGGGTCAAATCCAAAATGGCTTAACCATCTATAGTCTGCTTCAAAGAAAGCTCTAAGGTCATTAATCCCATATTTTAACATTGCTAAACGATCAATGCCTATCCCAAATGCAAATCCCTGATATTTTTTTGTGTCTATTTTTACATTTTTTAAAACATTGGGATGAACCATTCCACATCCTAAAATCTCTAACCATTTATCACCTTCTCCAATAACAATTTTTCCTTTTTCAATTTTATATCCAATATCAACTTCTGCTGAAGGTTCGGTAAAAGGGAAATGACTTGGTCTAAATCTCATTTTCACATTTTTAACTTCAAAAAACTCTTTTATAAAATAATCAAGACAACCTTTGAGATGTCCCATTGTAATACCTTTATCAATGTGAAGACCTTCAAGCTGATGAAACATTGGAGCATGAGTTTGATCACTGTCACATCTATAAGTTCTCCCAGGTACAATTATTTTAAAAGGTGGTTTACTAGATAACATTGTTCTAATTTGAACTGGCGATGTATGAGTTCTTAACAATATTTTTTTATTTTCTTCTAAATAAAAGGTATCATGCATATCTCTAGCAGGATGATCATCTGGAGTGTTTAATGCTGTAAAATTATTATATTCGGACTCAACATCAGGACCTTCAGCAACTGAAAAGCCTATTTCTGAAAATATAGAAGATATCTCATCTATGACTTGTGAGACTGGGTGAATTTTTCCCAATCGTTCAGGCCTAATCGGTAAAGTAACGTCAACTTTTTCATTTTTAAGTTTTTCATTTATTTCGCTAGTTTCAATTTCAATATTTTTCTGCTCTAATTGATGAGAAAGATCATCTTTAATTCTGTTTAAATTTGAAGCAAACTCTTTTCTTTTTTCTGGATCTAAAGATCCTAAATATTTGAACTGTTGGGTAATTTGACCATTTTTACCAAAAAATTCTGTCTTAATATTTTGAAGATCGTCTTTTGTTTTTACAGAGTCAATCTTTGCATTAAATACTGAACTTATTTTATCTAAATCACTCATTGGATAATTGATTTTTTATATTAAGTTGAGATTAAATCAAAGACCCTTTTAAGATAGGGAGGATTGAACCTTTTTTACTACTGATTTAAAGACTTCAGGATTATTATAAGCAAGCTCTGCTAGAACTTTTCTATCTAACTTAATTTTTGATTTAGCTAAACCATTGATAAATTTCGCATAGGTCAACCCTTCAGCTCTAACTCCGGCATTAATTCTTTGTATCCACAATGATCTAAATTCTCTTTTTTTTGCTTTTCTATCTCGGTAAGCATATTGCATCGCTTTTTCCATTGCTTGACGAGCAATTCGAATTGTATTTTTTCTTCTACCTCTTTGCCCTTTAACTGTCTTTAAAACTTTTTTATGTTTCGCTCTACTAACTACACCGCGTTTTGTTCTAGCCATATTATCCTCTTAAGTTATATGGCATATACGATTTGACAATCTTTGAGTCTTGTTTAGTCATAATTGTAGTGCCTCTTTGTTTTCGAATTTGTGAGTTTGTCCGCTTGATCATACCATGCCTCTTACCGGCTTGAGGCATTTTTATTTTACCTGAAGCAGTAAATCTAAATCTTTTTTTTGCTGAGCTTTTTGTTTTAAGTTTTGGCATAAAATATTTCGGACTTATATAGGCATTAATAAATGTTTACAAGATGATAATATTGGTGATTTAGAGAGGTTGAATTATCATTACCATCTGTCTACCTTCAAATTTAGGCTTGCTCTCAATTTTAGCAATATCTTTTGTTTCCTCGATGATTTTATTCATTAAATCTTTGCCTAGTTCAGTATGCTGCATTTCTCTGCCTTTAAATTTTACTGTAAATTTAACTTTATTTCCCTTGGATATAAATTTTTTAGCATTTTTAATTTTAAAATTATAGTCATGTGTTTCTGTGCCTGGTCTCAATTTTATCTCTTTTAATGAAACAGTTTTTTGTTTTTTTTTGGCTTGATTAGCTTTTTTCTGAAGATCATATTTATATTTTCCCATATCCATAATTTTACATACAGGTGGATTTGCATTAGGTGAGATTTCGATTAAATCTAGTCCCTCCTGTTTTGCTAATTCGATAGCTTTATTAAGAGGCATCGCACCAAGGTTTCCTCCATCGCTTCCAATGACTTGAACGTCTAAAGCTCTTATCCTCTCATTGGCTTTTGGTCCTTGAGGTTTACTTCTTCTTTGAAAATAATTGGGTTTAAAGTTTGACACTTAGTTTAAAGGCAACTTATTTGAGGAAAGCATATTTTTAATTAAATCTTCTCTTTTCATTATTTCTTGTTTTTCTGAACCTAGTTTTCTTATAGTCACAGTATTGTTTGAAACTTCTTTTTTTCCACAAACAATAATATATGGAACTTTCGCCAGAGAATGTTCTCTTACTTTATAATTAATTTTCTCATTTCTTAAATCCATTTCACATTTTATACCTTCTTTAAATAAATCTTCAAATAACTTTTTTACATATTCATTGTTCTCTTCGGCAATTGGACACACAACTGCTTGTATTGGTGAGAGCCAAAAAGGTAATTTGCCTGCATAATTTTCAATTAAAATTC
>CACJNX010000001.1 GCA_902594835.1 uncultured Pelagibacteraceae bacterium | reverse complement strand
TTTTTACTTGGTTCTTCAATTATTTTAAGCAAAGCGTTGAGACTATTAGTATTAAATAATTCAACATCATCTAAAATTATAAATCTTTCTTTATTGATAATAGATGATTGAAGAATTTTTGATTTTAAATTTCGTATATTTTCGACTTTGATATTTTCAAAATCAGAACCTTGTAAATAAATAATATTTGGAAAAATATTATTTTTTATTTGTTTTAATAATATCGATGATTCTGATATTTTAAACTTGTCTTTATTGTAATTAGGCGTATCAAAAATCGAAAAGAGAAAATGATTTATTAATGTTGATTTACCGCAACCTTTTAAGCCGCTTAACATTAATACCTTGGGTAATTTCTTTGATGAGAACAGATTTGATAAAAAATTAAAATCTTTTTCTAAACCAAATAGATTTAAAGAATTTTTAGAGTCAAAATATATTGGGAAATCCATTAAATATTCAAATGTTTATTTACAATATCAAAAATTTTTTCTTGAAGAGTATTGTCATTGGATGAGGATTCTAAAATAAAATAATTTTTTTTATCTTTTGCAATCTTAATAAAAGATTTTTGAGCTTTAGCGTAAAATGATTTTGAAAAGTTATCATATCTATTTTTAGTCTTTCTTTTTTTGAGTCTTGTCCTTGATGATTTTTCAGAAACCTTCAAAACAAAGACAAGATTAGGTTTAAGGTCTCCAAGTATTTTTTTATGTATATTATTTATGAAATTTATATCCACCTTTTTACCATAAACTTGATATGCTAAAGTTGAGTCTATAAATCTATCGCAAATAACAACCTTCTTTTTTTGTAAAGCAGGTTTTATCTTATTTATTATATGTTCATTTCTAGCAGCAAGATAAAGAAGGGTATCAGTATATTTATCAAATTTTTCTTTTGAATTTTTTGAAAAATAATCTTTTAAAATTAAATTTCTAATTAACTCAGAGCTTTTTGTGCCACCGGGTTCTCTTGTTAATATAGCATCTATTTTATTCTTTTTTAATTTATTAAAGAGTTTTTTGCTTTGATAGGATTTTCCACAACCCTCTACACCCTCAAAAACAATAAAAAAGGGTTTTTTTTTATACATCTCCCCAAATCAAATAATTTAGAGAAGTAAGTAAGCTTTTAAAAAAATTTACTTTTTTTAAATCTTCAGCAGCATACAGTGGCATTTTCTTAATTATTTTATCTTTATTTGAGACTGTAATTTCTGCTACTTTAGCTCCTTTGTTTATTGGGGCAGTAATTGGTCCTTCATACTCTATTGAAACAGTTAAATGCCTAAAATTTTTTTTGTTCACTGTTACATAAAGGTCTTCTTTAGTTGTGGCTAAAACTTTATCTTTTTTTCCTAACCACGCATCAAGTTCAAAAGTAGTTTCCTCTTTTTTTGAAATTTCGTATGTATTAGAATTCCTAAATCCCCAATTCAAAAGTTTTAATGACCCTGAACTACGTGTTTTTTTTGTTTCAAATCCAGATACAACCGCAATTAACCTTCTCTCTTTTTTTAACATTGAACTAGCTAATGAATATTTTTCAACTGCTAAATAACCTGTTTTTACTCCATCAACTCCTACATTTTTATACAATAGTGGGTTTCGATTACCCTGTTTAATCGGTTCACCTCCAGTTCTATCCCATGTAAATGTTTTTTCTGCGAATAATTCATAAAGTATAGGATAATTTTGAATTAAATATTTGCTCATAAGAGCAATATCTCTTACTGTTGAAATATTATCGGGATCATTAATACCTGAAGAATTTGTAAAATTAGTGGAAGTCATGCCTATTTCACCAGCTTTTTCATTCATCATGTCTGCAAAGTTTTCTTCTGATCCAGCTATCCCTTCAGCTAAAGCTATACATGCATCATTACCGGAAGCTATAATAATACCCTTTAATAAATCTTCTACAGTTACTTGATCATTAATCATAATAAACATTGACGAGTAGCCAGCTTGTGAAAGTCTCCATGCATTTTCTGAAACTACAAATTCATCATCTAAGGATAATTTATTTTCTTTAAGTAATTCAAATGCAATAATCGCTGTCATAATTTTTGTCATAGAGGCTGGATAAATTTGACTATCAGCGTCTAATTCAAAGAGCACTTCGTCTGAGTGGTAATCAACAAGAATTCCTGTACGAGCCGGAATATTAGGATTAGCAAATAAAGTTGAACTTAAATGTATCAAAAAGGCAATTATGAGAAAAAATTTATTCATTGGTAAAAATATCCAGTTCTTCGAATCCAAAACTTTTTAACTTAATGTAATCATTTTTTACTAAATTAACAGAGGTATATGGACCTGAAATAACTTGTGTTTCTTTATTGTTTATCTTTTTTATTTTAAGTTTTTGAGAATCTAAATCTGGCACATCTTTGATGATTCTTTTTTTTAAGAAAACAGCAGTATCTATTGAGAAGAAAGTACCTACAAGTATGTAAATATTTTCTTTTTTTTTTGGTGAATTTTTAATTTTATTTTTAGAAATATTAGAAATTTTTACAGTGTCAACCGGAGCTTTTGAGGAAATCTTTTTTTCTTCATTATATATTTTTGCCTTTTTAGCGACAAAAGATTTATTTTTTTTTATTTCAATTATTTCTATTATTGGTAATTGCAGATTTAAATTAAGTTTTTCTGCAACTGGTTTAGTTATTAAGATCTTATAAAAATCTGGATATCTTATTCTCTTAACATTTTTTAATACAAGACTTTCTTTATTTTTAGGATTTGAGATTTTTATTAATGTTCCAGTTTTTAAATTTTGATGGGAAATTTGCATAATTTCGTTATTCATTCGACCTTTAATAATTTTTTTTTCAAAATCATTATTATTATAGATATAAGCAAATCCTTTGGATGTGTAAGTTTCTGCCTGATTAAAAGTCGTTAATTGAGATGAACAAGATATAAATAAAACAAACAGAAAGAGAAATCTAAATCTCATTTTTGAAACTTTCTTTTAATGTACATACAGCTAGAGCAAATCTTAAAGATCTATTCCAATTTAAAATTTTTTCATAATTTTCAAAAATTATATATGCTGGATTTAATGTTTCTGCTCCAGGAATAATATCTTTATCTGGTATAATAATGGCGGCTTTAAGATTATCTTTAATATCAAGTTTGTCAAAATCTTTTATATATTTTTTTAAAAAAGAAATTTGTTTTTTATTTTTAATATTTCTTGCAGAGGAATTTAAATATTTTTTTGGTATGTTGTCTTTTAAATCTATTTTATAAAAACATGGTTGATTTTTTTTCCAACCTATAGTTTTTAGATAATTAGCTGCAGATGCAAACGAATCTTCAATTTTTTTAAGTTCAATTGTCTTATTTTTATTATAATCAATTGCGTAATTTTTTATAGTTCTTGGCATGAATTGAAAATTGCCAAATGCGCCTGCCCAGGAACCATATAAAATATTTTTATCTATAATCTTTTTATCTACAAGTTTTAAAAGTATTAATAACTCCTTCGTAAAAAACTCACTTCTACGTTTATCGTAACTAAGTGTTGCTAAAGAAGAAATTATGTCCATTTTGCCTAAATATTTTCCAAAATTAGTTTCGATACCCATTAAAGCTAATAATAATTCTTTTTCTACATCAAAATCTTTCTCAACAGTTTCGATTATTAACTTTTCTTTCTTGTATAATTTTATTCCTTCTTTAATTTTTCGATTTGATGATCTTTTTTTTATGTAGGTAAAAGTATCCTCGTAAAATTCCGGTTGATAACGATCGTACTCAATTACTTTAGGTAAAAATTTAGCATTACCCATTATATCTTTAACAACTTTATCTGAGATACCTGAGTTAATAGCTCTTGTTTGAAATTTATCCAACCATGTTGCAAAATCTTCATTTGCAATACAGGTAGTCGTAATAAAAAAATGTAAAAATAATAAATTTAGAATTAATTTAAACATTTTTCTAATTATCATAATTAATACTTATTAACTAGTTGAACTTAGCGCTACTTAAATATTGTTATTTAACCTCTTTGATAGTATTAAGTACCTTAATTTATTTCAAGGAGAGGTGGCTGAGCGGTTGAAAGCACTGGTCTTGAAAACCAGCAACGGGGCAACTCGTTCGTGGGTTCGAATCCCACCCTCTCCGCCATTAAATTTTATATTTTTTAAATATCTTTGAAACTCTATTTTCGTCAATCTTTTTTTGAATTATATCTTTTTGATAGTAATTTAATATTATTTCATCTTCAAAATTTAGAAATTCTTCTAATTCAACTAACAGGCTTTCATCAAAAGTGTTAATATATTTATTAACAAAAGAACTTAATAATATATCCATTTCTTTTGTTCCTCTGTAACCGGCTCTATAAATTAATTTTTTTTTAAATATTTCTAATTTATTGTTCATAAATTTATATTATACATATTTTAGTCATTTAATGAAAAAAGATTTTATTTTTAATGAAGTAAATAAACTTAAAGGGGTTGGGCCTCAATTATCAAAATATTTAAAAAAAAAGAAAATAGAAAAAATCAAAGATATAATTTTAAATTTACCTTATTCGGAAACTGATAGGTCAATAATTTCAAAATTAAACGAATTAGAGGTTGGCAAGATTCAATCGATAAAAGTAAAAGTAAAAAAATTAAGTTTTCCAAGAATAAGAAACTTACCAAATAAAATAATTTGTGAAGATGAGACTGGAATTATTGATATTGTTTATTTTAACAGTCGTGAGGGTTATTTAAGAAAACTATTTCCTGTGAATGAGTGGTTAATAGTCAGTGGTAAAATCAATTATTTTAATAAAAAATACCAAATTACAAATCCAGATTATGTAACCAAATTAGAAAATCAAGATTATGTTGTGAAAAATATTCCAAAATACAATCTTACTAAGGGAATTAATGAAAAAAAATATAGATCAATAAGTGAACAGGTAATCAAAAATCTACCCATCGTAGATGATTGGTTGGACGAAAATTTTATTAAGGAAAATAATTTAATTGGTTGGAATAAAAGTATTTCTAATTTACATAATTTTAATGCGTCTAAAGATTATAATTCTAAAAGCTTCAGGAGGATTGTGTTTGATGAACTCTGCGCTAATTTTTTAGCACTATCAGAAAATAGAAACAGAATTAAAAAAAAAAAAATTCCAAAAAAATTTAATAATAAAACAGCAGAAACAATAATTAAAAAGTTACCGTTCGAACTTACTAATAGTCAAAAGAGTGTTTTAAAAGAAATAAATTTGGACTTAATGAGTCACAATAGAATGTTTAGAATAATTCAAGGTGATGTTGGTTCAGGTAAAACAATTGTATCTTTATTGGCAATGATAAATATTATTAAAAGTGGTTACCAATGTACGTTTATGAGTCCAACTGAGATATTAGCTAAACAACATTATGAACTTTCAAAAAAAATTTTTAAAGATGTTGATATAAAAATAGATTTTTTAACTGGGAAAACAGAATATAAAAATAGAAAAGAAATTAATTCTAATTTATCAAATGGTAAAACTGATTTATTAATTGGAACTCACGCACTTTTTCAAAAAAAAATTAACTTTAGAAAACTAGGTTTAGCAGTAATAGATGAACAACACAAATTTGGTGTTAAACAAAGAAGTGATCTAGCTAAAAAAGGTGGTGATGAATGTGATGTTCTGCTCATGTCAGCAACTCCAATACCTAGAACTATGATGATGTCACTTTACGGAGATATGGATATTTCAAAAATTATTGAAAAGCCAGCAAAAAGAAAAAGAATAATAACGTTAAGTAAACCTGAAAAAAAAATAAATGAGATTTGGCCTTTTATTAAAAAACAAATTGAGGATGATAATCAGATTTTTTGGGTTTGCCCTTTAATCGAAGAATCATCTTTTTTAGACTACTCATCAGCAAAAAAAAAATTTGAAATAATCGAAAAAAAATTCAAGAATAAAGTTGGTCTAATCCATGGTGGTCTAGATAAAGAAGAAAAGCAAAAAATTCTAGAAAAATTCTTAGATAAAAAAATATCAATACTTGTTTCTACCACTGTAATTGAGGTCGGTATTGATTTTCCTAACGCTAATTTGATCATTATTGAAAATGCAAATAAATTTGGTCTCGCTCAGTTACACCAATTAAGAGGAAGAGTTGGAAGAGGAAAAAAACAAGGAACGTGTATTTTATTGTTTAAAGAAAGCTTAAGCAAAAACGCAATTAAAAGAATTAAAATCCTTAAAAAATCTGATGATGGATTTTTTATAGCAGAAGAAGATCTTAAATTAAGAGGATTTGGAGATTTAATAGGATATCAGCAAAGCGGTATTAAAAATTTTAAATTTGCCGACCCTGTTAAACATGAAAATTTATTTAAGTTAGCTGAATATTACGTAAAAAATCATATTAATGAGATAAATCATACAAAATATTCATTTTTATTAAAGCTTTTTGATAAAGCTGAAATTATAAATATTAAAGAATTTTAATCTATATTTGTAGTGCCGGCTGAAACTATAAATTTCGAAGCTTGTTCAAAAGTTACATCTAAATAAATCAAATCTTTTTTAGGAACCATTAACAAAAAACCACTTGTGGGGTTTGGGGTTGTAGGAACAAAAACATTAATAATATCCTCTTTTATTTTATTTTTAATTAATCCTTCGTTTTCTTTTGTGGCAAAGCCTACAGCCCAAACTCCTTTTCTAGGATATTCTAATAGGACTACACTTTTTTGCTTATTATCAGGTTTAGCAAAACTTTCTGTCATTTGGCCTATGGCAGAATAAATAGTTCTAAGTATAGGAATTTTCTTTAAAATATTATTAAAATATTCAAAAAATTTTTTTCCTAAAAAAGAAAGCGACAGCCAACCGGTAAGGGTTATAATAATTAACGCCATCAATATTTCAACACCTGGTATATCAAAAGGAAGATAATTATTGGGGTTGATTTCTCTTGGAATAATTTTTCCTGAAATTCTAATTAAGAATAATGTTAAATATAATGTTATCCCAATTGGTATCAATACTACGATACCTGCTATAAAATTGTTTCTAATTTTAGAAAAGATAGATTTTTTGATATTTTTATCAGTCATTGAATATAATTTATGAATAACTTGAATAAATAATAAAGATTAAGATTAAGATAAAAATTGCAATTAATAATTTATTATTTAAAATCATGAATCTTAAATGTATAACATAAATAGACGAAAATTTCTTGGCTATTTTGGGTGCAGTTGTTGCTCATTATTAATGCCATCTTGTACAACGGTTCCAATTACTGAGAGGAAACAACTAAGTATTATTTCAGAAGGTCGTATAAATAGACAGTCTGCATCTGCATATGAAAATTTTAGAAGAAAATCAAAACTAATTACAAGCGGATCCCAATTAAATGAAATAAGAGAAATAGGAAAAAAAATGGAATTTGCTGTCAGTACTTTTTTTAAAAAACAAGGTAAAGAAGATCCTACTAAGAATTTTGGTTGGGATTATGTGCTCGTTGATAATGATAAGGTAGTTAATGCTTGGTGCATGCCTGGAGGTAAGATTGCAGTATATACTGGATTGTTAAAAGTTACACAAAATACTGATGCTCTTTCAATTGTAATGGGTCATGAAATTGCTCATGCTGTTGCTCGACATTCTTTGGAAAGAATGAGTCACGCTATGACTATTAATCTAGGTACTACTGTGGCTGATATTTTTTTAGGT
The DNA here is from genome assembly GCA_902594835.1 of uncultured Pelagibacteraceae bacterium. GTDB lineage: Bacteria > Pseudomonadota > Alphaproteobacteria > Pelagibacterales > Pelagibacteraceae > Pelagilacustribacter. The sequence continues at coordinate 81,715 of CACJNX010000001.1, read as the reverse complement.
GGTGCAATAAATAGAACACGAAATACAGTAGGTCAAAATACTGGTTTAGATATCTTTCAATTGGGAATTATGAATCCTTTTGGCAGAAAACAAGAGACTGAAGCAGATTATTTAGGACTAATTTTCTCTTCTTTATCAGGTTACGATATTAGAGAGTCCGTAAAACTTTGGCAAAGAATGAGCGAAAAAAACAAAGGGAAAGAACCGCCTGTTTTTTTAAGTACGCACCCAAGCAGTAAAAAAAGGATAGAAAATTTAGAAAAATGGATAACTGAAGTTATTATAAAATATCCACCAATAAAAAGTTAATTATTGGTGAGCCCTGATGGACTCGAACCATCGACACCCTCCTTAAAAGGGAGGTGCTCTACCAACTGAGCTAAGGGCCCTCAAAGAATGTTGTTTTATATACTTATTAATTAAAAATTCAAATAATTAATCAAATAAATTTATATATTTTTTGTAAAATAATTGGAATGTGCCATTCTGAATACTCTTTTGAATTTCCCGCATAAATTGTTGATAAAAATATATATTATGCAAAGAAATAAGCATTGATGCCATCATTTCATTAGATTTGATGAGGTGATTCAAATAACTTTTTGAATATTTACCAAGTTCTCTTAATTTGCAATTCTCATCTAAAGGAGATTTATCGTTTTGATATTTAGAATTTTTTAAATTAACTTTGCCTTGCCATGTAAATGCTAAACCTGTCCTGCCAGATCTCGTTGGCATTACGCAATCAAACATGTCAATACCCTCTTTAACTGCTCCTAAAATGTCTGAAGGAGTACCCACGCCCATGAGGTATCTTGGTTTTTCTTTGGGAAGATAATCTGTAGTTTCATTTAAAATCTTAAACATTTCATTTTGTTTTTCACCAACTGCGAGTCCACCCATTGCATATCCATTAAATCCAATTTCAATTAATTTTTCTATACTTTCAATTCTAAGATCTTTATATAATCCACCTTGTACAATCCCAAAAAGACCTTTGGCTTTATTGTTTCCAAATTCAGTTTTGCTTCTCTTAGCCCAATTCGTTGAAACTTCAATAGCTTTAGATAAAACTTTTTTGTTAGTAGTTAATTTTGGGCATTCATCTAAAACCATTATAATGTCTGAATTAATAGATTTTTGAACTTGAATACTTTTTTCTGGACTTAAAATTATTTTTTTTCCATCAATATGAGAACTAAAAATAGCACCCAATTTTAAATCTATTTTATTAAATTTAGACAAAGACATTATTTGATAACCTCCTGAGTCGGTTAATATTGGTTTGTCCCAATTCATAAAATTGTGAAGTCCATTAAATTTATTTAGTGTTTTAATCCCAGGCCTAAGTAATAAATGATAAGTATTGCCTAGAATAATTTGTGTGTTTGTCTTTTTAATATCGTCAGTAAATATTCCTTTTACAGTCCCTTGAGTACCTACTGGCATAAAAGCAGGTGTATCGATTGAACCTCTTGGTGTATAAATTTTTCCAAGTCTTGCTTTATCATCTTGAGTGATTAACTCAAATGAAAATTCTTTGCCTGGCATTTAGAATTATTTTGATTTTATAGAAATTATTTTATCAGGGTTCGGAACTGCACCACTATTAGGATCACCTTTTTTAATCATGTCTATAAATTCCATACCTTTTATTACTTTACCAAAAGCTGAGTATTGTCTATCTAGATGAGGTGCAGCGTCAAAGCAAATAAAAAATTGACTATTAGCACTATCTGGATCAGCTGACCTTGCAGCTGAAATAATTCCTCTTGTATGAGCTATATCATTAAACTCTGCTTTAAGATTTGGTAAATCAGATCCGCCTGTTCCTGCTAAAGACAGATTAAAATTTGAACTGTTTGAATTTCCATATTGAACATCACCTGTTTGAGCCATAAAACCATCTATAACTCTGTGAAAAACTACACCATCATATTTTCCGGAATTGGCTAATTCTTTAAATCTTTTTACATGGTTGGGAGCTTTATCAGAAAAAAGTTCTATTTCAACTTCACCATAAGATAATTTTAAAATCATAAGATTATTTTGTGCAAAAATATTTGTATTTAGTAAACTAAAAAATAAGATAAATAAATAGATTTTTTTTTTCATTAAATTTTATTTTTAAGCATTTTTACTGTTGATCTAGTTACAAATCTATTAATATTTCCACCTAAACTAGCTATTTCTTTTACAAACTTTGATGAAATAATCTGATTTTCAACATCAGACATCAAAAACATTGTTTCAATCTTTGAATTAAGTTTCTTATTCATTCCAGCTAATTGAAATTCATATTCAAAATCTGATACCGCTCTCAATCCTCTTATGATTGTGTTGGCTTTGAATTTTTTACATAAATCAATTGTAAGGTTATCAAAAGATACAACTTTAATCTTATTTTTACTTAGTTTAAGATCTTTGAATAAAGAATTATTTATAATACTTAATCTATCCTCAATAGAAAAATAGTAATTCTTATTAATATTGTCAGTAGTTGCTACAATTAACTTATCAAAAACATTTAATGATTTTTTAATTACATCTATATGTCCATATGTAATTGGATCAAATGTTCCTGGATAAATAGCAATGTTCATTATTATTGTATATTGTCTTCAATTTTAATCACAGAAACAACTTTTTCGCTACCAGATAATTTTTTAATTCTAACACCCTGGGTATTTCGACCCGCTACTCTAATTTCTTTTACAGCACAACGCATAATGCTACCTTTGTCAGTAGATAAGATAATCTCATCTGACTCACTAACCACTAAAGATGATGATATATTTCCATTTCTTGGTGAATTGATTATCCCTATAATACCTTTTCCGCCTCTGTTTGTTACTCTATAATCTAAGTAAGATGATCTTTTGCCATATCCGTTTTCTGAAACTGATAAAATAAACTTATCTACTCCATTTTTTATCTTTTTGTCTTTACTAATTGTTTTTGGATCTATTTTACTATTATCTAAGATTGATACTGATATAACTTTGTCTTTTTCACTTAATTGAATGCCTTTAATACCTTTTGAAGCTCTCCCTTTAAATAATCTCAATTTTTTTGATTTAAATCTAATACATTTACCAAATTGTGTACTTAATAAAATATCTTGATCCTCTCTACAAATTTTAACGCCTATAATTCTATCATCCTGGTCTAATTTCATAGCAATTTTACCGCTATTATTAATATTTACAAAATCCTCTAAGGTATTTTTTCTTATATTTCCTTTAGATGTAGCAAAAACAACCATCAAATTTTTCCATTCTGCTTCATCCTCGGGTAAAGGCATTATAGAACTTATAGAATGGTGGCTTTTTAACGGTAAAATATTAAAAATAGATTTACCTTTGGAAGCTGCGGTGCCTTCAGGAATTTTATGAGCTTTAATTTTATACACCAGTCCTTGAGTAGAAAAAAAAAGCACTGGTGTATGTGTATTAGCAGTAAAAATTTGAACAACAAAATCTTCTTCTCTTGTAGAAATACCTGTTTTACCTTTTCCTCCTCTTTTTTGAGCTTTAAGTGAGCTAAGTGGACTTCGCTTTATATACCCTTGGTTTGTTATGCTTATTACTACTGACTCTTTTTGTATTGTTTCTTCAATATTATAGTTCAACACTGCATCAATAATTTTTGTTTTACGTGGTGTAGAAAATTTGTCTTTAATAATTTCTAGCTCATCAACGATAAGTTTATACAGTGCTTTTTTCGAATTTATAATTTTATTATATTCAATAATTAATTTAGCTAATTTATTAATTTCACTTTCAATTTCTCCTATACCGTAAGCTGTAAGTTTTTGTAATCTAAGTTCTAAAATTGCATTAACTTGCTCATTTGATAAAGAATAACTTGATATATTCTTTTTATTTTCAATTGTAGAGATTAATTTAATACTTTTCTTTATTTTCCATTTTTTAGATAAAAGATTTTTTTTAGCTGCATCTGAGTCTTTTGAGTTTTTTATAATCTTTATTACTTCGTCAATATTTTCAACCGCAGTAGCTAAACCAATTAAAATGTGAGCTCTTTCTTCAGCTTTTTTTAAATCAAATTTTACTCTCTTTAAAACAGTGTCTTCTCTAAATTTTAAAAATTCAGATATAAATTCTTTCAAATTTAAAATTTTAGGTTTGTTATTAACTATAGCTAACGTATTAAATCCAAAAGAACTTTCTATGTTTGTAAGTTTATATAATAATCTTCTAATTGTTTCTGGCTCAACTCCTTTTCGTAATTCTATAACTACACGAATTCCTTCTCTGTTTGACTCATCTCTTATATCTCTAATTCCTTCAATTTTTTTGTCTCTTACAAGTTGGGCGATTTTTTCAATTAAAATAGATTTATTTACTTGATAAGGGATCGATTTTATAATTAAAGTTTCTCTACCACCTTTTTTTTCCTCTAAATCTATTTCACCTCTAATTTTAAACGAACCTCTACCTTTGTTGTATCCTTGTTTGATAATATCTTTGCCAATTATAACTCCTCCTGTTGGAAAATCTGGACCTGGTACGTGTTTCATTAATTGTGCGATTGTAATATCTTTATTGTTGATGTAAGCAATGGTGCCATTAATTATCTCACCTAGGTTATGTGGTGGAATACTTGTAGCCATACCGACTGCGATACCTCCTGCACCATTAACAAGAATATTTGGGTATTGCGAAGGTAGAACTTCTGGCTCTTTCTCAGTTTCATCGTAATTACTTCTAAAAACAACTGTATTTTTTTCTAAATCTTCTGTTAAAAATTGGGCGATCCTTCCTAATTTTGTCTCTGTATACCTCATGGCAGCTGGAGGATCTCCATCAATTGAGCCAAAATTTCCTTGACCTGTAATCAAAGGGACACTCATTGAAAAATCTTGAACTAATCTAACTAATGCATCATAAACTGATTGATCGCCATGAGGGTGATATTTACCAATTACATCACCAACTATACGAGCCGATTTCCTAAAAGGTTTTGACCAGTCATAACCACCTTTATACATGGCATATATAATTCTTCTGTGAACAGGTTTTAATCCGTCTCTTACATCAGGTAAAGCTCTGCTTACAATCACGCTCATAGCGTATGATAGATAAGATGAGCTCATCTCGTCTTGTACAAATATAGGTTTAAAAGATTTATTTTTCTCTACAGTATTTTTATCCATGAAATTTTAAAAGGGAATTTCATCATCTAAATCTGAACTATCTTGATTTAGATTTTCATTAGGTAATGAGCTTTTGTTTTCTGATACAAGATTTGAGTTGCCATTGTTGGCTCTGCTATCTAGCATCGTTAAACTAGAATTATATCCTTGAAGCACGACTTCCGTTGAATACTTATCTTGACCAGTGGCTTCGTCTTTCCATTTTCTTGTACTTAATTGACCTTCAACATATACGTTTGCACCTTTTTTAACATATTGCTGAACTACATTTACAAGTCCTTCATTGAATATTACTACCCTGTGCCACTCTGTTTTTTCTTTTCTCTCTCCACTAGATTTATCTTTCCAGCTTTGACTAGTTGCTATGCTAAGCCTTGCAACGCTTTTCCCATTAACCATTTGCTTAATTTCAGGGTCTGCGCCTAAACGACCTATTAATTGTACTTTATTTAAACTTCCAGCCATAATAATTTTGAATAAATTTTGATTATTTATTTATAAAAGTAAATATTTATATCATAATTACTTAATAATTATAAGGTGTATGTTATTTTAAGGAAAAAATATGTTGAAAAAAATCGTTGTAAAAGGCGCTAAAGAACACAACCTAAAAAATGTTTCTCTTGAAATTCCAAAAGAGAAATTAGTAGTTATAACTGGCCTATCCGGGTCAGGAAAATCATCTTTAGCCTTCGATACTATTTATGCAGAAGGTCAAAGAAGATACGTGGAAAGCCTTTCTTCTTACGCAAGACAATTTCTTGATAAAATGAAAAAACCTAAAGTGGATTTAATCGAGGGTTTAAGTCCAGCTATATCAATCGAACAAAAAAATACATCAAAAAACCCGAGATCAACGGTTGCAACTGTAACTGAGATATATGACTATATGAGGGTTTTATTTGCAAGAGTTGGAATTCCATACTCACCGTTCACCGGAAAGCCCATAGTATCTCAGCCAATAAGTGAAATGGTTGATAAAATAAAAAAATTACCAAAAGACAGCACAATATATCTCCTCGCCCCTATAGTTAGAGGAAGAAAAGGTGAATATAAAAAAGAAATTTTAAACTATAAAAAAAGAGGGTTTACAAAGATAAAAGTTAATGGAAAATATCTAAACATAGATGAATTTCCTAACTTAAATAAAAAACTTAAGCACGAAATTTCAATAATTGTAGATAGAGTTATTCTCAACTCAAACCTAGGAAATAGACTAGCTGACAGTGTTGAAACAGCTGTAAATCTTTCAAATGGATTACTTGTAGTAGAATATGAAAATGAAACATTGCCAAAAAAATTTAGAAAACGTGAAACGATAACTTTTTCTTCTAAGTTTTCATGTCCTGAAAGTGGCTTTACTATTGAAGAAATTGAACCAAGACTATTTTCGTTCAATTCTCCTTATGGTGCATGTGAAGAGTGTGAAGGTATTGGACATAATCTTAATGTAGATCCAAATTTAGTTGTATCTGACCCAAAAAAAAGCCTCCAAGACGGTGCTATTGAACCTTGGGCTAAATCTACGTCTTTGTATTACGCACAAACTTTAGCATCTATTGCTAAACATTATAAGATTTCAATGGCTGATCAATGGAAAAAAATTCCAAAAAAAGTTCAAGATATAATTTTATATGGATCTGATGAAGAGGAAATAAAATTTTCTTATGATGATGGATATGAATCCTACACTACTAAAAAAACTTTTGAAGGCGTAATTAATAACCTTGAAAGACGATACTTAGAGACTGATAGTGAATGGAAGAGAGAAGAAATATCGCAGTATCAAAGCGAGACAGATTGTGAAAAATGTAATGGGATGCGGTTGAAGGATGAAGCTCTTTGTGTAAAAATAAATTCATTAAATATTAGTGAAGTAACGGAAAAATCTATTGATGATGCTCAAAAGTGGTTTGAAAATTTACAAGATGTTTTAACTGAACGAGAAAATAAGATTGCTCAACATATTTTAAAAGAAATAAACGAAAGATTAAATTTCCTTTTAAATGTTGGTTTAAATTATTTAACATTGTCTAGAGAGTCTGGCACGTTGTCTGGAGGTGAAGCGCAAAGAATAAGGCTTGCTTCTCAAATTGGTTCGGGTCTTACAGGTGTTTTATATGTTTTAGATGAACCTTCTATTGGCTTGCATCAAAGAGATAATAAAAAATTAATTAAAGCTTTAAAAAAATTAAGAGATTTAGGAAATACCGTTATTGTTGTTGAACATGATATTGAAACAATGGAAAACTCTGATCACATAATTGATATTGGACCCGAAGCAGGATTAAATGGAGGGCAAATTGTTGCTGATGGAACAGTAAAAGAAATTATAGGTAATCCAAAAAGTATTACTGGTGACTATTTGTCAGGTAAAAAGTTTATAGCAATACCCAAGAAAAGAAGATTAGCAAAAAACGGAAGGTTCATTGAAATAAGTGGAGCAAGCGGAAATAATTTAAAAAAAGTAAATTTGAAAATTCCAGTTGGAACTTTTACTTGTGTTACTGGAGTTTCTGGTAGTGGTAAATCAACATTAATCTTACATACTTTGTATAACGCTTTTAATTTAATGTTGAATAAAAACAAAAGTCGTAAAGTACCTAAAGCTTTTACAGGTTTTAAAGGAACGGAATTAATTGATAAAATAATTGATATAGATCAATCACCTATCGGGAGAACACCAAGATCAAATCCTGCTACTTACACCGGTGCTTTTGGACCTATAAGAGAGTGGTTTGCAGGGCTTCCTGAGTCAAAAGCCAGAGGTTACAAAGTTGGAAGATACTCATTTAATGTTAAAGGTGGAAGATGTGAAACATGTGAAGGTGATGGTGTATTAACTTATGAGATGCATTTTTTGCCTGATGTATTTATTCCTTGTGATACTTGTAAAGGAGCAAGGTATAACAGAGAAACGTTAGAAATTAGATTTAAGAATAAAAATATTGCAGATGTATTAGATATGACTGTAGAAGAGGGTTGTGAGTTTTTTGAAAATATACAAAGTATTAGATCAAAATTAATAACTTTAAAACATGTAGGTCTGGGGTACATGAAAATAGGTCAACAGGCCACAACATTATCTGGTGGAGAAGCTCAAAGAATAAAACTTGCAAAGGAATTATCAAAAAGACCGACGGGAAGAACTCTGTACATATTAGATGAACCAACAACTGGATTGCATTCACACGATATAAAAAAATTATTAGAAATTCTTCAAGCATTCGCAAATACAGGAAATACAGTAGTAGTAATTGAGCATAATCTAGATGTCATAAAAACAGCTGATCATATAATCGATATGGGTCCTGAAGGGGGTGTAAATGGTGGAAAAATCATTGCTGAAGGTACACCTGAAAAAGTTTCAACAGTAAAAGAGAGTTATACAGGCAAATTTATCAAAGAAATAATGGGTGGTAACTCAATGAAAAAAACTGCCTGATAATGACATTTATGTTATAATAGAATCATGACTAGTATATTGCAATCACTATCAAAAACAGTTCACCTTTCCCTTGGTCTAGCAATTTTGTTATTTTTAGGCTTACATTTTTTTGGTGATGGGTTTGCTTTTGACACGCTTTTTTGGAGCTGGTTATTTAGATTTGTTCATGTTGTCGTGGCAATTATGTGGATCGGCTTGTTGTGGTACTTTAATTTTGTTCAAATTCCAAATATGCCTAAAATTCCTGACGAGCAAAAACCAGCTATTGGTAAAGTTATAGCTCCTGCAGCTTTATTCTATTTTAGGTGGGCTGCTGCAATAACAGTTTTATCGGGATTAATTTTAGCCTGGATTAATGGATATGTTCATAGTGCCATGATTCTTGGTCTAGACGGTTCTGGAGGAAAAAACACAGCAATTGGTATTGGAATGTGGTTGGGATTAATAATGGCTTACAATGTTTGGTTCGTAATTTGGCCAAACCAAAAAAAGGCTCTTGGTATTGTCGAGTGCACTCCTGAGGAAAAAGCTGCATCAGCTAAAACTGCAATGTTATTTTCTAGAACAAACACTCTTTTGTCCCTACCAATGTTACTATCAATGGTAGCAGCTCAGAATCTTTACTAGTATTAAGGAACTATTGTTTCTTCTTTTTTTTCTATAGTTTTATAACTTACTTTGAAGTATTTAAGAATTGGAGAGGCAACAAATATTGATGAGTATGTCCCTATAAGCACACCTAATATCATAGCAAAAGAAAAGCCTCTTAAAATTTCTCCACCTAAAATAAATATTGAAATAAGTGCAAGCAGAGTAGTAACAGAAGTAATTATTGTACGAGCTAAAGTTTCATTTATAGATAAATTGGCAATGTCACTAATATCTAATTTATGAAATTTACCAAGATTTTCTCTTATCCTATCATATATTACAACTGTGTCATTCATTGAGTAACCAACAATAGTTAAAACTGCAGCTATTATTGAGAGATTTATCTCTAACGATAAAAGTGAAAAAATACCAAGTGTGATTGTTACATCATGAAATAAGGCTACGATAGAACCTATGCTAAATTGCCACTCAAACCTGACCCATATATAAAAAAGCATCGCCGCTAGAGATAATGAAATTGCAATTATTCCAGATTGTAATAGTTCTGCACTTACTTTAGGACCTACATTTTCTACTCGTCTAAAGTTAACCTCCGAATTTAAATTATCTGATAGATTTTTTTTAATTACTGGAATTATTTTGTTATTATCCCCTTTTTGCTCAACCTTTATTAAAAAATCTCCCTCCTTACCAAATTTTTTTACATTTACATCCCCTAAATCCATATTTTTAAGCACATCTCTAATTGAAGAGGCTTCAGTATTATTCGATCTCAATTCAATAAGCGTACCACCTTTAAAGTCAATTCCATAATTTAGTCCTTTAAATATAATGAGAATAACGCTTATAAAAAAAAGAGTTATGGAAATTATATTTGCATGTTTAAATTTTGATGAAAAATTATAATTTGTCATTAAATTTTAATCTCCTTATTTTTAGTATTTAAAACCACTAAAGAAGTAAGGTGTCTTGCTAAAAAATATGCTGTAAATAGTGTCGTTATAATTCCAATTCCTAAAGTAATAGCAAAACCTTTAACTGGGCCTGAACCAAATGCAAATAAAATAATGGCAGCGATTAAAGTAGTTATATTTGCGTCTAAAACTGTTATTTTTGCTCTTGAATAACCTGAGTCAAATGCATGTATTATTGATTTTTCTGTTTTTAATTCCTCTCTTATTCTTTCAAAGATTAAAACATTCGCATCAACAGCCATACCAACAGTTAAAATAATACCAGCAATACCAGGCAATGTTAGTGTTGCTTCTAAAATAGTTAGGACACCTATTAACATTAGTAAATTTGCAATTAGCGCTGTATTGGCAATCAGCCCAAATAATTTATATTTATATAGCATGAATAAGATGACTAAAATAAATCCAACTATTAAAGATGTAATTCCAGATTTTATTGAGTCTTCTCCCAAATCTGGTCCAACTGTTCTCTCCTCAACCACAATTAATGGAGTAGGCAAAGCCCCAGATCTAAGTAACAATGCTAAATCTGTCGCTTCTTGAAAAGTAAAATTTCCTGAGATCATTCCATTACCAGATGTAATAGGTTCATTGATATTTGGAGCACTGACAATTTCACCATCTAGAACGATTGCTAATCTTTTTCCAACGTTATCGGTGGTTGCTCTTCCAAATTTTTGGGCACCTAACCTATCCAATGTAAAAGATACTGTTGGTTCATTGTTTTGATTTTGAATACTCGGCTGAGCATCTATTAGATTTTCTCCGCTCATAATTATTCTTTTGCTTATATTAAGTTTTTCACCATTTTCAGAAATTAACTCATCTGTTCCAAATTCATTGTTATCTGAGACAAGTCTAAAATTTAGTTGAGCTGTTTTACCTAATAGGGCTTTTATTCTTTCTGGGTCTTTTAATCCTGGAAGCTCTACGAGTATTCTTTTTTCTCCTCTTTGAAGTATTGTAGGTTCTTTAGTTCCCACATCATCTATTCTACGCCTAACTATTTCTATTGATTGTTTTAAAGCTGAATTGTTTATAGTCAGTAATCCAAATTTTGAAAAAGATATTTCGATTTGATTATTATTAATTTCTTTATATTCTAATTCATAAGATCTATAGTTATCAATATAAGGATTTACAAGATTATCTTTTCTTGAATTAAATAATAAATCAAATTTTTCTAAGTTATCTATTGATAATGATAAGTTATAATCATTAATTTTGAAATTTTTATAGTCAATTTCATTGTCTTTAAGCAATTTTTTTATAGGTATTACTTTAGATTGAATTTTTTCCTTAACTAAGCTGTCCGAATTGATTTCTAATAATAAATAAGATCCTCCTTGTAGATCTAGTCCTAAGTTAATCTTCTTTTTAATTAATTGATTATTTTCATTTTGAAAATTTAAGAATGAAAATACAGCTATAAATATGAATAAAAGATAAATGATTAAAACGTTTATTTTAGAAAAATTTAACACGAAAAAGAATTATTTTTTAACTTCTTCTTTTTTAAGTAAACTTGTTATTGTAGATCTTATTATTTGAACCTTTGTATTTTCTCCAATAATAACTTCTATACGATCATCTTCCATTACACGATCAACAACGCCTATAATACCGCCTGAAGTAATAACTTCGTCGCCTCTTTTTAAAGATTCTACCATTGCTTTATGGTCTTTAACTCTTTTTTGTTGAGGCCTTATTAAAAAGAAATAAAAAATTATAAAAATTAATATTAATGGTATAAATTGTGCTATTCCCTGTCCACTCATGGAAGAACAATTATATGAAAAACTTTAGATTAACAAGTAAATTATAATTAAATTTTTTCTAGATTATTCATGTATTTTTTTAATACATTAGGAATATTAATAGAACCATCTTCATTTTGATTGTTTTCTATTAAAGCAATCATTAGTCTACCTACAGCTAAACCCGATCCATTAAGAGTTCCTACAAAATCATTTCCACTTTCAGACTTAAATTTAGCTCCCATTCTTCTAGCTTGAAAAGTACCACAAGATGAGCAGCTCGATATTTCACGATATTTGTTTTCTGATGGAATCCATGCCTCAATATCATATGTTTTTTCAGCACTAAATCCCATATCTCCAGTTGAAAGTAATACTACTTGATAAGGAATTTCTAATTTTTCAAGAATACTTTCGGCACAACCTAACATTCGTTCCAATTCTTCTAAACATTTATTTGGTTCAACTATACTAACAAGTTCAACTTTATAAAATTGATGTTGCCTAATCATACCTTTTGTATCTTTACCATAACTTCCTGCCTCTTTTCTAAAACATGGTGTTGAAGCAACAAACCTTTTTGGCAATAATTTTTTTTCTGTTATCGATTTCCTTACCAAATTAGTTAAAACTACTTCAGCAGTAGGTATTAAAAATTTTCTTTGATCAGAGTCGTCAAATTTTATTTCAAATTGGTCTGCTTCAAATTTCGGTAATTGTCCTGTTCCAAACATTACGTCTTCATTTACAATCAAAGGAGGTGAAATCTCGGTATATTTATAGTTATTTACATGTGTATCTAACATAAAGTTTATTAACGCTCTCTCAAGCATTGCAAATTTATCTTTTAACACTACGAATCTTGATCCAGATAATTTGGTTGAAGTTTCAAAATCAATATTTTGATTTTTTGCTCCTAATTCAACATGTGATTTAACTTTAAACGAAAATTTTTTTATATCTCCTTTTTTTTTAATTAATTTATTCGATTTTTCGTCTTGTCCAATTGGGACATCATCATGAGCTAAATTTGGGAGAGAAAAAATTATTTTATTTATCTCACTTTGAGCAATAGTTTGTTTTTTTTCTAAGTCTAAAATTTCTTGAGAAATTTTTTTAGATTTCTCAAAATTAGATTTGTCCTTCGTTTTTGATAAAGATTTTTTTTCTTGTTCAAGCTTTTCTTTTTTATTAATTAAATCTCTGTTTAAAGAATCTTTTTTTTTAAAACTATCTATATCAAAATTTATATTTCGATTTTCCAATTTTTTTTTAAAATTTTCTAAATTTTTTCTAAATTCTTTCAAATTATGCATCTTCTAGATCTTCTTTTTTATTTTTTTTTTCAGTGAATCGAACAGTTATTATAGATAATTCATAAAGCAATAGTAAAGGTATTGCTAGACCAACTTGTGTAATTGGATCTGGAGGCGTTAAAATTGCAGCTAATGTGAAAATGATTACAATTACATATCTTCTTGTATTTTTAAGATAATTAGAATTTACAACTCCAATTCTAGCTAATAGATTTAATAATATTGGTAATTGAAAACTTATCCCAAATGCAAAAATTAATCTCATTATTAAAGATAAGTATTCATTAACTTTCGCTTCTAATTGTATAGGTAGACTTGTGTTTGATCCCATTGTTTCAAATGATAAAAAAAACTTAATAGCTAAAGGCATTACTAAATAATAAACAAGCATTCCACCAAATAAAAAAAGTATTGGTGTTGATATTAAGTAAGGCAGTAAAGCTTTTTTTTCATTTTTGTATAATCCTGGAGCTATAAATTTATAAATTTGAATAAGCAGCACTGGACTACCTAAAAAAATCGCAGCAAAAAAAGCAACTTTTAAATATGTAATGAATGTTTCATGTAAAGCAGTGAAAATTAATCTTCTTGAATTTGGATCGTCCTTTACAGCTTCTGCGTACGGATGAACTAGAAAAGAATATATATGCTCAGCAAATGTGTAAGAGAGAACAAAAATAATAAAGATAAATAAAATTGATTTTATAAGTCTTGATCGTAATTCAATGAAGTGGCTAGTAAAAGAATTATTATCACTCATTATTTTTTTTATTATTATCTTTTCTATCTTTTTTTGAATTATCTATATCTTTATCTAAATCAATATCTTCACTTACAGAATTAACTTCTCTTTGAAAACTACTAATTGTGTTTTTTAATTTACCAAAATAAGATCCTATTTTTTTTAGAGCTATTGGAAATTCTTTTGGGCCTAAAACCAATATAGCAATAATTACTATTGCTAAAATCTCTAACCAACCTATTTGAGGCATAAAAGGTTATTTATTATCAGAATTTGAGTTATCTGGATTATTATCTGTATTATTGTTTTCTGAGGGATTATCGTCTGACATGCCTTTTTTAAAACTTTTAATACCTTTGGCAAGGTCACCCATTATACTTGAGATTTTTCCTTTTCCAAAAAGTATAACTACTAAGATCGCTATTATAATTATGCCCGTCCAACCAATATTTCCCATAAGCTACTTATATACAATAATTTTAGTGAAATAAATACGTTTATTTTTCATCCTCAGGTGCTTTTTTTATAGCTTCATCTATTTCCTCATAAATATTATTTTGTTTTTCATTAATAGATTGTTCTTTGAAAAATTTACCGGTGCCGAATATTGATTGATCTATACTTGTTGTATCAATCAAACCGGCAGATCCAAGTTCATCAATGGTAGGTAAATCAGATAACTTTTGAATATTGAAATGATTTAAAAAATTTTCAGTAGTTGCATACTGAATAGGTTTACCAGGAACATCTTTTCTTCCCGCGGGTCTAACCCAATTAAGTTCAAGCAGAGTTTCTATAGTATTTGATGCAAAAGAAACACCTCTAATTTCCTCTATTTCTGATCTGGTTACAGGTTGATGATAAACTATAATTGATAAGGTTTCAATTGTAGCTTTAGATAATTTTTTTTGAGTAGATTTTTGAAGAGACATTAATTTTGAAAGATCATCGGCAGTTCTAAAAGACCATTTATTTTTAATGCACACTAAGTTAATACCACGGTTTTTATATAATTTTTTTATGTTTTCTAAGATTTTTTTAATATTACTTGAAGTTTGAATTCTTTTTTCAATTGTCTCTACATCTAAAGGTTCAGATGCAGCAAATAAAATTGCCTCTACTTGTCTTTCTAGCTTTGTAGGTGATGATGGAAAGCTAATGATATTATTTTTTTTTTTATTTACCATTTTAATGCTTCTTAACCATTATATTATCGAATGTTTTTTTTTGAGATATTTTTATTAATCCTTCTTTAGTTAATTCTAAAGTTGCAGAAAAAATGCCTGTAATACCTGTTTTTTTCATTTTATTTTTTAAGTAAAAATTAGGTATTAATTCTAAAATATTTTTCCAGTCATTAATTTTATTTAAATTATTTTTAATTTGTTTAATCCCTTCTTCTGTAGTTAAAACTGGCAATTTCGGAATAGTAATATTTTGAAAGGTTTTTTGCATTTGAACTCCAGCGTAACTTTTCAAGAGTTCATATAGTGAAACGTCGTAAACTGGTGTTTTTATTGATCTTATCCCACCTTTCATACCTCTTGTAAAAATATGAACACCTAGTCTTTTTTTTTGTAACATTTGATCTGATAAAATTCTAATTAGTTCAAGTTTTTTAAGTTGTAATTTGAGCTTCTCTGCAACTTCTAAAGCTTTAAAATCATCTTCGTCATCCTCGGGTAAAAGTAGTTTAGATTTTAAATAGGCCAACCAAGTTGCCATTAGTAAATACTCAGATGCTGATTCTAAATTTAAATTTTTATTATCTTTTATAAATTCCAAAAATTGATCTGCAAGTTTAGTTATTGAAATCTCGGTCAGGTCAACTTTTTGTGTTTTTGCTAAATCAAGTAAAACGTCAAGGGGTCCACTATAATTAGGAATATTTATTGATATACCACTAGTATTATTTGATTCCATAGATAATTTTACCTTAAAATTTTATAAATTTCTGAAGTTTTTTTTATGGTAAATTCGTCAATATAAGGAACATTTTTTATCAATTTAAAGTTGTCCTTTATATTTCCAGCACAATATAAAACTAAGTTACACCCTGCCATTAATGACTTTTTTGCATTTGAAACTAAATCATATTTTAAAGCTTTCATAGAAATGTCATCTGACATTATAATGCCATCAAAACCAATTTTCTTTCTAATAATTTTGTTAATTATTTTATTTGAAAATGTTGCAACATTTTTTGGGTCAATTTTCGAGTAAACAATATGTGCAGTCATAGCTAATTTAGCAGATGAGGATTTAAAAGGTAAAAAATCTACATTTTCTAAATTTTTAACACTTAAATTCACTTTTGGTAATGTTAAATGACTGTCTGCAGTAGAGCATCCATGACCTGGAATATGTTTTATAACAGTTATGATATTTTGTGAATGACATTTTTTAATTGTTATGTCCCCAAATTTCTTTACAATTTTTTGATTTTCTGAAAAACTTCTTTTACCTATTATTTTATTTGTATTTTTTCTTAATACATCAAGAACTGGTATTGTATTAATATTAATTCCTATTTCTTTTAATTTTTCACATAAAGAATTTAAGTATTGTTTATACAAAGAAATAGCAACGTTATTATCTAAATTATATAGTTTTCCAAAATAATTTGCAGAAATGTTATGATTAAATATATTTCTTAATCTTGAAACTGAGGAGCCTTCTTCATCTATTAAAATAGGAAATTTATTATCATTAGTTGCATTTTTAATATCGTTAATTAGTTTTTTAATTTGATCTAAAGAAATAATATTTCTTTTAAATAATATTAACCCCCATGGTTTCTCTTTTAAAAGAAGTAACTTTTCTTTACTGCTTAGTTTTGGCCCTTTAATACTGATTATTATTGCTTTTTTTCTCATTCAAATTTAAGTAAATTCCAAAAACTTCTTTTTTTATCATTTTTTATCTTATTAGAAAAACCATCATTAAATTCGATAACACTATTCGTGTCATTTTTAAGAATAGGTAAATCTAAAATTTTAGTATTAATGATATCATTTATGTTGTTTCTATTAAAATTTTTTACTTCAATATTATTTTCAGAGGAATAAAATCTATAAGTACTTAAAAAAAAAATCAAAACTAATAAAAAAAAAAATATATTAATAAATTTTTTCATCACATTTTTTTTGGTAATGACACCCCAAGAATTCCCATTCCATTTTGTATCACCAGAGCCACAAGGTTAATTATTAATAAAATTTCTTTTCTCTTGATTTGATTTTTTTCTATGAACCTATAATTTTTATCTTCATTACCCTTGCTCCAATAAGCATGAAAAAGGGTTGATAGTTCATATAAATAAAAAGGTATCTTGTGTAAATCAAATTTTCTTGATGCCGCCTCTACTATTTTTGGCCATTCAAAAACTTTTCTAATAATTTTATTTTCCATATCATTAAAATTAATACTGTTTTCTTTTAAATCAATTTTATTAAATAAGCTTAAATTTAATGTTCTTAGAAGAGAATTGATCCTTGCATACGCATATTGAACATAAAATACAGGGTTATCTTTAGTTTTTTCTTTCACTTTGTTGAAATCGAAATCTAATTCAACATCGTTACTTCTATTAAGCATCATAAATCGTATTTGATCTTTTTCTACTTCATTTAAAAGATCTTGGGCTGAGATAAAATCTCCAGCTCTTTTAGACATTTTAAATGGTTCACCATTTTTATATAATTTTACAAGTTGGCATACCTTACAATTAAGTTTAATTTTATTTCCTGACAATGCTGAAACTGCAGCTGTAATTCTTTTTATATAACCAGTGTGATCTGCACCAAGTATATTGACTAAATTGTTATAATTTCTATTTACTTTATCCATATGATAAGCAACATCATTAGCAAAATATGTCCAAGATCCATCATTTTTTTGAAGAGCTCTATCTGTATCGTCTCCAAACAATGAAGATTTAAAAATTAATCTTTTAATTTTTTTCCAGTTTTCTTTGGACTCTCCTTTAGGAGGTTGGAGATAACCTTCCTCAACAACACTTTGTTCTTTAAGTATTTTAATTGTTTTGTTAACTAAATCTTTATTCACTATGTCTGTTTCTGAAAAAAAATTATCATGCTTAATGCCTAACAGTTTCAAGTCGTTTTTAATTAATTCCATTGAAGCATTTAAAGACTCTCTTTTTAAAAATTTAAAATTTTTTTCAAAATCTTTAAAATTCATGCCTTTATTTGATTTTACGATTTTTTCAGCAATATCTTTTATATAAAGACCAGGGTACAAATTTTCATTTTTTGGAAATTCTTTTTTATATTTTATTTCTAGTATTCTTAAATAAACAGACTCAACAAAATTTTTAATTTGGCTACCATAATCGTTAATATAATATTCTTTTGTGACTTTATTTCCATTAAATATCAGTAAATTTGCTAAAACATCTCCATATACCGCTCCTCTACAATGTCCTACGTGCATTGGGCCAGTTGGATTAGCTGAGACAAACTCAATATTATAAGTTTCATTGCTTTTATATGATCCATAAGATTTATTTTTTAAAATTGAATTAATATTATTTATTAATGAAGACTTGGAGAGCTTTATATTTAAAAAACCAGGACCAGCAATATCAATTTCTGAAAAATTATTTATTTTATTTAAAAAAATATCTTTTAATTTTGACGCTAATATTTTTGGATCTATATTATTTTTTTTTCCAAGTACCATCGCAATATTACAAGATAAATCAAAATTGTACTGTTCAGGTGGTACTTCCAAGCTTATACTCTTTAAATTGTCCACATTGGTTAATTTAAGAGTTGTTTTCTCAGAAATTATTAGTTTCTTAATCTCAGATAAATGATGTTCAAAAATATTCATTTGGTTTGATTATATAGATTTATTGCATATCTATCAGTCATTCCAGCAATATAATCGCAAATAATACGCTCTATATTTGAATTGCTGTATTTTTCAATTTTTATATATTTTTTAGGATTCTTTTTTATTCGCAAAAATAGTTTTGTTAACACTTTTTTTCCGTAATTAGTATTTGAGTTTACACTGCTATGAAAATACATTTTTTGTTTCAAAAAGGTTTTGATTTTATCATCGAATTTTTGCATTCTCTCAGAAAAAGTAACTAATTGTTTTTTAGTTTTGTAAATATCATTTAAATTTTTAATTTTATATTGTTTTATATTTTTCTTAGTTGTAACTATGACATCACTTACCATTTCGTTAATTACATCTCTTATTATCTGTCTTATTACTAAGTCTATTGAATAATTCTTTAATTTTTTAGTATGTTTGGAGATAATTTTATTAAGTACTGGTATATTTTTCAAATAATTTAAATCAAATAAATTAGATTTTAATCCGTCTTCAAGGTCATGGCTATTGTAAGCTATATCATCTGAGATAGAAGCAATCTGTGCTTCCAAAGAGGAATTCAATGTAAAATTAATTTTTTTTTTAAAAAAATTGTTTCCTAAAATTTTATTCAATTTAGTCAAATCTTTGACGGGCCCATTGTGTTTGATTAGGCCATCTAGTGTTTCAAATGAAAGATTAAGACCTTTAAATTCATAATACCTATTTTCTAAAATTGTTATAATTCTTAAAGTTTGTATATTGTGGTCAAACCCTCCATAATCTTTCATACAGTAATTCAGCGCCTCTTCTCCTGCATGACCAAACGGAGTATGTCCTAAATCATGTGCTAAACTTAAAGTTTCTGATAAATCTTCATTTAAATTAAAATATTTAGAGAGTGTTCTTGCTATTTGAGATACCTCAAGAGAGTGAGTAATTCTTGTTCGAAAATGATCTCCTGACGTATTTACAAAAACCTGAGTCTTATGCTTTAATCTCCTAAAAGCTGTTGAATGGATAATTCTATCTCTATCTCTTTGAAAATCGTTCCTTAAATCAGTTTTTTTTTCCTTAAAAAATCTCCCTTTAGACTTAAGAGGAACGGCAAATTTAGATAAATTTACAATTGATTTTTTTTGCATGCTTACTACATAGATTATATACTAGAAATATATAGTTTATGGAAAAGAAATTAAATTTTACTGATCAAGCCTTAAATCAAATAAATATGATTACTAAAGATCAGGAAAAAAAATTTTTTAGAATCACCGTTCAAGGTGGTGGCTGCTCGGGATTTAAATATAATTTTGGTTTTGACACCAAATCGAATGATGATGATGTGATTTTTGGAAAGGCTATTATTGATAAATCTTCACTTGAAATAATCTCTGGATCGGTAGTTGATTTCAAAAAAGAAATGATTGGTGAAGCATTTGTGATTGATAATCCTAAGGCTACAGCGTCATGTGGATGCGGTCTCTCTTTTTCTGTTTAATGAAAATAATATCTTGGAACGTCAACTCTGTAAGAGCAAGGATAACAAATATTAGAGATTATATTAAGGACTCTGCTCCCGATATACTTTTATTGCAGGAGATAAAAACACAAAATGAAAATTTTCCAAACGATGAGTTTAATAAATTAGGTTATATATCATATGTATTTGGTCAGAAAAGTTACAATGGTGTTGCAATCATTTCTAAACATGAATTAGATAATATTAATAAAAGCTTTATTAAAGATGATTTAAAACAATCACGAATTATCACTGCTGAATTAAAATTTAAAAAAAAAAAGATAGAACTCATAAATATTTATGTTCCTAACGGAAATCCTGTAGATACAGAAAAATATGAATATAAAAAAGAGTGGTTAAAAAAATTTTTATCGAATGTTAAAAAAAAAATTCAGAAAAATTCAAATATTCTTATTGCCGGTGATTTTAATATTATTCCTGAAGAAATAGATGTGCATGACTTTAAAAGATATGAAAACGATGCTTTAGGTAGATTGGAAATAAGAAAAAAATATAGAGAATTAATTAATTTAGGTTTTAAAGATGTTTATAGATTTAAAGATAAAACAAAACAAGAGTATACCTTTTGGGACTACTTTGCAGGTTCATGGCAAAAAAATTATGGAATGAGAATAGATCATTTTTTACTTTCAAACAGTTTAATTGAAAATATTAAATCAATTAATATAAATAAAAAACCAAGATCTAAAATAAAACCATCTGATCATACACCAATCGAGCTAGAAATTATTTAACTCTTCCGTATATATCTTGATATCTAACTATATCGGTTTCTTTTAAAATTGATCCTAATTGAGCTTCAATTATTTTTACCGGTTTCTTGTATGGATTTTCTATTCTGTGAATAGATTTAACTGGTATAAAAATAGTTTCATTAGTTCTTAAAACAAATTTTTTTTTATTGAGAGTTATTTTTGGGGTACCTTGAGTTACAACCCAATGTTCAGAACGATGAAAGTGTTTTTGAAGACTTAAAACTCCTTTAGGTTTTACATAAAGTTCTTTGATTAAAAAATTTTTACCATTATACAAGTTTGTATACCTGCCCCAAGGTCTGTAAAAAATATTTTTCTTTTTTTTATATTTATACTTTAATTTATCAAAGACTTTGCAAATTTCTTTCCAACTACCTAGGTCAGACCAAGGTATATTTAAATTTATGGAATTTATATCTTTTGATTTTTCCAATATTGCATAATCAAAAGAAATTGTTTTGCATTTTAAAAAGTCATTTTTGTTTAGATAATAAATATTATTTTTAAATTTTGATTTATTTACAGAATTTAAACAATATTTAAAGTTTTTGTTTTCATACTTCTTGAAGTTATTAATTATTGATTTTTTTGTAAGGAAGAACATTCCTGAATTCCAATGAGCATTTTTTTTAATAATTTTTCTTGCTTTTTCTAAATTCGGTTTTTCAATAAATTTTGAAACTTTGCGTTTATTACTAACCCGTTTTGATAAAAAATAACCAAATTCACGTGAAGGGTTGGATGGTTTAATGCCAAATATAAAAATATTTTTATCTGTCAAGTATTTTTGGTGTTGTTTAATCGATTTATTGAACAGGTTTGTTTTCTCAATTAAGTGATCTGATGTCAAAAAAATTAAGGGTTGATCCTCAGGAATTTCTTTTATTAATGCTGAACTGAGTATAGCAGGAGCAGTATTTCTTTTTGCAGGTTCAAGAATAATTCTATATTTCTTAAAACCTTTTAATCTTAAATGTCTTTTAATTTCAATTATATATTTTTTATTAGTGCTTATTATTGGATAATCAAATATCGAATTTTTAATCCTCTCTAGAGTTTTTCCGAACAACGTCCAATTTCCAAAATCAATAAATTGCTTAGGTTGATGATGTTTTTTATCAGACCATAGTCTTGTACCAGAACCGCCACATAAAATTACCGGACGTATTTTCATTAAATTTTTGAATATTCTTTAACTTCTTTTTTCTTACCCGGATGTGTTGGAGCGCCGAGATAAGCAGGTCCTACTGTTTGAGCATATTTCCAAATTGTTCCAGATCCAAAACTTGATTTTTTTTCTTTCCATTTTTTTCTTCTAGCTTTAAATTGTGCGCTAGTAAGCCTAACATTAATTGAACCTTTTTTTGCGTCTATATCTATTACGTCTCCATTTTTAAGAAGTGCAATTGGGCCTCCCAATGCAGCTTCTGGGCCAACGTGACCAACACAAAAACCTCTAGTAGCTCCTGAAAACCTTCCGTCTGTTATAAGTGCAACTTTTTCACCTTTGCCTTGTCCGTAAATAGCTCCAGTTGTTGAGAGCATTTCCCTCATTCCTGGCCCACCTTTTGGACCTTCGTATCTAATTATTATTACATCACCGTCTTTATATTTTTTTGTCTGTACTGCTTTCATTGCGTCTTCTTCGTTGTCAAAACATCTTGCTTTGCCTGTAAATTGTAATTTTTTTAGTCCAGCAATTTTTACAATTGCTCCCTCAGGAGCTAAATTACCTTTTAATCCAACAACTCCACCATCTGGAGAAAGTGGGTTGTTATATTCTCTTAAAACTTTTTGGTTAGTATTAAACTTAATATTAGCCAAATTTTCTTTCATTGTTTTACCTGTAACCGTCATACACCCACCATGAATATATCCTCCGTCAAATAAAGTTTTTAATAACATAGGAACGCCGCCAGCTTCCCACATATCTTTAGCCACATATTTTCCACCAGGTTTTAAGTCTGCGAGATAAGGTGTTCTTTTAAAAATTTTTGCAACATCCATAAGATCAAATTTTACCCCTACCTCATTTGCTAAAGCTGGAAGATGTAAAGCGGCATTTGTTGATCCTCCTGTAGCTGCAACAATTGTAGCAGCATTTTCTAACGCTTTTTTTGTTACAATATCTCTTGGTTTAATATTTTTTTCTAATAAATTCATTACTGTTTGTCCGCTATCAAAAGCATACTTGTCTCTTTCTTCATAGGGTGCTGGTGTCCCTGCAGAATATGGTAAAGCAAGTCCTATTGCTTCTGAAACACAAGCCATAGTATTAGCAGTGAATTGTCCACCGCAGGCTCCTGCACTTGGGCAAGCAACTAGTTCTAATTCTCTTAATTCATCCGAAGACATTGCGCCTGATGAATGTTTACCTACAGCTTCAAATACATCAACAACTGTAACATCTTTTCCTTTAAATTTTCCTGGTAAGATAGAACCACCATAAATAAAAACACTTGGAACATTTAGTCTTAGCATAGACATCATCAAACCGGGTAAAGATTTATCACAACCTGCAATTCCAACTAAAGCATCATAACAATGTCCTCGCACGGTAAGTTCGGCAGAGTCAGCGATTATCTCTCTTGAAATTAAAGATGATTTCATTCCCTCGTGCCCCATTGCTATACCATCTGTAACAGTAATAGTGCAAAATTCTCTTGGCGTTCCCCCACTTTCTTTCACTCCTTTTTTAACAGACTGAGCTTGCCTCATCAAAGCTGTGTTACAAGGAGCAGCTTCATTCCAAGTTGAAACAACGCCAACAAATGGTTTCGCTACATCTTGTTCCGTTTCTCCCATTGCATAATAAAACGATCTATGAGGAGCTCTATCTGGGCCCAAAGAAGTGTGACGGCTTGGTAATTTTTTTTTATTAAATTTAGACATTTTTAATTAATACTAGATACAATACTTCTTAATTTACTATCTTCAATAGTTAATTCCTTAAGTAATTTTTTATCATTTTGAACTATCTCTTTTGGAGCATTTTTAACGTAAGCTTTATTTTTTAGTTTATTATCTAAAGCATTTATTTGTTTGCTTAAGTTCTCTATTTTTTGAGAAATTCTTATTTTTTGAGATGCTAAGTCAATATTTTCATTAAAATTTAAAGAAATTTTTTCATTTTGAGATAAGATTTCAATTGTATTTTTATCAATTTTTTTTGATTTTAAAATGTTTCTAATTCTACCGACTTGTTGAGTTAAAATTAAGTTATTTTGAATAATCTTATTTAATTTAGATGATTTTTCCAAAAAGTGAATATCGCAATATAATTTAGGAGTAATTTTTAATTCTGATTTTGACGATCTTATATTTGATATAAATTCGATTAAATTATTAATATCGGTACAGTTTTTTTTAAACTTACTCATCGTTTTATATTCAGGCCATTTTGATAATACCAGGTTTGCTTTAGTTAATTTTTTGTAGTTATTTTTACTCCAAACAGTTTCAGTAAAAAAAGGAATAAATGGATGCAACAACTTAAGAATATTTGACATCATAAAAGATGAGAACAATCTAGCTTCATTTAATTCTGATTTATTTTTAGAGTTAAAAATTGGTTTTAAAAATTCTAAATACCAATCACAGTAATAGTGCCAAACAAATTGATAGATATGTTTTGCTGCTTCATCAAACCTGAAAATTTCTAAACTTTTAGTTACCAGGTTTTGAGTTAATACAAATTCGTTATAAATCCAGTGATTAATTGATAGTTTAACAGAATTTATGTTTATTTTTTTATCATATTTGCATTTATTTAATCTTAAAAAATTATTTGCACTCCAAATTTTTGTAATGAAATTTCTATTACCTATTACTCTATCTTTTGCTAATTTTACATCTCTGCCAGGTGATGCCATAGAAATTAAAGTAAACCTTAAACTATCTGCACCGTACTCATTTATTAATTCTAATGGATCAATTACATTTCCTTTGGATTTAGACATTTTTTGCCCTTTTTCATCTCTTACAAGTGCATGCACATAAACTTTGTTGAATGGAGTTTTGTTTTTGAAATAATTCCCCATCATTAACATTCTAGCAACCCAGAAAAAAATTATATCAAAACCTGTTACTAATACAGAAGTTGGATAAAATTTTGAAAGCTCCTTAGTTTTATTTGGCCAACCTAATGTTGCAAATGGCCACAAAGCTGATGAAAACCAAGTATCAAGAACATCAGTTTCTTGTTTAAGTTTTATAATATTTTTATTTTTTTTCTTAGCTAATCTTAAGGCTTCTTTTTCATTTTCAGCTACAAAAATATTATTATGTTGATCATACCAAGCTGGGATCCTGTGTCCCCACCAAATTTGACGAGAAATGCACCACGGCTCAATATTTTTCATCCATTGAAAAAAAGTTTTTGTCCAAGTTTTAGGATAAAAAGATGTTTTACCATCTTTAACAATTTGAATTGGTTTTTTTGCTAATTTTTTTGCATCAACAAACCACTGTTCTGTTAATAGGGGCTCAATAATTGAATTGGACCTATCACCATAAGGAACTTTGTTTTTTATATTTTCTATCTTTACTAAATAACCTTCTTCCTTTAGTTTTTTTATTAACAATTTTCTAGCTTCAAACCGATCTAATCCAATAAATTCCCTAATTCCATTTTTGTTTATCGAACCATTTTTTTCCAGAACATTTATTATTTTAAGATCATTTCTTTTTCCCACTTCATAATCATTAAAATCATGAGCTGGAGTAATTTTAACTGCTCCAGAGCCTTGATTGGGATCAGCATAATAGTCAGCGATTATCTTAATAGTTCTATTTACAAGAGGTATAAAAACATTCTTTCCAATTAATGACTTATATCTTTCGTCTTTTGGATTAACTGCAACAGCTGTATCACCCATCATTGTTTCGGGTCTTGTTGTTGCAATTGTAATTTTATCTGTGGTTCCTTCAATTGTATAATCTATATAATATAATTGTGATTGAACATCCTTTTGAATTACCTCTAAATCAGAGATGGCCGTCTGAAGTTTTGTGTCCCAATTTACTAATTTTTTATCTTTATAAATCAATTTATTATTGTAAAGATCAACAAAGACTTTAATTACCGCTTTAGATAAGTCTTTGTCCATTGTAAATCTTGTTCTAGACCAATCGCAAGAGCACCCTAATTTTTTTAATTGATCTAATATTATTCCCCCAGACTCCTCTTTCCACTCCCAAATTCTTTTTATAAAACCATCTCGCCCTAATTGATTTTTATTGACGTTTTCTTTTTCAAGATTTTTTTCTACAACTGCTTGTGTGGCTATACCAGCATGATCCGTACCTGGTTGCCATAATGTTTCAAATCCATTCATTCTCTTAAATCGAACTAAAACATCTTGGAGACTGTTATTTAAGGCATGTCCCATGTGAAGCCTACCAGTTACATTAGGAGGTGGGATGACAACAGAAAATTTCTTATTTAATTTTGTCTTTACAGGTTTAAAGCAATTATTCTTTATCCAATAATCAGAGATTATTTTTTCTTCCTTAGAATGCTCATATTTCTTAAATTCCATAATTTTGAATAATATCTAATTTACTTTATATCATTAAGCCTACAACCTTAAATAGTTAGATTTTTCTTTATTAAAATTAGCAAATGCTTTAATAAATTATTAATTATGAAAAATTGGCCACGTGGCGGAATGGTTACGCAGAGGATTGCAAATCCTTTTATTCCAGTTCGATTCTGGACGTGGCCTCCAAAATTTCAGTTGTTTTATTTTACTAAAAAAAGTATGTTGCGCTTTATTCCTCGGTAGCTCAGTTGGTAGAGCAGTTGACTGTTAATCAATTGGTCGCAGGTTCGAGTCCTGCCCGAGGAGCCAATTAACCGACTTTTTCAAATTTTGTTGTATTATTTAAAATTTGTAAAATCTTATCTTTTTGGATTTTAGACAATGATGAAAAAGTTCGACTTAAAAATGAGTAATTTAAATCATCGTTATTCATTTCTTCATTATTAATATCTTTAAACTCTTTAAAATCCTCAAAAAAGTAAATAATTGGTACTTTTAAAAATTGTGATAATTGCATAAGTCTATTTGAACTGACACCATTTGTACCTTTTTCATATTTTTGAATTTGCTGAAATGTAACATTGATTGCTTGAGCTACTTTAGTTTGAGTAAGACCCAATGAAAGTCTTCTCATTCTTAGTTTTTTTCCTAAATGAACATTGAAATTTTCTTCCATTAGAACTCCCTTTTTTTTTTTATAAAACCTCAATTTGGACATTTT
The DNA here is from genome assembly GCA_902594835.1 of uncultured Pelagibacteraceae bacterium. GTDB lineage: Bacteria > Pseudomonadota > Alphaproteobacteria > Pelagibacterales > Pelagibacteraceae > Pelagilacustribacter. The sequence goes on along the minus strand of CACJNX010000001.1, from coordinate 54,280 downwards.
GGCAATACCCAAAAATAAAAAATTTAGACCTAAAAATCATCAAAATTAATGATTTTAGCTGTTGACTATGCCTCAAAAAAAATGACCAAAATTTAAATTAATTAACTTTTTTTAACCTATATTCCCAGTAACCAGTTTTTTCAAAAGCTGCTTTAACCCAAAGATACGTATCTTCTTCATACCAGATATCAGTATTTAATTTTTTACTTTCAGGAAGTGACTCATCAGAAGATTTAAAATTAAAACGTAAGGTTTTATAGGATTTACCCTCTATTTTAATAGTCTCCTTTCCTACAAATGTTACTGTTTGATGAATTATTCTACCAGAAATGCCGCTAATCTGAGCTTTAGCTTTTACTATTTCGTGATTCCACCAGGTGCCGACAATAAATTCTTTGTTAGCTATACCTGTATACGACGATCCTTCTATATTTAAATAATTATTACTGGTATCAAGTTTTATATTAACAAATCTATCTTTTTTATTTTGCTTTGTTTTGGATGAATAGCTTTTAAATATCCCTTTTTCATAATTTTCTTCACTTTTTGCAAAATATTTATATAAATCAACTCCTAATTTTGTGATTTTAAAACTCACCTCGCTCAAGATTGATAAATTTTCACCTTTTCTTTTAAAATCATATTTATGATACCCAATTGAGTTGTCGTTTCTAAATAACTCATATTCTAAATAGTTATATTTTGCATAATGTTCAACATGACCAAATGATTTGGTATCTGCAAAGAATAATATTGCAATTGAAAGTATAATTTTTTTCATATATTTAATGATATGGACACAGTTTTAAATCAGATTGGAAATACACCATTAGTCAAATTAAAACAACCCTCAGAATTAACCGGTTGCAATATTTATGGTAAAGCTGAATACTTCAATCCTGGAGAGTCAGTTAAAGATAGAGCTGCCTTATTTATTGTTCAAGATGCACTTAAACGTAAATTGATAACAAAAGGTGGGACTATTGTTGAAGGTACAGCTGGAAATACAGGAATTGGTTTGGCTGTTGTTTGTAAAGAGTACGGTCTAAACTTGAAAATTGTTATACCCAAAACTCAATCTATTGAAAAAAAAGATACATTGAGAAAATTGGGAGCAGAATTAGTTGAAGTTGATGCAGTTCCTTATTCTGACCCTAAAAATTATATAAAACAATCTAAACAAATAGCTGAAGATTTAAATAAAGAAAGTTCAAATGGAGTTTATTGGGCTAATCAATTTGATAATATTGTAAATACAGAGGCGCATATTCAAACAACTGCAGAAGAGATTTGGAGTCAAACAGCAGGTACAATTGACGGTTTTACTTGTGCAGTTGGTACAGGTGGAACATTGGCTGGTGTTTCTATCGGATTAAAAAATAAGAATAAAAATATTAAAGTTGCTTTATCCGACCCTATGGGTTCTGCTCTATACTCACATATCAAAAATAATAAACTCGAAAGCTCTGGAAATTCAATAACTGAGGGGATAGGAACGGGTAGAATTACTAAAAATTTTGACAAAGCTCTAGTAGATGAAGCTTTCCAAACTGATGACAGTGAAGCTCTTAATTTAGTTTATGATTTAATTGAAAAACAAAAGATAGTTCTAGGTGGTTCATCTGGAATAAATATAGCTGGAGCAATTAAACTTGCAAAAAAATTAGGACCTGGAAAAACCATTGTAACAATACTTTGTGATCACGGAAAAAGATATGCTAGTAAAATCTTTAATAAAGAATTTTTAAAAAGTAAAAATTTACCTATACCTAAATGGTTATAAAATTTGACTTAAGAAAAGTTTTGTTCTTTCAGATTTTGGATTTTCAAAGAACTCTTTTGTTTTAGCTCTCTCGACAATTTTACCTTCATCCATAAAAATCATATAGTCAGCAACCTCTTTAGCAAAACCCATTTCATGAGTAACTACAATCATCGTCATTCCACCTTTTGCTAAATCAACCATTACATCTAATACCTCTTTGATCATTTCTGGATCTAATGCGGATGTTGGTTCATCGAATAACATTATTTTAGGCTCCATACATAAAGCTCTTGCAATCGCAGCACGTTGTTGTTGTCCTCCTGAAAGTTGTCCTGGGAATTTTAAAGCTTGATCATCAATTTGAACTCTTTTTAAATTTTCCATTGCTATTTCTTCAGCTTGTTTTTTTGGAAGTTTTTTAACCCATATAGGTGCCAAAGAACAATTATCTAAAATAGATAAGTGAGGGAATAAATTAAATTGTTGAAATACCATTCCAACTTCAGCTCTTATTTTTTCAATATTTTTTGTGCTCTCAGAAAGCTCTGTGCCATCAACAATAATATTTCCTTCTTGATGCTCCTCTAGTCTATTAATACACCTTATTAGAGTTGATTTTCCTGATCCAGATGGTCCACAAATAACAATTTTTTCTTGTGGTGAAACTTCAAGATCAATATCCTTTAATACTTGAAACTTATCAAACCATTTATTTACATTTTTAAGTTCTATTATTTTTGACATTACTATCTTTCTGTACTTAATTTTTTCTCTAAATTTTGACTGTATCTACTCATTGCATAACATATTACCCAGAAAACTAAACCTGCAAAAACATAGCCTTCCATTGCCATTCCTAGCCATTTAGGATTAGTTTTTGCTAAACCTATCATACCTGCTAATTCCATCAACCCTACAACAAAAATTAATGGAGTATCTTTTACAAGAGCTAAAAGAGTATTTGCTATTCCAGGTATCACTAATTTAAGAGCTTGAGGCAATATTATAAGCGCATTCATTCTCCAATAGCCCATTCCTAAAGACTTCGCAGCTTCATATTGACCTTTTGGTAAAGCTTGCAATCCACCTCTAACAACTTCTGCCATATAAGCAGCTTCAAACAATGTGATAGCTATTAACACTCTTATTAATTTATCAATAAAAGTACCATCAGGTAAAAACATAGGAAACATTACAGCAGACATAAATAAAACTGTAATTAGAGGGACTCCTCTCCAAAGTTCGATAAAACCTATAGAAATATATTTTATTGCTGGCAAAGATGATCTTCGCCCTAATGCTAAAATTACTCCAATCGGAAAACAGAAAAGTATTGCAAATGCAGAAATAATAAAAGTTAATGAAAGACCTCCCCAAGCCGCACTTTCAACGTACTCTAGTCCAAAACTTCCACCTGAGATTAGTTTTATTCCTAAGAATGGGAAAACAAATACTAGGAACAAGATAAAGTATTTTTTTAGTTTTTCAGATACGAAAAATGAAACTCCCACAACAGCAAATAAAATTAAAAAAGCTGTGTTTATTCTCCATTGCTCTGCGTCAGGATAAAGACCATACATGAATCTGTTGAACCATACTTTGATAAAAACCCAACAAGCACCATCACCTGTGCAATCATCTTTTGAATTACCTACAAAATTAGCCTCTAAAATAAACCAGTCCAACATTGGAGGAATTGATTTTATAATAATAAAAATTGTGAAAAGTGTTAATAAAGCATTAAAATTATTGGAATTTATATTCTTATTTAAAACATCTAAAGAACGAACACCGCTAAATTCAATTCTGATAAGGTAAAATCCAATAAAACCTAAAATTAATGGCAAAAAATAGCTTAATTGGGAAGGCAAAAATCCCATTAAATTAAAATTAAAGAATGCGTAAACAAATACATCTAAAATACTTAAAGAGACAAGAGACAAGCCTACAGGAACATATGTTTTGATGTTATCTTTTGAGGGTTTTGCAATTAAATTCATTATTTTTCCTTGATTGCCATTTTTTTATTGTACCAATTCATAAATATTGAAATTGAAATACTTAAGGTTAAATAAGTAAGCATAGTGATAGAAATTATTTCAATCGCCCTACCCGTTTGCATTAAAGCAGTTCCCGCAAAAACTAATACTATATCTGGATAAGCAATAGCGGCAGCTAATGAAGAATTTTTCGTTAGATTTAAATATTGATTGGTAGTTGGTGGAATAATTATTCTCAATGCTTGTGGCATCACTACAAGTTTTAAAATTTGATTTTTATTTAATCCTATACTTGCTGCAGCTTCTTTTTGACCCTTACCAACTCCCAAAATTCCTGCTCTTACATTTTCAGCAATGAATGTTGCAGTGTACATTGATAAAGCTAAAGCTAATGCAATTAATTCTGGAATAATGCTAACACCACCCGCATACGTAAAGACTGTTGGAGAAAGTTGTTTTAGTACAGGGTATTCAAAAGTTAGAGATACTCCAAGTAAAAGAAATGTAATTAAAGGAAGTATAATTAATGTTGCTAAAGAAATAGTTGTTGTAGGTAATTGTTTTCCAAATTGTTCTCTTTGTTTAGTTGCATAAGAATTTATAAAATAAATTGCTATAAACGCTGCTATTACGGATAAAAGAAAAATATTAAAATTTGTCCATATAAATTTTGGGACATACCAACCTTTAATTGTTAAAAATGAAATATCATAAAAACTAATTCCATTTTCAGGCAGAGGTAATGCTCTTAATGCTGCAAAGTACCAGAAAAATATTTGCAAAATTAAAGGAATGTTTCTAAAAATTTCTACGTACCACTCTGCTACTTTAGCGATTAAATAGTTATCTGATAATCTAGATATACCAACTACTACTCCCATAATTGTTGCAAAAAATATTCCAATTACTGAGACTAAAATTGTATTTAATAATCCTACTAAAAATGCTCTTCCGTATGAATGCGAACCATCATATTCGATCATTGAAAATGTAATATCAAATGATGCCTCTTGATTTAAAAATCCAAAACCAAAAGATATTCCTCTGTTACCCATATTAATTTGAGCATTAGTTGCAAAGTAGATAATTACAGAAAGTAAAGCTAAAACAGTAATTGCTTGAGGAATTAAATCTCTCGCTTTTTTGTTTTCAATGTTGAATTTTTTAAAAATCATTATTTTGAGAGTAAAAAAAAGGGCCAGATAAATCCAGCCCTTTTTAATTTTATTAGCAATTATCTTGCTGGTGGTACGTAAAGAATTCCACCTTTAGTCCATAATTGATTAGGACCTCTATTAGGTAAAATTCCAGTGTCAGCTATGTGTTTTTTATAGCTTTCACCGTAGTTTCCAACTTGCTCGATAATTCTTAAGCTCCAGTCATTATCTAGACCAAAAGCAGCACCTAATTCACCTTCAGAACCAACTAATCTTTTAATAGCTGGGTTCTCAGAGTCTTTTAGGCTAGAAGCGTTAGATGAATTAACACCATATTCCTCTGCTTCGATCATAGTATTTAGAGACCATCTTACGATATCTTCCCATACTGCATCCCCTTGTCTTACAACAGGACCTAATGGTTCTTTAGAAATCGTTTCAGGTAATACTTTGTGCTCATCTGGGTTTGACATTTTAGTTCTTTGTGCCGCTAAACCAGATTTATCTGTAGTGTAAGTATCACATCTTCCAGCGTCATAAGCTTGAACAACTTCGTCTGCTTTTTCAAACGCAATTGGCTCGTAACTTATGTTTTTTGAATTAAAGAAGTCTCTCATGTTAAGCTCGGTTGTCGTACCTGTGTTTGTACAAGCAGAAATACCGTTTTTGAAATCATTCACAGAATTTATTCCAGAATTTTTTCTTACCATGAAACCTTGACCATCATAAAAGTTTACACCAACAAAAGTTAAGCCAATGTCAGCATCTCTTGATAATGTCCAAGTAGTGTTACGAGCAAGTACATCGATTTCACCTGATGTTAATGCCGTAAATCTTTCTTTAGCACTTAACGGAGTGTATTTAACCTTGTCTGCATCACCTAATACAGCTGCAGCAACAGCTCTACATACGTCTACGTCAATACCAGACCAGTTTCCAGATGCATCAGCATTAGAAAAACCAGGAAGACCTTGCGAAACTCCACATTTCACAAAACCAGCTTTCTTAGTATTGTCTAAAGTTTTAGATTTTTTTGAACCAGCTCCTCCTCCGCCTTGGCCGCAAGCGACTAAAAGCAAAGATGCAAATCCAACTAAAATCCAAGTTTTGATTGATTTGATCATATTATTATAATCCTCTTTAGTTATTATTATTGTTAACAATATTTTTGAAACGATGTTTCAAAACGGGTGGATTATTATATCTTTTGGTTCGAATTACAATTTTAAGCAGGCACTAAATATAGAATAATTCAATAACCTCTTCCAATATATATGATAATACTACTTATAATTAGGGACTTTTCGTCATTTCAAACAACCTGCTTACGGTTCGTTTAAAAATCTCTGAATGTTTATTTGACGAACTTAAATCTTCAAAATTTTCTTCAAATGATAAAGTTAACCTAATTTTTTTTTCATAAAATATATCAATCAAAGTTATAAATCTTAATTGTTGATTTGAATTTTCATCATTAAATTTAGGAATTTCCTCAATAAAAATATGATTACAGTTATTAGCGATATTAATGTAATCCTCGGCTCCTAAATTTTTATCACATAAATCTTTAAATTTAAATCTAGCAATACCAGAATAAAAATTTTCAATAACAAAATCTCTTCCTTTTGTTTTTACTATTTTTTTCTCTTTTACTTTATTTCTGGTAAATTCACGAAATCTCTGATTTATTCTAAAAGAAGTTTTTTCATTTAAAGGAGAGAAAATTTCTTTAAATTTTTCATCGTTTTTCGTTCTATAATCATTTTCTATAAATAGCTCTTTTTGAATAGAAAAGTTTTCTATAATTTTAATAAAAGGCAAAAACTGCTCTCTTTGTAGACCGTCTTTATAAAGATCATTCAATTTAGTGTTAGTAGTAATTATTATTTTAATTTTTTCTTCAAAAATTATTTCAAATAATTTACCTAATATCATTGCATCAACTATATTAGTAACCTGAAATTCATCTAAATATAGTAAGTCATATTTTTCTTTTATTTTTTTTACAAATGTTTTAATGGTGCTATCATCTTTTTTTTCATGTCTGAAATCATGAAAATTAATCATAAACTCGTTAAAATGTTGCCTTTTCTTTTTTATCTCCAGCCTGTCGTATACAAAATTAAGTAACATTGTTTTACCTACGCCTACATTACCGTATAAGTAAAAACAAAATTTTTCTTTTTTTTGAAAAAAACTACTTAAAAATGTTCCTTTATGATTTAAAAATTTTTCTAATAAATAAATTATTTCTTTTTGATGTGAATTTATTTCAAACTTATTTTGTCTACAAAATTCTTCGAATGAATCTTGTAAATTCATGTTTGACATTTAATTAATATTTTCTAAAACAGCCTTTGCACATTGTGCTGTGTTACTTTTGCCTTGTAGATCTTTCGTTCGATTTTCTTTTACTGATAAAGTTTTTTCTATTGAGTTTAAGATTGATTTTGCAGCTTCTTTTTCACCCAAATGATCAAGCATTAAAGCGCCTGACCATATTTGTCCTATTGGGTTTGCAATTCCTTTTCCTGCTATGTCTGGTGCTGAACCATGAACTGGCTCAAATAGAGATGGATATTTATTTTCAGGGTTAATATTACCTGAGGGAGCGATACCAATAGTTCCAGTACATGCCGGACCTAAATCAGATAAAATATCTCCAAACAAATTTGATGCAACAACAACATCAAACCATTCTGGTGTTAAAACAAATCTGGCAGTTAAAATGTCGATATGAAATTGATCAGTTTTGATATCAGGATAATCTTTTTTAATTAAATCAAATCTTTCGTCCCAAAAAGGCATCGTGATGGAAATACCATTTGATTTAGTAGCATTAGTAACTTTTTTTCTGCCCTTAGATTTGGCAAGTTCAAATGCATATTTTTGAACTCTGTCTACACCTTGTCTCGACATAATTGTTTCTTGAATTGCAATTTCTCTATCTGTTTCTTTAAACATTCTCCCACCAACTGAGGAATATTCTCCCTCAGTGTTTTCTCGTACAATTAACATATCTATATCGCCTGGCTTTTTATTTGCTAATGGACATGGAACACCATTAAATAATTTAACAGGTCTTAAATTTACGTATTGATCAAATTCTCTTCTAAACTTTAATAATGATCCCCACAAACTTATATGGTCCGGCACTTTTGATGGGTCTCCAACTGCTCCAAAAAAAATTGCATCATGAGATCCAATTTTTTCTTTCCAATCAGTAGGAAGCATAGCCCCGTGTTTTTGATAGTAATCACATGAGGCAAAATCAAACTCATCAAATTTTATTTTAAATTGATGTTTTTTAGCAGCTTCATTTAAGACTTTTATACTTTCAGGAAGAACTTCTTTACCTATTCCGTCTCCAGCTATTGATGCTATTTTATATTCATTCATTATTTTAAACTATATTAAATAGCTTTTTTCCTAAAGGACTAATTGGTTCTTGAGGAATAAGTTCTTTTCCTAATTTTTCTTTTGTTAATTTAAGTAGTTTTTTTGCAACTCCTTGTTTTCTAAAAGCTGGATTAACAAAAATATATTCTACTTCTCCTTTATCATTAAAACGAATAAAACCTATTGTTGTATTTTTATTTTTAAAAGTAATTACTCCGTCTACTTGACTTATTTCATAAATATTATTGGAATTGTTAGTCATCATATTGTGGCGCGCCCTGAAGGATTCGAACCTACGACCCTCGGTTTAGAAAACCGATGCTCTATCCAGCTGAGCTAAGGGCGCGTGAATAATATCTTTTACTTAAAAACACACCAGATGGTCAATATAAATCGGTGTTTTTACTCCAAATTTTTCTTCAACCTCATGTTGATGAATATGATGTGAGTGCACAAATACAGGTATTAAATCATCATTTTTAGTTTTAAGTGTATAAATAAAATTAGTACCTCTAAATTTTCTATCGATTATTTCTAATTGTAAATTGCTTTTATCGTCATGTTCTAAATCATCTGGTTGTACTAGCAGTTTTACTGCCGTACCTTTTTTATATTTTTTTACAAAGTTTCCTTTAATCACTCCTAAACACTTATGTTCAACACTACTATCATCTAAAACTGTTGCATCCACTAGAATTCCCCTATTTAAAAAATTAACAACTTCAATAGAATTTGGATAATGATAAATATTATACGGTGTATCAAATTGTTTCATGGTTTGGCTCAAAAGTATTCCACAATAATCTGCCATATAAAATGCCTCGTAAGAGTCGTGGGTTACTATAATTGTGGTAATTTTTTTTTCTTTTAAAATTTTTTTTATATTTTGCTGCAATTCAACTTTTAAACTTTCATCTACATTAGAAAATGGCTCATCTAGTAGTAGTAAATCTGGCTTTGACATTAATGATCTTGCCAGTGAGACCCTTTGGGCCTCACCTGCGCTTACTTGATGAGGGTATTTTTCTGCCAAACCTTCTAAATGTAAAAGTTTAATTAATTCATCTGTTTCAAAATTATAATTTGCGTTTCTGTTTCTTTTTGCACCAAAATTTATATTTTCTAAAATTGTGTAGTGCGGGAATAAACTATTATCTTGAAATGAAAGAGCTACATTTCTTTTTTCAGGTTCAACATGGTCGATTTCAGATGATAAGAGCTTTCCTTTTAAAAAAATGTTACCTTTAGGTATCTTTTGTAATCCAGCGATAGATCTCAAAATTGTTGTTTTTCCGATGCCGGAAGGTCCTAAGAGACAAATGATATCACCCTCATTTTTGATTGTAAGATTAAAATCTAAAACTTTGTTTTTTTTACTAGCAACAAAAGTTGCGTTGTTAATTTCTAAAAAGTTAATAGACATATATTAAATATAATATTATTTTTCAGAAAGTATATGCTTAGAAGTAAAAAATATTAAAACAGCCGACCAGAATATAAGAAATAATGATGGCAAAGCTGCTGCCTCTAGTAAATCTTGTGATGCATAGGCATAAGCCTTTGTTGCAAAAGTTTCAAAATTAAAGGGTCTCAGTATCAAAGTAATAGGTAATTCTTTAATAATTTCGATAGCAATTAAAATACCAATTAAATAAATACTATTTTTCAAATTAGGAAAATGAATTTTTCTGAAAGTTCTAAATTTTGAATAACCTAATAAGTAAGAACTGTCGTCTATTGATTGATTTATTTTAAGGTAACTCGACCTAATTCCGTTAAAGGCTAGAGAGTAAAATCTAATAAAATATGCAGCTACCAATCCAAATATTGAACCAATGAATATACTTTTAATACTGGCTAGACCAAAATTATATGTAAGAATATCGCTTAACCATGAAAAAAAAGAAATAAATGCTACAGCTAGAATTACTCCTGGGATTGCATAACCAGAAATTGAAAACATACTTAAATTATCTAACATTTTACTTTTTGATATTCTATTTCCAAAGTTTATCAAAAAGGATAAGGAAATTAATACAATGCTGGCTAATAATACTAATAATAAAGTATTAAAATTTAGCTCCAATATGTTCGTATCTTGAAAATATTTAGGAAATTTAACTGTCCAATAAATCATCTGGCTTAATGGAAATATAAAACTCAATAAAAAAATAGTAGAGCAAAAGAATATTGGATAAAGGGATTTCTTTCCTTTCAATTCAATTTTTGGTATTTTTCGAAAACCTGCGTTTGTATTTTGATGATATTTAGCTCCTCCTCTTGAATAATTTTCAACTAGAAATAGAGATAATATAATAATTAAAAGAATGAATGATAATTGGTTAGCAGTATTCAAATCATCAAAAGCCAACCAAGAATTATAAATTCCAGTAGTTAAAGTTGAAACACTAAAAAAAGAGACTGTTCCAAAATCAGATAAACACTCCATAGCGACCAAAGATAAACCAGCTACAATTGCAGGTCTTGCTGAAGGTAATATAATTCTGAAAAAACTTTCTCTTGCGGTTAAACCCAAATTTTTACTCACTTCGATTAAGTTATTTGATTGATGATAAAATGAAGCTCGAGTTAAAACATAAACATATCCGAATAATGAAAAAGACATCGAAATAATTGCACCAAACATCCCATCAAATTTTGGTATCTGCTTGTTGTAATTATATTCACCAAATATCCATGTTAATAAAGAAAACAAGGACCCATAGTTTTCAAAAAAAGCAGTTAATGAGTATGCATAAATATAAGCAGGAACAGCAAACGATAATATTAGTGCCCATTTAAAAAAATTTACTCCCCAAAAATTATAAAATGATACGAAGTATGCAGAGAGTACTCCAAAAATAAAAGTTAAGGATAAAACCCCAACTAAAATTATTGTAGAATTTATTATATAATCTTTTAAAAATGTTGATTTTAAAAGTTCCATATACTCGCTAGTAGAACTGAAATAGCTTGAAAAAACAGTTAATATTGGAATGGCAACAAATAAAGATACTGCAAAAGAACTTATATACCAAAAATTTGGGCTTTTATTAAACATTTGTAAGGGTTTAAGACTTGAGAATAAAAACGTCAAATATTTATTTATCTTTAAATATCGAGGAAACAATACTTTTTATCTCTTGAATCTTTATTTCTGACAAATTTCTATCAGAAATTTTCCTCTGCATTTTCTTTGCTTCATTCATACAAGGCGAACATCCAGTTTTCAAACTGTTCAAATTCATATTTTTTTTTAATGTTCGCCTCATAATTTCACTAACAACTTTGGGTCTTACTTCCAACCTGCGCCTGTCATTGCTGCAAGAGCGTCAGCTTGTAATTTTCCGTAGTTAACAACTTTAGTTTTAAGATCTTGTTTAAAATCTAATCCCATATTAACTACTAATGGATGCGGTGAAACACCTGCAATCATTGGATACTCAAAAGTATTATTTACTATGTGGTTTTGTGCTTCTTCACTTAGTAAAAATTCTACTAATTTTATCGCATTAGCTTTATTCGGTGCTCCTTTGACAAGTCCTGCGCCGCTAATGTTCATATGAGTTCCTCTGCCATCTTGATTTGGAAAGAAAGGTTTGACTTTTTTAGCTGCTGCTTGCTGCTCTGGTCCTTTTTTACCTGATAACATAAGTGCCAAATAGTAAGTATTAGCTACAGCTATATCAGCTTCCCCTGCTGCTACTGCAAGTATTTGAGCTCTATCATTTCCTTTTGGAGCTCTTGCCATGTTAGATACTATGCCTTTTGACCATTCTGCTGTGGCTGCTTTACCGTTATTTTTTATTAAAGATGCTACTAATGACTGATTGTAGATATTGTTAGATGCTCTTATAACAACTCTGCCTTTCCATTTAGGATCAGCTAAACTTTCATAAGTTAAACCTGCTAGTTCAGCTCCTGAAACTCTCTCAGGTGCGAAATAAACAATTCTTGCTCTCTTTGCTATACCCGTCCATTTGGAAGTTCTAAAATTACTTGGCACTGCAGATTTAATAGCATTTGTATTTAAACCGCTTTGAAGCATTCCTTTAGCATCAAAAGCTCCTAATCTTCCTGCATCAGCAGTTATATAAAGGTCGGCTTTACTATCTGCGCCTTCCTCTATTATTCTTTTTTCTAAAGCACCAGATTTACCAGAAATTACGTTTACTTTAATACCTGTTTTAGCCGTGAACTTTTCATATAATTGAACATCAGAGTCATAATGTCTTGCACTAAAAATATTCACTTCATTAGCAAATAAACTAGAAACAAATGCAAATAACAAAAATACTGATGTTATCGCTAACTTTTTCATATTACCCTTTTCATTTTTTAGATTGATAATGATTAGCATTTACAATAAAATGAGAATGATTATCATTTGCAATTATGTCGCACTTGGCGACTACACTCGAATTGCGCAACTAAAAGTTGCCCGTATTCAAAAAATAGAGTTATATAAAGAGTGCTTCAAATAAATCCAAAAAGATTTAAACCAATCAAAAATAAGACTATTCCAAACCCTATGAGGCCTAGATTCAGAAATAAGGCTCAAGCAAATATTTATTTTCTTTCACAAAGAAAAGTAGCTGGTGAAAAAAAAAATAAGTTTATCAAAAATATAAAACTAATTAGTATTTTATTAACAGTATTAATTGGTGGATATATATTATCTAACTGATCCTAGCAGATACAGATCCTATTTTATCTATACTACCTTTATAAATACCTTTTGCTAAAATTGGAACAACGCCTACAGAGGAACCTGTAAAAACATAAAAATCTTTTTCATGAGAAATTTTATCTTTTTGTAGTTTTTTTAAAACAAATAATAATGAGTTCATAGGGTTTTTATATACTGTATTAGTGTTACCAACAACGTGTTGATTTATTTTGATATTTGAAATTTTCGTTTTTAGATTTGATACATTTTGATTTTTGAATTTTTTTTTGGCACCAACTACAAATTTTACATTAGCACCAAAATCGGAACATAAGTCACCTAGACTTTTTATGCCTTTCTTTTTTTGTCTATAACCTACAACTTCGATACACGGAGCAATATAGATAATAAATTTTTTAATATTTTTTTTTGTAATTTTTGGTTCAAAATTAAAAAAATTTTTATTTATCAAGTAACAAACTTCCAGCTCTATACCTAAAGTAAATTTATTTATTTTTACAGATTTTTTATTTTTTAAAACATTGTGTTTGTATACTGTCGCATAAAATGGCTCTTTTTCTTTCAATTTTTTTAAAACAGGAATACCAGTTCCTGCGGCTTTAAATCCACTTATAGGTTTTTTTATTTTACTTTCACACAACTTTCTAAATTTCTGAGCTTCTAGAATTTTTTTGGTATATTTTGAGGGAATCGGTGAAATTATTTTATTCTTCAAAAAAGCATTTACAATTCTATTTGCGTATTTATTTAAAGTTTTGTTAATCATCAAATATCATCTCCAATATAAATATCTAAAGATAATGCAGTTTCTACTAAAGAGTCTTTTCTTTCAACATTTTTGTATGTATTTATACCTTCATCAATGGGTACATCTACAACTTTTCTGTCCCTCCATGCAACCATTCTATCGAATTTTTTTTGATTTAATAAATCAACCGCGTAAACACCAAATGCACTTGCTAAAATTCTATCACTTGCTGTTGGTGGAGCGCCTCTTTGAACATGTCCCAAAGAAGTTACCCTACATTCTACATCAGTTTTTTTCATTATTTCTTGTGCGATATAATCTCCTATCCCACCCAATCTTTGTTCACCATCCATATACTTGTGCAAAACAGTGGTGCCATCTTCCTTTTTTACTGCCTCAGCTACTATAATCAATGAATGTTGTATATTGTGTTTTTTCATAGAATTTAATTTATTAATTATACCGTCTATAGAATATTTTATTTCTGGAATTAAAATAACATCTGCACCTCCAGCTATTCCAGCATTTAAAGCTATGTGACCAGCATCTCTACCCATAACTTCAAGTATCATTGATCTTCGATGACTAGCTGCAGTTGATTGAAGATTATCTAGCGCTTGAGTTGCTACATCAACAGCTGTGTGAAAACCAATAGAACTCTCAGTTACTCCAACATCATTATCAATAGTTTTAGGTATAGCAACAATCTTCATATCCCCCTCTTTAGCCAGTTTTTTTAGTATTTGCATACTACCGTCACCACCAATAATTATTAAACCGTCTAATTTCATTTGATGATAACCTTCAATTATTTCTTTTGATCTATCGACATATTTGCCCTCTTTAGTTGGTAATTTAAAAGGGTTCCCTTTATTTGTAGAACCTAAAAATGTACCACCCTGTCTTAAGAGATAACCGCTAAAAGTTCCATGAGTTAATTGCACAGCTGCAACAGGCCTTTTCATTAATCCAGCAGTTCCATCTTTAATACCAAAAACGTCCATATTATATTTGTTTTTTGCTCTAAAAAAGATTGATCTGATCGCAGCATTAAGTCCTCCGCAATCCCCACCACTTGTTAAAATTCCAATTTTTTTATTAGCCATTCAATTTAAATTTTTTCTTAAATATTCTTTTTTGAGATAAAAATGTTATAACATAAAAACTTCATAATGGAAAAAAAAGCCAAAATCATAGCAACTCTAGGACCAGCTATTTATAGCACTACAAAACTCAAACAGCTTGTAAACCTTGGCGTTGATGCTTTTAGAATTAATTTTAGTCATAATACTAATGGGATAAAAAGCATTGTCTCCAAAATTAGAAAAATAGAAAAATCTACGGATAAAAAAATATCTTTAATTGCAGATTTGCAGGGAGTGAAGCTTCGAGTAGGTAAAATTGATGGAGGCTTTCAAAAAATTAAGCACAATCAAAAATATATATTTGATACCAAAAAAAATATTGGTGATCAGTCTAGAATAAATTTTCCTTACCCGAAAATTCTTAAAAGATTAAAGAAGGGAAATAAAATTTTAATTGATGATGGAAAATTTACTTTTCAAGTCATTGGTAAAAAAGGTTTAACTGTCTCGACAATTTGTAAAAGTCAAAATTGTTATATGCGAAGCAATAAAAGTATCCATATTCCAAATTTTGATATTGCTTTTAACAAATTAACCTCTAAGGATAAAAAAGATATCAAAACTGCATCTAAACTTGGTTGTAATTGGATTGCTCTCTCTTATCTGCAAAATGATAAACTCATACATGAGACACGAAGATTAATTAGAAAAGATATGGGAATAATTTCCAAGATAGAAAATAAACACGCTCTGAAAAATATTAAAAGTATAATAAAAGCGACAGACTCAATAATGATTGCTAGAGGTGATTTAGCTATTGATATTGGACATAGTGAAGTTCCTAAAGTTCAGCTTAGCTTAATAAAAAAGTGTTCTCAATTTTCTAAATCAGTGATTGTTGCTACTCAGATGTTAGAGAGCATGATTGAAAATAATACTGCCACTCGAGCAGAAATAAATGATATTGCTACTGCAATATTTCAAGGTGCAGATACTGTGATGCTATCTGCTGAAGCTGCGATCGGTAAATTTCCAACTCAAGCTGTTTCAACAATGTCACAAACTATTCTTTCAACTGAAAAATATAAAAGGCAACACATTGAAGATTTTAAAAATTCTATTATTTTAAATAAAGACCCGGTCAAATCTATTTTGCTTTCTGTGAAAGATATCGCCTATAATCCTAACGTGAAGGCTATTATTGTTTTTTCTAACTCTGGTAAATCTGCAAAATTAGTTTCAGCTATGCGACCAGCCGCAAAAATTTTAACTATCTCACCTAATATCAATGTATCAAGACAAGTTTCTCTTCTTTGGGGAGTTCATTCAATAAATAGTCGAGATGCGAAAGGTTGGAAAGATATGATGGCAATTTCAAAAGAAATAATAAAAAAACTTAAATTTATTAAAAAAAATGATTTCGTAGTGATTACAGCTGGCTTACCTTTTGGAAAAGCGGGCATGACAAATATGATAAGACTTTATAAAGTAGGCACATAATGGAAAATAATTATAGTGTGGAAGAAATACTAAATGCCATTGATGATCTACAAAAAATTAAGAGAGAGAAAAAAATTATTTCAGGAAAAAATACTCCAAAGACTGATAATTCAATAATTCCAAAAGAAACTTTGAAACTAATTGAGGAAGCTGAAAAAAATAAAATTTAAATTAGGCCAGCAATTTGGATAGCTGTATCACACATTCTGTTTGAAAATCCCCACTCGTTATCATACCAAGAGAGTACTCTGCTAAATTTACCTTTAATAACTTGAGTTTGAGTTAAATCAAAAATTGAACTGTGTGGATTGTGATTAAAATCTTTAGAAACTAATGGAGCTGAGTTTGTTGCTAAAATACCTTTAAGAGGACCATTAGCAGCTTTACTCATTGCATCATTGATACTTTCAGCTGTAACTTCTTTGTTAGGCACAAAAGTAAGGTCTATCAAAGATACATTAGGTGTTGGAACTCTTATTGCAGTACCATCTAATTTTCCTTTTAAACTTGGTAAAACTAAACTCATCGCTTTTGCTGCGCCAGTAGATGTTGGTATCATTGCATCTCCTGATGCTCTTGCTCTCCTTAAATCTTTATGAAGAGTATCTAATAATTTTTGATCTCCAGTATAACTATGGATTGTGGTCATGTAACCATATTCAATTCCAAAAGTATTTTCCAAAACCATGGCTACTGGAGCTAGACAGTTTGTGGTACACGATCCATTTGAAATAATATTATGTTTTTTTGTTAATTCTTTACTATTAACCCCTTGAACAACTGTAAAATCTACTTCTTTAGCAGGAGCAGAAATAATTACTTTTTTAGCACCAGCCTCGATATGTTTACCTGCTGAAGTTTTATCCAGGAAGAAACCTGTACACTCTAAAACAACATCGGCACCAATTTTACCCCATAGAAGTTTGGCAGGATCTCTTTCAGCAAAAACTTTTATGTTTTGATCTCCTATTTGAAATCCCTCAGATGAAGTTTTAACTTCCTGAGTTAAAGTTCCATGTGTACTATCGAATTTTATTAAATGTGCATTAGCTTCTATTGAGCCAAGATCATTAATCCCTACAACTTGAATTTTACCTTTATAATTTTCTAGAAGAGCTCTTAAAATTAGCCTTCCTATCCTGCCAAATCCATTTATTCCAACTTTGATCATTTTTATACGTATTTAAATACAATCACAAAATATGCAACACAAATAATTGTTGCTATCCACAACATGCTACCAACTAGACCAAGCCATGCTAAATGAATAAATGCGCTACCTAATAATGAAACAAAAAGTCTGTCTCCTCTTGTTGTGTCTAAGCCTAAAATTCCCTTTCTCGGATTTCCTCCTGGAGAATATTTCTCCCAAATTAACATCACAGTTATACAAAGGGCAATGAAGATAAAAAATGATGCTGTTTGCCAAGTCCAAGCCATCCAAGAAAATAAATCAAAATCAAAAAAACCTTTCTCTTTAGCTTTTCCAACATCCCCCCAAGTAGCTGCATATAATTTTGTAAAAATCATACTCTTCCCATCGCAAATCCTTTAGCAATATAATTTCTGACAAAGTAAATTACAATCGCTCCTGGAATTATTGTCAAACTTCCTGCTGCAGCTAACAGACCAAGCTCATATCCTGATGTACTTGCTGTTCTTGTCATTGTTGCTGCTATTGGTTTAGCAGCTGTAGCTGTTAAAGTCTTAGCTAATAGCAGCTCAACCCAAGAGAACATAAAACAGAAGAACATTGTAATACCTATTCCTGCAGCGATTGTAGGAATAAATATTTTAAAGAAAAATCTATTAAAAGAATATCCATCTACATAAGCTGTTTCATCTAATTCTTTCGGTACAGCTGACATAAAGCCCTCTAAAATCCAAACAGCTAAAGGAATATTAAATAAACAATGTGATAAAGCTACAGCGATATGAGTATCAAATAAATTTACTGATGAATAAAATTGAAAGAATGGTAAAGCAAATACAGCTGGCGGTGCCATTCGATTAGTAAGAAGCCAGAAAAATAAATGTTTATCCCCTAAAAATTTATACCTAGAAAAAGCATAAGCTGCGGGTAAAGCAGCCGCAACTGATATAAGTGTATTAAATACTGTATAGGTAATTGAGTTTACGTAACCCATATACCATGTGCTATCTGTAAAGATTTTTACATAATTCTCTGTCGTAAATTCTCGTGGCCATAAAGAATAAGTATTTATAATCTCAGTCGTTGTCTTAAATGACATGTTAATTAACCAATAAATTGGTAACATTAAAAAGATTATATAAAGAGTTGGTACTAACCACTTATATTTCTTCATGATTTCACCTCATTTTTCATCATTAAACTGTAAAATACCCAACAAACTAGAAGCACTATAAAGAAATATATTAATGACATAGCAGCTGCAGGGCCTAAATCGAATTGACCTAAAGCCATCTTAACTAAATCTATTGATAAAAATGCTGTAGCATTTCCTGGACCACCACCTGTTAATACGAATGGTTCGGTGTAAATCATAAAACTATCCATAAATCTTAAAAGAATAGCTAAGGTTAAAACTTTTTTCATTTTTGGAAGTTCAATGTATCTAAAAGTAGCCCAACGACTTGCACCATCAATTTCTGCAGCTTGATAGTAAGCTGGTTGAATTGAATTTAATCCAGCATAAGATAATAGCACCACAAGTGAAGTCCAGTGCCAAACGTCCATAAGAATTGTTGTAAACCAAGCGTCACCAGGTTGTTGTGTAAAGTTAAAATCAAATCCAATGGCATTCAAAGAGTAACCAAGAAAACCTATGTCAGGTAATGCAAATATATTCCACATTGCGCCCACAACATTCCATGGAATTAAAAGAGGCATCGACATTAGAATTAAACAAACTGGAACACCCCAGCCTTTTTTTGGCATTGTTAAAGCTATTCCAATTCCAAGTGGTATTTGAATTAATAAAATTATAAATGTGAAAGCTATTTGTCTTCCTAAGGCATCATGAAATCTTTCAGATAACAAAATTTGTTTAAACCATCTTGTTCCTTCCCAAGCAAATACGTTATTTCCAAATGTCTCTTGGAAAGAGTAATTAACAACAGTCATCAATGGAATAGCTGCGTTAAATGCAACAAGCACAAACACAGGAACAACAAAGAACCAAGCTTTTTGATTAATAGTTTTATTCATTATTCAATTATCCAATCGTCTCCATAAACATAAGTATATTTTTGATCAAAATTTATATAGGCACTTCCGCTAGGAATATCTTTAGATGCATTAGATAAAATTTTGATTGTTCCTCCGCTACATTCAGTATCTATTATTTTGTGCCTTCCGGTGTTACTAACTCTTTTTATTTTCACAGGAATGCCTTTATCTGAAAAATTTATAAATTCCGGTCTTATTCCTAATTGTGTTTTTTGAAAATTATTCTTTTTAATATTTGAATTGCTTTGTATTTCTTGACCTGCAAAATTTATTTGTCCGTTTTTAATTTGGCAAGGTAAAATGTTCATACCTGGAGACCCAATAAAGTGACCAACAAAAGTGTGTTTCGGCTTCTCAAATAATTCTACAGGGGTTCCAGTTTGAACTATTTGTCCTTCATGCATCACAACAACTTGATCTGCAAAAGTTAGGGCTTCGGTCTGATCATGCGTAACGTAAATCATTGTCCGATTAATTTTTTGATGTAATTCTTTTAATTTAGACCTTAAAATCCATTTAAGATGTGGGTCAATTACAGTTAAAGGCTCATCAAACATAATTACATTAACATCCGATCTCACTAATCCTCTGCCCAACGAAATTTTTTGTTTACCGTCAGCTGTCAAACCAGAAGCTCTATTGCCTAGTGTTGATGTTAACTCTAACATTTCTGCTATTTCTCTTACTTTAGAGTCAATTTCTGTATCAGAAAGATTTCTATTTTTTAAAGGAAAAGCTAAGTTTTCATAAACACTCATCGTGTCATAGATGACTGGAAATTGAAATATTTGAGCTATATCTCTTTCAACTGGATTTAGAGACGTTACATTTTTATCATCAAATAAAATATCTCCTTTGGACGGTTTAATTAATCCTGAAATGATATTTAGTAATGTTGTCTTCCCACATCCTGAAGGACCTAGTAAAGCGTAAGCTCCTCCATCTTTCCAATCTATGTTTACATCTCTTAATACTAAATCTGCATCAGTATAATTAGAAACATAACTGTGACTTAAATTATTTAGTGTTATTTTAGCCATGATTTACTAATCTATTGTTTTCATCAAAATATAAAAATTCATCTACATTCATAAATAGTTTTGTGTTTTCGCCAATATTTTTTTGCTGAATTCCGTTAGATAAAGACACCCAGTTTAAGCTACCATTAGTAAAATGTATTAAACTTTCAGAACCGCTTAGCTCTGAAATTAAAACTTTACCATTAATTTCAACCGTATTATTTCCCTCTTTGTAAGTTGTTATGTTATGTGGTCTAATTCCTATTTTATAATTTCCATCTTTAATTTTTACATTAGATTTCCACTGAACACTGTTGTCAGTTAACTTGCAGGTATCTCCACTTTTAGAAATTTCTGCAATATTCATTGGTGGATCACTGAATACTTTCGCTGAAGTTAAATTTTCAGGTTTATTATAAACATCTAAGGTCTTTCCATATTGAATAATTTTTCCCTCTAGAATAGTAGCTGTATTACCGCCAATCATGAGAGCATCAGATGGTTCGGTTGTTGCGTAAACAACGATACATTCTCTGTCCTCAAATAATTTTGGAAGTTCCTCTCTTAGCTCTTCTCTAAGTTTAAAATCTAAGTTAGCTAAAGGCTCATCTAATAATATTAAGTCTGAGTCCTTCACTAATGCTCTTGCTAAAGCTGTTCTTTGCTGTTGACCACCAGATAATTCATCAGGTTTTTTATTTAGCATAGCAGATAATTTTAATAGTTCTGCAACCTTTCCAACTCTTTCTTTTATTTCATCTGAATTAACACCTGTTATTTTCAAAGGTGATGCTATATTTTCAAATACTGTAAAACTTGGGTAATTAATAAATTGTTGGTAAACCATAGATACATTTCTTTTTTGAACTTGTTTACCAGTGACATTCTCTCCGTTAAACCAGATTTCACCTGAGGTTGGTTTGTCCAATCCTGCCATGATTTGCATTAAAGTTGTTTTTCCAGCTAACGTTGATCCAAGAAGTACGTTGATGGTATTTTTTTCTAATTTGATGCTTGTAGGATAAATATGAGTTTCTATTCCAATTTTTTTTTCAACGTTTTTTAGTTCTAAGCTCATAATTTGTAATTTAGTTTTAAAAAAAGGGGGCAGCAAGTGCCCCCTTTTAAATTTAGATTAACCTCTTACTATTTCCAAGCTTTCGCGTATGGAACAGTTTTTCCTTGAGGTTTCTCGTTACGTTTTGCTTTTGGCGAACCTTTTTTATTTAACCAATAAGAAGCTTCTCTTGGTTTATTAAGTCTAGGTCCACATCCACCGTATGCGTTACTACCTTTATCAGCAGCTTCCATACGAGACATAACTAAGTCCATCTCTTCTGCAAGACGATCCATAGCTTGTTGTGGAGTAAACGCACCTGAGTTTACATCTCCAATTTGTTGCCACCAGATTTGTGCTAACTTCGGATAATCCGGAACGTTAATACCTGTTGGTGACCAAATGTTTCTATTGTCAGATCTGTAGAATTCTACAAGTCCACCTAATGCATCAGCTCTTTCTGTGAAAGATTTGTGATCAATTGAACTATCTCTAATGATAGTTAAACCAACGTGACTTTTCTTAAGGTCTACAGTTTTTGATACAACGAATTGAGCGTACAACCATGCAGCTTTTCTATTTTTAACTGGTGTAGACTTAAATAAAGTCCATGATCCAGCATCTTGATATCCAAGCTTCATGCCTTCTTCCCAATAAGGTCCTTTTGGTGATGGACCCATTCTCCATAACGGCTTACCGTTAGAATCAACAACTTTATTGTTAGGATTTTTTCCTACTAAAGATGCTGTGAACGCTGTGTACCAGAAAATTTGCTGAGCGACGTTTCCAGAAGATAGAGACGGTAAAGACTGATAGAAGTCCATAGCCGCTGCACCTGGAGGTGCGTAGTTTCTTAACCACTCATCCCATTTTCTGATTGCGTATACTGCAGCTGGACCGTTAGCAGCTCCACCTCTAGTTACAGAAGCTCCTACTGGGTTACAAGAACCTTTTTCCATTCTTATTCCCCATTCGTCCACTGGTATTCCGTTAGGTTTTCCAACGTCACCTGCTCCAGCCATTGATAACCACGCGTCAGTCATTCTCCAACCTAAGTCCGGAGCTCTCTTACCGTAGTCCATGTGACCGTATATTCTTACACCATCAATATTTTTTACATCATTTGTAAAGTATTTTGCGATGTCTTCATAAGCAGACCAGTTTAAAGGAACACCTAAGTCGTATCCGTATTTCGCTTTAAAACCTTTTTTAATTTCAGGTCTGTCAAACCAATCTTTTCTAAACCAATAAAGGTTAGCAAATTGTTGGTCAGGTAATTGATATAAGTCTCCATCAGGTCCAGTTGTAAACTGTTTACCGATGAAATCATCAATATCTAAAGTTGGTAAAGTTACATCTTTACCTTCTCCAGCCATCCATTTTGTTAAATTAACTGCCTGTTGCATTCTAGCGTGTGTACCAATCAAATCAGAGTCATTGATGTACGCATCGTAAATACTTACGTTAGTTTGCATTTGTGTTTGTACAGCCATTACAACATCACCTTCACCGAGTAACTGGTGATTAACTTTAATCCCAGTAATTTCCTCAAAAGCTTTTGTTAAAACTTTTGACTCATACTCGTGCGTTGGAATAGTTTCAGACAATACTTTAATAGACATTCCTTTGAATGGCTTTGCAGCATTGTGGAACCACTCTAGTTCTTTCTCTCTCTCTTTTGCAGATAAAGTTGAAAGACTAAATTCTCCATTAGACCATTTCTTAATTGCAGCCATATGCCCGTCTGCAAAAACACTAGAAATAGTTACAATTGAAAATGATACAGCAACAGCTAAGAAAGTTTTTAATGTTTTAAACATTGTTATTTCCCCCATTGTTGTTTTTAATGATGTATTATTGAACCAAAATTAACCCAAACTGTACAGCGGTTTATTAGTTAATTATGCAACTTGAAGGTGTGTTAATTGCTTAAAGTTTTTTTAATTGCTGCTGACCAGCCCTCTAAAAGTTTATTTCTTAATGTATTTTTCATCTTTGGTGAAAATTTTTTATCTAAATGCCAATTTTTAGAAATGTCTTTTAATGATTTATAAACTCCAATTTGCAAGCCAGCCATAAATGCTGCTCCTAGAGCTGTTGTTTCTTGAACCTTTGGTCTTAAAACTTTTACATTAACTATGTCAGATAAAAATTGTGAAAACCAATTATTCATAACCATACCACCATCAACTTTCACAATTTTTGGTCTTAAACCATCATGTTTCATGGCTTCAAATAAATCGTATGTTTGATAGGCAACTGCTTCGATTGTAGCTCTCACTATTTCTTTTGGACTTGTATCTCTAGTAATACCGCTTAAAACCCCCCTAGCGTTTGCATCCCAATAAGGTGCTCCAAGCCCTGTAAAAGCTGGTACTAGATAAATATTATTATTATCTTTTAAAGATTTCACAATTTTTTCTGTCTCTGGGGCTTTCTTAAAAAATTTCATTCTGTCTCTAAGCCATTGAACACCCGCACCTGCTATAAAAATTGATCCTTCCATAGCATATGTTGTCTTGCCATTAATTCTATATGCAATTGTAGTTAATAATCTATTTTTTGAATAGATCTTTTTACTTCCTGTATTAAGTAAAACAAATGCTCCAGTTCCATAGGTGCTCTTAAGAGACCCAGGTTCAAAACAACATTGACCAATTGTTGCTGATTGCTGATCTCCCACTACACCATTTATAGGTATAGATTTACCTGTAAATGACGAATGAGTTTGACCATAATCATCAGCAGAATCTTTCACCTCTGGTAAAATATGTTTTTTAATTTTTAGTAAATTTAAGATTGTATCATCCCATTTATTAGAGGATATGTTATAAATCATTGTTCTACTTGCATTTGTGGCATCAGTTGCGTGAACTTTCCCTCGGGTTAATCTCCAAATTAAAAAGCTATCAATTGTTCCAAACAATAATTGCTTTTTATTCATTAGTTGTTTAGCTTTAGAAACATTATCTAATATCCATTTAATTTTTGTTCCTGAAAAGTAAGAGTCAATCAAAAGACCTGTTTTATTGAAGATCATAGTATCTTTGTTTTGTTTTCTTAATTTTTTACAAAACTCTTCTTGTCTACGGTCTTGCCAGACAATTGCATTATAAACTGGCTTACCTGTTTTACTGTCCCACAAAACAGTTGTTTCTCTTTGATTTGTAATACCTATACTTAAAATTTCACCTCTTAGTCTTTTTGCTTTTTGAATAACATCTTTTAAAGTTTTTAAAGTTGTTCTCCAAATTTCTTCTGGATTGTGCTCAACCCAACCACTTTTCGGAAAATACTGTGTAAATTCTTTTTGTGACGAATAAACTGGCTTACCTTTTAAATCAAAAAGGATTGATCTGTTGGATGTAGTCCCAGCATCAATTGAAATTATAAATTTTTTCATTATCTAAAAGATTCCCAATCTAAATCGAGTTTTTTGTCATCTACGATAGCATTGATCATACCTAACATTAAAGGTAATTTTTTTTTATCAAAATCCTCATTTACTTTTTTTGCAATTTCTTTTGCAAGATCCGCTCCTTCAACCGTTACTTTTTCCATCTTTGTTTTCTTGGCCTCTGAAAAAGTCAATCCTTCGCCAATGTATGATCCCATTTTTGCATTTCTACCACCTCCAGAACTAACATAAAGATCACCTAAGCCTGCCAGTCCTTTAACAGTTTCCTTTTTACCTTTTAAATGTTCAACAAAAATTTCCATCTCGTGGATTGATTGTTTAATTAAAGCAGATGCTGTATTTAAATAATTTTTTTCTCTTACTTCATTAGAAATATTGTTACTACATAAGCCTTTCGCCGCTCCAACAGCCATTGAAAAAATATTTTTTATTGCAGCTGAAACCTCTACACCATTTAAATCATTTGAGTGCGACGTGTGGTAGTAGTTTGTATTAAGCATGTCTGCTATTTTTTTGGCAGTTTGAATATCCTTATTTGCAATTACAACACTGCTATGAACTCTATTAGCTAATCCAGCAGCTAGACAAGGTCCGCCCACAGCTGAAATGTCAGCTTTTTTTATTTTTCTGTCTTCCAGTAGCCTTTCAAGTTTATCAACTAATAATTCGTATTGATTATTATGAATACTCAGACCTTTAGTAAGCATTAATAACTTCGGAATTTTACTATTTTTATAAATTCTACTTAATTGGTCTGCTACCCATTCTATTCCTTTTGAACTTATGCCAAGTACTATCAAATCAACATTTGATTTCATCAATTCATCAAATTTTTCAAACTTGTGAATTTTAATTTCTTTGGGAATTTCAGTATTTAGTCCTGGATGGAAATTATTATTTTTTTTGAAATTATCAATAAAATCATTTTCTAAGTGAGTTCCTATAATATTAATATCATGATTATTGTCCAAACAAGGTAAAGCAAAAGCTGAACCCATGGCACCCGCGCCTATTATTACAATTTTTGACATTAATCTTTAAATAATATTTTTTTGAAAATTAAAAAAATCGATATTAACTCAATTTTTCCAATAATCATAAATAAAATTAAACTTATTTTTGAAGATGTTAATAGATTGGAAAAATTTATATTCTGCATATTATACATTTCAGAATTAACAGTATTTGTTAAAGTTAATATCGACAATTTAAAAGATTTTTCAAATCCAATATTATCAACAATCAAAAGACTTGATAAAATAAAGAGACTTAAAAAAAAAGAAATAAATATTAAAAAAGATGTCTTAACGTGATCATCTGATATCTTTTTATCTGATCCAAATATTGTTTTATTGATAATGCTGTTAGGGCTTATAAGTTTAATTATTTCTAAAGATGTAATTTTTAATAAAATATAAAATCTAGTCAGTTTTATTCCTGATGAGTTTGATAATATAGACCCTCCTATTATTGTAATTAATAAAAAATATAAGCTAAGATTTTTATCAGGCTCCATTAACGTCAGTCCAGAGTTAGCTAAGCTACTTATAACACTTATTATTATGTCTAAACCATTATGATCATTAAAATATATCAAAGAACAAAGTATTATAGATGTTACTATTAGATATAGATCTTCTTTATGTTCTTTAATTAAAGTATTTTTATTAAAAAGATTGAATATCAAATAAAGATTTAGCAAAGAAACTATAAAGGAAAAAATCAAAACTATTTTTTGAAAATTTGTTGAGATAATTTTATTAATATTTTCTGTTGGTAAAAAACCTCCACCAGAAATTAATGTCATACTTAAATTTAGCGAATTGAATAGTCGCACCCCTGAAATATTTAGTAAACTTAGGATACCGATACTTAGTAAAGAATAAATTATAAAAATTCTTAATAAATTATCTTTAATGTTACTCTCAGAATTAAAATTATTATCACCTGAATATGTAAGATTAGTCATCTTGTAATTAAACGACTTGTTAGAAAAAATTATTACTAAAAAAAATAAAAAAAATAATCCCCCTATCCACTGCGAGGATGATCTCCAAAGAATCAAGGTTGGATCAAGATACTTTATATCTTTAAAAATTGAAAAACCTGTTCCTGTTAATCCTGAAATAGACTCAAATAAAGAGTCTAAAAATGTTACTTGATAATTACTTAAGTAAAAGGGGATGGATATTAAAAAGGAGGTTAAAATATAAGAAAAAATTATTAAAATTAGTTGTTCAATAAAATTTATATTTTTTGGGCTTTTTTTTCCGTAATAAAAAAAACTTAATCCAAGAAATAATGAAAATATTAAAGTTATAAAATAAGTATCAATACTTAAAAAATAATCAAAATATGAAGCATATAAAATATTTATAAATGAAAGGAAACTTATAGGAAAACAAAATAAGCTTAGATAAAAACTAATCCTCTTAAAATTCATTAATTTTAAATTGTGCCTAGGCTAAAAATACTCTCAACAGCTTTCAGCTCTTCTCTCTTCGCAAGAAACACAACAAGATCATTCTTCTCAAAAATAAAACTAGATCGAGGAATTATAACCTTTTCATTTCTTATAATTGCACCTATTCTAATATCTTCCGGTAAATTTGAGTCTCGAATTTTTTTGTTTACTAATTCAGATTTTTCAGAAATTTTTGCTTCAATAAACTCATATTCACCATCCAACAATGAGTACACTGTGCCGATACTTCCTCTGTGAACGTGTTCCATTATTCTTGATACTGTGGTCATTCTTGGATCAACTAGATCATCTATATTAAGTGAGTCTTGTAGAAGATTGTAGTTAGTCTTATTTACTATTGCGATTGTTCTTTTTTTTAAGCCTGTTTTTTCTGCTAATACACAAGCCATCATATTATTTTCATCATCATTCGTTAACGCTAAAACTGTTTCTGATCCCTCTAGATTAGCCTCTTTCAATATATCTTCATCCAAAGCATCTCCATTTATAACAATTGATGAAGATAATTCATTTGCAATTTCTTCTGCTCTTTGTTTATTTTTTTCTATAATCTTCACCCTCACGTCTTCAAAATTTTCCTCAAGCATCTTAGCGAGTTGTAACCCAATATTGCCGCCGCCTATAATTAAAACATTTTTTGCAATTTTTTCTTCATGACCAAAAGCTTTAAGTATAGGATTCAATTGATCACTGCTAACAACAACATAAACATTATCGTCTTCCAGCATTTGATCATTTTTTTTTAAATAAATAAATTTTTCTTTTCTTAAAGCCCCTAATATATTTGCTTTAAAATCTGGAAACTTCTCTGTTAATTTTTTTAGAGGTATATTTTTAATTGGACAATTTTTTTCAATTGAGATCTCTAACATTTTCACTTTATTTTTACCAAATGGTACATTATCTAATGCGCCTGGTGCCTCTAACCTTCTGTATAACGATTTCGCCACTTCTCGCTCTGGTGAAATAATTACATCTATTGGGATATTTGATTTATTATAAAGTTTTCCCCATTTTCCCTCTAAAAAATCTTTTGTTCTAATTCGCGCTATTTTTTTCGAAATATTAAATAATGAGCTTGCCAACTGACATACGATCATATTTGTTTCATCGTTTCTTGTAACTGCAATAATCATATCAGTTTTTTCAGCACCAGCATTTTCCAAAACTGATGGCAATGTTGCTCTACCAACTATACCTTTTACGTCTTGTGTGTCGTTAATTTTTTTTATGTCTTCAGATGACTGGTCTATTACTGTCACTGAATGACCTTGTGCTGATAATTGTTTGCTGATTGAAAAGCCTACTTTTCCGGCCCCACATATAATTATATTCATTTATTAATTTATTCCTTTAATTCCTAAAGATTTCAATTTTCTGTGAAGAGCGGATCTTTCCATACCAATAAAGTCTGCAGTTTTAGATATATTTCCGTGATGTCTTTTAAGCTGAGTTGTTAAATATTCTTTTTCAAAATATTCTCTAGCTTCTTTTAATGGAGCCTGGAAAGATTGTAATAAAATATTTTTTTCATCTGAAATTTTTGATGATGGATTTAATATGTCATCTATTAATTGATTTATTTTTTGTTTACTTTCATTATAAGATAAAATTGTAATTCTCTCGACTAAATTTCTTAATTCTCTGACGTTACCAGGCCAGTTGTATGTATACAAACTATCATTCTTAATATCTATATCTGGTTCTTGAACTCCATTTATTTCTGAAAGTTTGGCTTTAAAATATTTTATAAGTGAAGGGATATCTTCGGTTCTTGATGAAAGAGAAGTTAATTCTATTGGCATTACGTTCAATCTGTGAAAAAGATCTTCTCTAAATTCATTATTTTTAACTAATTGATTAAGATCTTTGGAGGTGGAAGAAATGAGTCTTATATTAACATTTATACTTTTTGATCCATGCACACGTTTAAATTTTTGATCAATTAATACTCTAAGTACATTCGCTTGTGTCTCGTAAGGTATTTCGGAAACCTCGTCTATTAACAACGTTCCTTTGTTGGCTCTCTCTAATGCCCCAAATGAAATATTTCCATCTTCAAATTCTTCTCCGAAAAGTTCTTTTTCATACGTTTTCTCCTTAAGTAGGGCGGCGTTTATAATAACAAAAGGTTCTTTTGCTCTTGATGAATTCTTGTGAATTTTTCTAGCCACTAGTTCTTTTCCAGAACCTGTTGGTCCCGAAATTAATACTCTACTTTCTGATGTGGATAATTTATCAATAATCTTTTTTACTTTTATTATATCCGGACTTTCACCAACAAGATCAAAAGAGTGAAATAATTTATTTTCAATAATATCTTTTTCTTTTTTTAATAATGAAGACTCTAACCCTCTATTAACGTAATTAGTAATTTTTTCTTTTGAAAATGGTTTTTCAATAAATTCGTAAGCACCTAATCTTATCGCTTCAACTGCAACTTTAACTGTTGCGTGACCTGAAATCATTATGACAGGAATATTTTTATTTTTTTTGATTATTAATTTTAGTAAATCAATACCGTCTTTATCTGGCTTATCCAATTTAATATCAACTATTGCTAAATCAGGAAGTCGTTTACTAATTTCTAAAACCGCCTGATCGTAATTTGCAGCTGTCCGAACTTTAAAATTTTGCTCTTCTAGAATATTGCAAACCAAAAATCTAATATCTGGATTATCGTCTATGACTAAAATTTCTTTAAGCATGTTTGGGTAATGATATTATAACCACTGTTCCTTTTTTTTTCTTTCTGTTTTTAATTGAAAAATTTCCATTATGCTCGTTAATTATTTTTGTTACTATTGGAAGTCCAAGGCCTGTCCCTGTTTTTTTAGTTGTAAAGTAAGGTGTCATTGCTTTTTTAGCGTCTGTAATACCTGAGCCATTATCATTAACTTCTATGATTATATAGTCATTATTACTAATTATTTCTATGTCAATATTTCCTTTAAAATTAGGGTCTTTATGCTTTAAATCTTCAAAAGACTCTTCTGAATTTTTAATAAGATTAATAAATACTCTGTTAAGTTGCTCCTCATCACCATTTATGAATTTATGGTTTGAGTGGTCTTTCAAGTTTATTGAGTTTTTAGAGGTCAGTTTTATAAAGTCTAAAGATTTTTTTATTAATTGAATCAAATTTATCTTTTTAAATATTGGTCTTGGCATTCTTGCAAAATTAGAAAATTCGTTAACAAGTTTTTCAATATCTTTAATTTGTCTATTAATTGTTTCTAAATATTTTTCAAAATTTTTCCCATCTTGAGTTAATTTATTTTTATATTTTTCTCTTAAACTATCAATTGAGAGCTGTATCGGTGTTAAAGGATTTTTTATTTCGTGTGCCAATTTTCTTGCAACACTTTCCCATGCTTCATATCGTTCTGTAATTAATAACTTATCTTGTTGTTCTTTTAATCTTTCTATCATTTGATTAAAATTTTTATTAAGAAGCTTGAATTCCTCGTCTGTGTCTAATTCTGGAACTTTAACATCCAAAGCACCTTTGCTTATAGAGTCAGATGCACTTATTAAATTTATAATGGGTTTTGTTAATCTAGATGCAAAAGTGATAGCGATTGAAGTTGATAAAAATAACAACAAAGTAACTACAATTATATAAATAATTGCAAAAGTAACCTTTATTCCAGTTTGACTATTTTCGACTGAATAATAAAAGCTCACAGCTTGCTCAGTTTCGTTTAAATATCTTAAAATTTCTTCATCAATATTCCTCGAGATATATAAATATGTATCTACGAGTGATGTTAATTTTGTCATCACAGTAGTTTTGTTTCCAAGATTGCTTGAAACAAAAACTGGTTTTCCTTCTAACGCTTGATCATAATTTTCATCTGAAGGAATAACAAATTCCTCTGTGATATCTCTCACGTCAGATAAAAGAATATTGCCTAAACTATCAATTAAATAAACATCATCAATTCTTCGCAAAATTTTTTCTGATTTCATTATTTGTTTAAAACGTTTAGGATTTGAATAGTAAAAACCTGAAGCTCGATTAAGTCCAACACTCATTAGTATTACATCTGATAAGACATTTTCTTTACTTTCCTCTAAATAATTTTTTGCTACATCAAACGAATTGTTAACTGCTTTAGTTATTTGTTTATCGAAATAATTCTGAACACCAAAATTAAAAATAAAAAGTGAAAATATTGCAACTACTAGTGATGGTATTACAGTAAATAGTGAAAAAACGGATATGTACTTTAAGTTAGTTTGTGATCCTTTTTTATTTTTTTTTCCTGTATAATAAAATCTATAAAAATTTCGAAATATTAAGGTAAAGAAAATTAATAGTAAAAAAATATCAATAATTAATAAAGATTGTAAATTTTTATCGGTTAATGAAACAAATCCAGCATTAATAAAGGTTAAAAAAGTTACAATCCCCATAAAAATACATAAAAATGAGGATAAAATAATCCAATTAAAATTTTTAATTATTTTAAACATCCTAAATAACCATTAAATATCTTTATAAATATTATATAAGTTAAAATCATGAGTTTTTGTTTAATCATTCTTGCAGGAGGTAATAGCCATAGATTTAGATCTAAAATTGGCAAACCATACCAAAAATTAGCTAGCAAATCATTAATTGAAATTAACGTAAATAAAGCTCGTAAATTCAAACAAATTAAAAAAATTGTTCTTGTTTATAATAAAAAAGACTTAAAACGTGCCAAATCACTAAAACTTAAAAATATCAAATTAGTGAAAGGTGGAAAAAACAGGCAAGAATCTACATTTAATGCTTTAAAATATTTGGTGCAACAAAAAAAGATTTCTAAAGTTTTAATTCATGATGTAGCGAGGCCAAATTTTTCTCTTAAATTATTTAGTTCAATTATAAAAAATATGAAAAATGCAAGAGCTGTGGTTCCAAAGATAGGAGTGCAAGACGCAATAAAACAAATAATCGACTCTAGTAAAGATGAATATATAGTTGGCAAAAGAAGAAATAAATTATTTTTGACCCAAACTCCTCAAGCTTTCAATTTAAAAGAAATATATCATCTTCATAAAACTAATTCTGGTAAATATAAGGACGACGACATCTCTTTATATATGGATCTTAATAAAGTTAAATTTATAGAGGGTGAAAAAAATAACTTTAAAATTACTGATCAATCAGATTTTGAAAATCTAAGGAATATATATAAGTCTAAACAGAGTATTGGTATAGGATTTGATGTTCATAGATTAGTTTCAAAAAGAAAACTTTATTTAGCTGGTTTAAAGATTAAATCGAAACTGGGAACACTTGGTCATTCAGACGGAGACCCTGTTCTGCACTCTATAATAGATGCGATTTTAGGGGCTTGTAAAATGGGTGATATTGGTCAAATGTTTTCAGATAAAAATAAAAAATTTAAAAACATAAGGTCATCGATTTTACTTCAAAAGGTTATAGAACAAATTAAATTAAAAGGTTATTTAATAAATAATATTGATATTAATATTATTACTCAAACACCTAAAATTAAAAGTTATAAAAATAAAATGATAAATAATATCGCAAAACTTTGTGAAATTTCTAATGATCGAATTAATATAAAAGGTAAAACTACTGAAAAACTTGGTGTAATAGGAAGAGAGAAAGCAATAGCATGTGAAGTTATATGTTCAGTTATAAAATATGATTAAAACTTTAAATTATTTATTTGTTACATGTTTTGGGATTGGATCATTAAGATTTGCTCCAGGAACAATAACCTCTCTTGTAACGACTATTATTCTATACAGCTTATTTCATATAATTAATTTATCTAACAACACTATTTTAATAATTTTAATTATAGTTTTTATTTATTCTTTTTATGCAGTTTCCGAGTATATAAAAAATAATGAAAATAAAGATCCTAAGGAAGTTGTTGTAGATGAATTCATCGGTCAGTCTATTCCAATTTATCTATATGAGATCTCACATGGATCAGTAAAAAACTCGCAAGAAGCAGTTTTATTTTACTTATATATTTTTATTTTATTTAGGTATTTTGATATTAAAAAACCTTTTCCAGTCAGTTTTTTTGATAAGAAATTTAAAAACAGTTTTGGAGTAATAATAGATGATGTGGTTGCCGGTTTATATGTTGTTCTTACATTGATAATCTTTATGGTAATTAAATCAAAATATTTCTAATGAGCTTAAACAAAAAAATAATTCTATTAATCAAAAGAAAAAAGATGAAACTTGCGATTGCAGAGTCTTGTACAGGAGGAATGCTGTCTAGCTCAATTACCTCTGTGAGCGGATCATCGAAAATATTTACGATGGGATTGGTTACTTACTCAAATCAAAGCAAAACAGGAATATTAAAAGTTCCTCAAAAAATTATAAAAAAATATGGCGCTGTAAGTGTTCAATGTTGTTTGGCAATGGTTAATAACCTAAATAAAATAAGTCAATCAAAAGTATGTATTTCAATAACAGGGATAGCTGGTCCTAAAGGCGGATCTAAACAAAAACCAGTTGGTTTAGTTTACATTGGAATTAGAGTTGGAAAAAAGGTTGTTGTAAATAAATGTAATTTTAAAAATAAAGGTAGAGCTTACATTCAAAGGCAAACAGTAAAAAAATCTCTTAATCTGTTATTTAGATTAATTAAACAGGGTAACTAAATTCTGGATTTACTATAAAATTCAATAAATGAGCCGTAAAACTATTTAATAAAAGAAATATTCCAAACGCATTAAGGTAAAGAATAAAAACTAAGAAATTTCTTGCTCTTTTTTTAGCTAAAAGATTTTTATTTTCGGGCACCCAATCTTTGTTTGGAGATTTAAAATCATATGAAAACATCCAATAAGTTATATCGCTTTCATTAGGGTCACCAGTTCTAATTTTTTTAATATATGAAGCTAGACTTTTAAATGTAAAAATTAAGACTACTAATAAGACTGTAATAACTAACATTATTTATATAATTGAACTGCCCTTTCTTCAAAAGCTTTTGCAATTTTATTTAAACCAAGCTCAAAAGATTTTTTCATTATTCCATTTAAAATTGGATTTTTCAATTCAAAATCAATAAAAAATTCTAATTGTGTATTGTTATTTATTTCTTTGAAATGCCACTCATTTTTTAAGTGCTTTAATGGACCATCTAAATTCGTAACAATAATTTTATCACTCTCCTTATGATATGAAACATGACTTGAAAAAGTTTCATTTAAGATACTTTTACCAACTTTTAGATCTCCATTGAATGTAATTAAATCTGAACTTTCATTCTTGTCAAAAATCTTACCTTCAATACACCAAGGAACGAATTCAGGATATTTTTCAATATCAAGAACCATCTTGACAAGTTGATTTTTTTTACAAGGAATGATTTTTTTTAGTGTTGCGGATGACATTCAAGCTTTTTATATCTTGCGTCCTGTAATCTTCTGAAGTCTTCATCAGCGTGATATGATGATCTAGTTAAAGGTGAAGAAGAAACAAGTAAAAAGCCTTTTGTTTTTGCAATATTCTCAAATTCTTTAAATTCATCTGGATGATAATATCGATCTAAAGGATGATGTTTTGCTGAAGGTTGAAGATATTGACCTATTGTAATAAAATCAACTTCTGCTGATCTTAAATCATCCATTACTTGTATTACTTCCTCTTTAGTTTCGCCTAAGCCAACCATGATACCTGACTTAGTAAAAACTTTTTTATTAAAGGCCTTCGCGTTTTTAAGTAATTCTAATGAAGCAAAGTAACGTGCACCAGGTCTTACTTTTGTATAAAGTCTAGGAACTGTTTCTATATTGTGATTGAAAACATCTAAGTCTGCTTCTAAAACTTTTTTATAAGCATTACCTTTTCTTAAAAAATCTGGTGTTAGAACTTCAATTGAAGTTTTTGGATTTTTTTCTCTAGTAGCTTTAACAACTTTATAAAAATGTTCTGAACCACCGTCATCAAGATCATCTCTATCAACAGACGTTATTACTACATGTTTTAAATTTAGATCTTTTACTGCCTTAGATATTTTTGCTGGTTCAAAAATATCAAGGTCTGTTGGTTTACCAGTTTTGACATCACAAAATGCGCAAGCTCTAGTACATGTGTCCCCCATAATCATAAATGTTGCATGTTTTTTACTCCAACATTCGGTAATATTTGGACAATTTGCTTCCTGGCAAACTGTTACAAGATTGTTCTGGTTTACAACTTTTTTGGTTTGAAAAAATACTTGGGAGTCTACGATTTTAGATCTTATCCAATCAGGTTTTTTCTTAATGGGATTAATTGGTTTATTTACTTTTTCTGGATGTCTTGGCTTTTCGCTCATTTTAATTTAATTATAATTTCGTCCTCAGTCACATAGTTAAATTTTTGCCTATATATCAAGTCTAAATAATCTGGATCATTTTTGTTTATCAATGAAATTTTATGATCCAAATCTTTTAATTTTGCAGTCAAAACTTTTTCCTCTTCAATCAATTTTTCATAAGTATTTTTTTTATCAAAATAAGAGATCAATCCTCTTTCACCCCCAATTAGATTTATACCTATATAAAGAGTAAAAAAAATATTAAATAAAATAAATTTCTTTTTTTTTAAACTTTCAATTAACTTCATTAACTAGATTCTAGCCATTTTGGCTTGATTGCCAAGTTCTTCTTCGACGCGTAATAATCTATTATATTTAGCTACTCTTTCAGATCTTGCTAATGAACCTGTTTTAATTTGAGAGGACATAGTGGCCACTGCCAAATCAGCTATAAACGTGTCTTCTGTGTCACCAGATCGGTGTGAAATGATAGTGTTGAAATTTGCTTTTTTTGCCTTTGAAATAACTTCTAAAGTTTCAGTCAAAGTTCCAATTTGATTAGGTTTTACTAAAATACTATTAGCAGATTTTTCTTTAATACCTTTTTCTAATCTTTTTGAATTGGTTACAAATAAATCATCTCCAACAATTTGAACATTATTTCCTATCGCATTAGTAATCTTTTTCCATGATTGCCAGTCTTCCTCTGCAAATGGATCTTCAATGGATTTGATTGGGTAGTTGGATATCAATTTTTTGTAATAACTTATAACATCATCTGCTGAAAGAAAGTTAGATGATTGGACTGAATATTCTCCTTTTTCATTCATTAGTTCGTTTGCAGCTACATCCAAACAAATTACGACGTCATTACCTGGTTTTAATTTTGACTTTTCAATAGCTTGAACTATTAAGTCTAAAGCTTCTTCATTTGAATTGATTGATGGAGCAAATCCACCTTCATCTCCAACGTTCGTTAACATTTTTTTAGATTTTAGTAGTTGTTTTAAGTGTTGTATTACAAGAAAACATTTTTCTATTGCATCTGTAAAATTTTTTGCAGAGTCAGGCCTAATCATAAATTCTTGAATGTTTAAATCATTATCAGCATGTGCGCCTCCATTTATAATATTCATCAATGGAATTGGTAAAGAGTAAGATTTTCCTAAACTTTTATAAAGTGATTGTTTATTTGCGATCGCTTTACACTTTGCATAAGCTAATGAAACTGCTAATGTTGCATTAGCACCTAAGTTAGTCTTATTTTCACTGCCGTCTAACTCTATTAAAATTTTATCAATTTTTTCTTGCTGATTGAAGTCTAGGTTTTTTAGTTTATTTGAAATTTTACTATTTATATTTTGAACTGCAGTATTAACACTTTTGCCTAAAAATTTATCTTGTTCTTTGTCTCTTAATTCGCAAGCTTCGAATGCGCCGGTAGATGCACCAGATGGCGATATTGCAGTAGCTGAGCAACCATCATCTAAAAAGATTTCAGCTTCAACAGTAGGATTTCCTCTGCTGTCAAAAACTTGCCTCCCTTTAACACTTTTGATTTTTGCCATTCTTTTTATTTAATTAACTTATCTATTTCAGTTAATTTTTTTAATAATGCTTTTACTTCATTTAATGGCACCATATTTGGACCATCTGATGGCGCATTGTCAGGATCTTCATGTGTTTCCATAAAAATTGCTCCAACTCCTACAGCTATTGCAGCTCGAGCTAAATATGGAACAAACTCTCTTTGTCCTCCACTCTTATCACCCATGCCTCCTGGTTGTTGAACTGAGTGCGTAGCATCAAATACAATTGGAAAACCAAATTTTGACATAATTGGTAAAGCTCTCATGTCAGATACTAGAGTATTATAACCAAAACTTGCTCCTCTTTCTGTTATTAAAATATTTTTATTTCCAGACTCTTCAATTTTTTTAATTACATTTGCCATATCCCATGGTGCTAAGAACTGTCCTTTTTTTACATTAATTATTTTTCCAGTTTTAGCAGCAGCAATTAACAAATCTGTTTGTCGACAAAGAAATGCTGGAATCTGTAAAACATCAACATGATTGGCAACAATTGAACATTGCTCAGCTGTGTGAACATCGGTCAAAACAGGTAATCCAATTTCTTTTCTGATTTTGTCAAATATTGGAAGGGATTTTTCTAATCCCATGCCTCTTTTTCCTTTAAGACTTGTTCTGTTAGCTTTGTCAAATGAAGTTTTGTAAATTAAATTAATTCCAAGTTCGCTAGTAATTTTTTTAAGCTCTGATGAGATCTTTAAAGCATGTTTTTCATTTTCTAACTGACAAGGTCCTGCAATTAAAGTAAATGGCTTATCATTAGCTATTTCAAAGTTAGAACATTTTACTTTATGATTTGACATTATTTATTCGATTTAGTTTTAGCGGCTTTAATAAACGATGAGAATAAAGGATGTGGAGCTAAAGGTCTAGATTTAAATTCTGGGTGAAATTGAACTCCAATAAACCATGGGTGATTTTCTAGCTCTATTATCTCAGGAAGTTTTGAGTCTGGTGATAAACCCGAAAATATCATACCTTTTCTCTCAAATTTATCTTTGAAGTTTATATTTACTTCATATCTATGACGATGTCTTTCATTGATTTTTGTAGAATTATAAATTTTACTTATTAACGATCCTTTTTTTAGTTTAGCTTCATAACTACCTAGTCTCATTGTGCCTCCTAAATTCTTATCGGTTCCTTTTATCTTTTTACCATCTTTAATCCATTCGCTCATTAAACCAACAACAGAAGCCTTTGACGGACCAAATTCACTTGAAGTTGCATTTTTAATATTTAATTTATTTCTAGCAAACTCTATGACGGCCATCTGCATTCCAAAACAAATACCTAGAAAAGGTATATTGCAATTTCTTGCATAAGAAATAGCCGCAATCTTTCCTTCAGTGCCTCTTTTTCCAAATCCACCAGGAATTAAAATTCCTGAAACTTTTTTTAATTTTTCCTTTATATCTTTTGGCTTTAGATAATCAGACTCAATCCTTACTAAATTTACTTTTAAGTTATTAGCTATACCTCCATGCGTTAATGCCTCATCCAGAGATTTATAAGCATCTTTTAACTCAACATATTTTCCTATAATAGCAATATTAACTTTCTTTTTATTATTTAAGACTGAATGAGTAATTTTTTTCCATGGTGATAAATTTACTTTTTTTCTAGTTTTTATCTTAAAGAATTTAAGAACTCTTTCATCAAGTTTCTCTTTGTTAAAACTTATTGGAGCCTCATAAATAGTCTTAACGTCAACTGTTTCAATAACATCATTAATAGAAACATTGCAAAATAATGAAATTTTCTTTCTTTGATCTAATGGTATAGATCTTTCTGATCTACAAATTATAATATCCGGTTGTATACCAATGCTTCTTAATTCTTTAACGGAGTGTTGAGTGGGTTTTGTTTTTATTTCATCTGATGCTCGCATAAAAGGAACTAAAGTTAAGTGAATAAATAAAGTATTTTTTCTACCTGTTTCATTTGAAAATTGCCTGATAGCTTCTAAAAAAGGGAGGCTTTCTATATCTCCTACTGTTCCTCCAATCTCACAAATCACAAAATCCTCTTTTGCAACATCATGTTTTATAAATTCTTTAATTCTATTTGTTATATGTGGAATTACTTGAACTGTTTTACCTAAATATTTTCCTAGACGTTCTTTTTTTAAAACATCACTATAAATTCTGCCTGTAGTTATATTATCTGATTTTTTTGCTGAAATTCCGGAGAATCTTTCATAATGGCCTAGATCTAAATCTGTTTCGGCTCCATCATCAGTAACAAAAACTTCACCATGTTGAAATGGACTCATTGTTCCTGGATCAACATTTAAATAAGGATCTAATTTTCGAATTCTAACTCTGTATCCTCTAGATTGAAGCAAGTAAGCTAATGATGCTGATGATAATCCTTTGCCTAAAGATGAGACCACGCCGCCAGTAACGAATATATATCGCGCCATGGAAGTATGTTATACTTTAAAAAAATAGAATTACAAAGTCTTAATTACTTAGGCTGAGGTATTTGTGGAAGGTTTGAATTTTCTTCCTCTTCTTTTTCAAGAACTGATTGTGTTTCTCGATACTCATCTCGGGATATTGCAACAATTGCTATACTACAAATTATGAATAAAGCAGCTACGATAGAAGTTAATTTAGTCAAAAAAGTACCCATTGATCTTGCGGACGTGAAATTGTCTTGTGAAACACCTAAACCTAAGGCGCCGCCTTCTGATCTTTGTAACAAAACGACAATTATCAATATTATCGCTAAAGCTATGTTCACAAATGTAAGTAAACTTTCCATGAAGCTTATCTATAGTAATTTTTTATTATATCAATAAATTTTTTCGATGATTTAGATGCTCCGCCAATTAAAAAACCGTCTATTTCTTTTATTTCTTTAAACATTTCAACATTATTACCATCTACGGAGCCTCCATAAAGAACAGCTGGGCTACTTTTTTTAAAAATATTACTTAAAACTTTTTTAATGTGAATAGTGGTTTTTTTTAATTCAATTGCAGTAGGAATTTTTCCTGTTCCAATTGACCATATAGGTTCATACGCAACTATAATATTATTTTTATTAAATTTTTTTTCTAGCACTTTTGTCAATTGATTCTTGAGAACACCTAATGTTCTGTTATTTTTTTTTTCTGTTTTATTCTCACCAATGCAAAATACTACTTTCAAATTTTTTTTAAGAGCAAATTTAACTTTATCCTTAAGCATTGAGTCAGTATCTCCTTCACCTCTATTATCTGAGTGACCTACTAAAGTATATTTGGCGCCTACACTCTTAAGCATGTAAGGACTAATGGCAGCTGTGTTTGAAGAAAATTGTTCTTTCTGATAGCAGTTTTGAGCACCTATCGAAATCTTCTTATTTTTAAAATATTTAGAATAACTCTCAATTAAAGTGTAGGGAGGTGTAATTATTACTCTATATTTATTTCTATTTTTGTCTTTAGAATAGAATGAATTAATTTTGTTAAGAATATTGATGGATTTTGGCACACCAAACATTTTCCAATTGCCAATAAAGTATCTCATAATTTGCCTTAATTTAAATTTTAATCTATAGGTGTATAATTTTGAACTTAATAAATTAATATAATGACAACATCAATAGGAAAATTATCAAAATCTTTTTTTCTTAAGCTCTTGGTTGGAATAATTATCCTACCATTTGTCTTCTGGGGTATGGGTGATGTCTTTAGAGGTGGAAATCAAAACGTAGTTGCTACTGTGGATTCTAATAAAATTAGTACACAAGAATTCGTTAATTACATTAATCGTCTAAACTTAAATAAAGAACAGGTAAAGAATTTATCTAAAACAGATCTTGTTGAACAAATTTTATCTGATTATATAGGAAAAAAAGTAATGTCATTAGAAATCGAAAAGCTTGGTATTGTAGTAAGTGATAATGCGTTAAGAAATATAATTAAAAATGATAAATTATTTTTTAAAGATAATAAATTTTCTAGAACTGAGTATGAAAAATTTTTACTTAAAAGTGGAATAACAGCTCCTCAATTTGAAGCTAATATAATTGAACAGGAAAAAAGAAGACAATTTTTAAGTTCTTTGGCAGGAGGAATAGTTGTTCCGGACATCTTAGTAGAAAAAGAATTTAGAAAAGAAAACCAAATAAAGACAATTCAATATATAGATTTAGAAAAATATCACGCAAAAAATAAACCATCACAAGAAAGTATTAAAGAGCTTTACGAGAGAAATAAAAATGTATTTTTTACCGAATTAAAATCAATAAGATTCGCAGAAATCAAACCAGAATTAATTGGTGGAAATAAAGAATATGATGAAAGCTTTTTTAAACAATTAGATATTATTGAAAATAATATTTTAGACGGACAATCTTTTGAAGAGGCAGCTAAAACTAATAATTTAAAGATTGAGGAATTTAATGAAATCAACGCAAAAAAAGAAAATGAAACAAAAAAAAAGATAGAAAATTTATCAGATAATTTATTTAAAAAGGTATATAATTTAAAAATGCCTCAATCTCCTGAAGTGATTAATGTCGATAGTAAATACTATTTAGCAGAAATAAAAGATGAAATAAAAAAAAATAGACCAATGGAAGATCCTGAGGTTCTAGATGCGCTTAATGCACAATTAAATTTTAAAACAAAAATTGAGAAAAATTCATCATTAGCTAAAGACATTAGCTTAGGCGCTTTTAGTGGTAATAATTTTAAAAAATTTGCCGATGATAATGGATTAGTTGTAAAAGATTATAAAATATCTAATTTAAAACAAAATGACATTTTTGATGAAGGATTGGTTAAAAGAATATTTTTAACTAAAGATGGTAACATCAATCTAATTACAAACAGTACGCTAACGAAAAGTTTTTTAATATCAACTAAAAAAACTGAATACAAGCAGCTAAATAAAAAAGATAATGAATTTGAACAATACCAAGCCAAGGCACGTTTAAATCTAATAAACAAAATCTATCAATCGTACGATGAAAATGCTAATCAAAAGTATAAGGTTGAGATTAATCAAAGAACTATAGATCGTGTCAAAAATTCATTTCAATGAAGTTAAACTTAAGTTTAAAAGAATTTAAAAAAAATCATTCTAAAAAAAAACATCAAATTTTATTTAGGGTAAGGTCTTGTAATCAATATAACAAAATAGAAAACTTGTTAAGATTTCTATTAGCTGAAAAAAATAGCTTTATTTTTGAGTCAGTTGAAAAAGGCAAGATCAAAGGACGTTATACAATCATTGGTCTTAATCCAGATAAAATATGGGATATTAATAAAAACGTCATTACACTTAATAGTTTAGATAAAAAAACTAAAATTAGATCTGATCCACTTAAATATATTAATAAACTTATTAAGGAATTTAAGATCAAGACTCCTAATCAACTACCTTCAATGGCTTCAATGCTAGTAGGTTATTTTTCTTATGATGTTATTCGTTATATAGAAAAAATTCCCAACAATTGTATAGACGATCTTAAAATACCTGATGTTAGATTATCTAGACCTAAAAATTTAGTTATTTATGATAACATAAAAAAAAAGATTTTTTATATTGAAAATGTTTATGCTGATACAAAAATCAAAAATTACGAAGAAGAATTTCGTTCAATAAATAGAAAGTTTGATTTATATGAAGATTTTGAAAATATTAAACTTCCTGAACAATTCACATTAAAACCTAATAAAAATTTAATAAAATCTAATACTTCTAAAGAAAAATTTAAATCTCTTGTTAAAAAAGCAAAAACACACATTGAAAAAGGCGATATATTTCAAGTTGTTTTAAGTCAAAGATTTGAAAGAAAAATAAATAAAACACCTATAGAGATTTATAATCATTTAAGAAAATCTAATCCCTCCCCATTTATGTTCTATTTTAATTATAAAGATTTTAATATTTTGGGAAGCAGTCCAGAAATATTAGTTAGACTGAGAAATGGAGAGATAACAATTAGACCAATTGCT
Source organism: uncultured Pelagibacteraceae bacterium (assembly GCA_902594835.1). Classification (GTDB taxonomy): domain Bacteria; phylum Pseudomonadota; class Alphaproteobacteria; order Pelagibacterales; family Pelagibacteraceae; genus Pelagilacustribacter. The sequence goes on along the minus strand of CACJNX010000001.1, from coordinate 10,904 downwards.
GGAACTAGACCTCGAGGTAAAAATAGTAAAGAAGATAAAAAATACGAGTTAGATCTTTTAAAAGATAGAAAAGAGTTAGCAGAACATTTAATGTTATTAGATCTTGGAAGAAATGATGTTGGAAAAGTATCCAAAATTAACACAGTAAAAGTAACAGAAAAATTTAAAGTCGAACGATACTCTCACGTAATGCATATTGTCTCAAATGTTATAGGTAAATTTAACAATAAATTCTCATTATTTGAGACTTTATTATCGGGCTTTCCAGCGGGTACAGTGAGCGGTGCCCCTAAAATAAGAGCAATGGAAATCATTGATAAATTAGAAAAAAATAAAAGAAAGTTATACGCAGGTGGTATTGGTTATTTTACTCCTAATGGTGAATTTGATACCTGCATTGCTTTGAGAACAGCTTTAATAAAAAATAATAAATTTTATGTGCAGGCTGGTGCGGGTGTGGTTGCAGACAGTAAACCTGAAAAAGAGTATACCGAAACAGTAAATAAGGCTAAAGCCTTGATGAAAGCGGTTGATTAAATGAAAATTCTACTTATAGATAACTACGATAGCTTTACTTATAATTTGTATCATTACATCTCTAATTTTAAAAAAAATGTTGACGTTGTAAGAAATGATAAAATTGATGGTAAAGCAATTTTGAAAAAGAGATATCAAAAAATTGTTATTTCGCCAGGTCCAGGTAATCCAAACCAAGCTGGTAATTGTTTAAAAATAGTGAAAGAAGTATACAAAAAAATACCTATTCTAGGAGTTTGCTTAGGTCATCAAATTATTGGTCAGGTTTTTGGTGGAAAAATTATAAGAGCTAAGAATTTAATGCATGGAAAAACCAGTAAAATTAAACATAAGAAAATAGGTCTATTTAAGAATATCCAAAATAATTTTGAAGCTACAAGGTATCACAGCCTAGTAGTCGATCATAAAAAATTCCCAAAAGACTTAATAATTACTGCAGAAACTAAAAATAAGACAATTATGGGGTTGATGCATAAAAATTATAATATTCATGGGTTTCAGTTTCATCCTGAGAGTATAAGTACTAAAATGGGTATAAAATTAATTAAAAATTTTATCACTAATTAATATGTCTGATATAGCAACTAAATTGAAACAAGGTCAAAACCTTTCATTTGTAGACAGCAAATCTCTATTTACAGATTTAATGGAAGGTAAACATGCAGAAAATCAAATTATTGAAATTCTAGAAGCTTTTATAAAAAAAGGTGAAACAAAAGATGAAATAGCCGGTGGTATCTTTGTTTTGAGAGATAAAGCGACAAAAGTTTCTTGTGATCCAGACACCATTGACACTTGTGGAACTGGCGGGGACGGTCAAAATTCTTTAAATATTTCAACGGCCGCCGCAATTGTTTTAGCTAGTATGGGAGTTAAAGTAGCAAAACATGGTAATAAAGCTGTTTCATCGAATTGTGGTTCAGCGGATGTTTTGGAGTCTTTAAAAATAAATATTAATTTAAAACCAAAGGAAGCAGAAGAAAATATTAAAAATTTTAATTTTGCTTTTATGTTCGCTCCAAATTATCACTCAGCCATGAAACACGTTGGGCCTGCTAGAAAAAAAATGGGTAAAAAAACTATTTTTAATTTAATTGGTCCTTTAAGTAGTCCAGCTCAAGTTAAAAGACAAGTGATAGGAGTTTTTGATAAAAAATGGATGAAACCTTTTGCCGAAGCTCTAAAAGAAAATAATGTTGTACACGCTTATATTGTTCATAGCGATGATGGAATGGATGAAATTTCACCTTTTGCAAAAACTAATGTTGTGGAATTAAAAGATGGTAAAATAAATGAATTTACAATCAATCCAAAAGATCTTGGTATAAATGAAGGTGATAAAGAAAATTTAAAAGGTAAAAATGCAGAATACAATGCAGAAAAAATTTTAGATATCTTTAAAGGAAATTCTAATGAATTCTCACAATCTGTTGCCTTAAATGCTGCAGCAGGATTAATTGTTTCAGGAAAAGAAAATGATTTTAAAAATGCTTTTGACAAATCTACTAAACATTTAAGTTCTGGTAAAGTTTTTGAGCATTTGACAAAATTACAATCGAAATAATGGCAAATGTTTTATATAAAATTATTGAGGATAAAAAAGAGTCTTTAAAAATAATTAAAAAGACAAATTCTTTAGACTCTCTTGAAAATAAAATAAAATCCTTGAATAACTTATTAAATTTTAAAGAAGTTATAGCCAATAATAAAAGGGCATCGCTAATAACAGAGATAAAAAAGGCAAGCCCTTCTGCGGGAGAATTAGTGAAAGATTTTAATCATTTAAATATTGCAAAAATGTACGTAGATAACGGTGCTACTTGCCTTTCAGTTTTAACTGAAGAAAAACACTTTCTTGGTAAACTCGATTATATAAGAGATATTAAAAAAAAGTTTAAAATTCCTGTTTTAGCAAAAGATTTTTTTATTGACCCTTACCAAATCGCTTTATCTAAAAGTTATGGTAGTGATTGTATTTTAATCATTGTTGCTGCTTTAGATGCTAAACTAGCAGATGAAATTTATGCTGAAGCAATAAGACATAACCTTTCAGTAATAGTTGAAGTGCACGATAACAAAGAAGCTGAAAATGCTTTAAAATACGAAAATGCTTTAATTGGGATTAACAATAGAAATTTAAAAACATTAGACATCTCTATAAACAATACGATTTCTATTTTTGAAACTTTAAAAGAACATAAAGGCCCTATCATTTCAGAAAGTGGATTTAAGAATGAAACTGATGCTAAATATATTTATGAAAAGACAGGAATTAAAAATTTTCTAATTGGTGAATCACTTTTAAAATCTGACAATCCTGCAGAATTATTAAAAAAATTTACTCAAATAATTCAATAAAATAAGGGCTTATTTCAAGTTGTAATTTAAGTAGAACTTTTATAGAACATAGATGTACGAGGTTTGTTCTATGCTTACAAAAAAACAAAAAAACTTACTAATATTCATTAATAAGAAGATAAGATCTTCTGGAATTTCTCCATCATATGAGGAGATGAAAAATTCACTCAACCTTAAGTCGAAATCAGGAATTCATAGATTGATATCTGCTTTAGAAGAACGAGGATTTGTAAAAAGATTAGCTCACAAAGCAAGAGCTTTAGAAGTTGTTAAATTGCCAGAAAATGCAAGTGCTAATGATATTTTTAATACTTTTACACCAAGTGTTATCAAAGGTGGGTTAGATAAAGAAAAAACAAAATCTACTGATGTATCTGTTTTAGGAAGTATTGCAGCCGGAACTCCAATTGAGGCAATTCAACAAGAAGTTGATCGAGTAGCTTTACCCGAAGATTTGCAGAATAATGGTGAGCATTATGGATTAAAAGTTAAAGGTGACTCAATGATTGAAGCTGGTATCAATGATGGTGACACAGTAATTGTTAAGAAAACTTCAAGTGTAGATAGTGGTCAGATTGCGGTTGTTTTAATTGATGACCAAGAAGCAACTTTAAAAAGAGTTAGAAAAAAAGGAAACACTATTGCTCTAGAAGCTGCAAATAGAAGCTACGGTACAAAAATTTACGCTGCGAATAGAATAAAAATTCAAGGTAAACTTGTTTCTTTATATAGAAACTTTCACTAAAATAGTCTAATTAATAGAATGTCTTTTAATTGTAGGTTTGCGCCCTCTCCTACTGGGCCTCTTCATATTGGTGGTGTTCGAACGGCGTTATTTAATTGGCTGTTGGCAAAGAAAAACAAAGGTAAATATTTCTTAAGAATTGAAGATACAGATAAAGAACGATCAAAAGATGAATTTAAAAAACAAATTATTTCTTCATTATCTTGGCTTGGCATTGAACATGATGGTGAAGAATACATTCAATCTAAAAATATTAATAAACACGTTGCAGTTGCTGAAGAGCTCATTAAAAAAGGTTTTGCTTATGAATGTTACTGTTCTGAGGAAGAAATAAATGAACAAAAAGAGAAGTGTAAAAAACAAGGTATACCGTATGTTTATAATAGAAAATGGAGAGATGCTAAAGACCTTAAAATCCCAGATGGTGTAAAACCGGTAATTAGATTTAAGAGTAAAATTTCAGGAAATACAATAATAAAAGATTTGGTTCAAGGAGAGAGAAATATCTCAAATTCTACAATTGAAGATTTTGTAATACTAAGAAAAGATAAATCACCAACTTATCAATTATCAGCTACAGTTGATGATCACGAGATGAAAATTACCCATGTGATTAGGGGTGATGATCATATGATTAATTCTTTTAAGCAAAAACAAATCTATGACGCGATGAGTTGGGACGTTCCAAACTTTGCTCACATTCCATTAATTCATAGCGAACAAGGAAAAAAATTATCTAAAAGAGATAATGCATCTACCCTTGAAGATTATGTTAAAATTGGAATTATTTCAGAAGCATTAAGGAATTATTTATTAAGATTAGGATGGTCTTATAAAGATAAAGAAATTTTTACTAAGCAAGAAAGTATTGATTTATTTGATTTAAGTGGCGTCGGTAAATCACCTTCAAAACTTGATATGAATAGGATTTATTCAATAAATGAAACATACATAAAGACAATAGATGAAAAAGATCTTTTTAATTTCTTCATAGAATATGTTTCGAAATACAAAAAACCTATAGATCAAGCAAAAAAGAGTGTCCTATTAAAATCGATGGGTTTTTTAAAAAATAAAGCAAAAACCCTAGAGGATATTTGGAATAATGCTCAATATATTATTAATGATAAAATTGAGGTTGGCGCAGATGATAAAAAACTAATTGATGATTTATCCAAGAAAGTAATAAATGACTTTATCAATGAATTTGAAAAACTTTCCTCTCCATCTAGAGAAATTTTAGAGCCTGTAATTAAATCTCTAATAGATAAACATAAAACTAATTTTAAAGGTGTGGGACAGCCTTTGAGAATAGCTTTGGTGGGCTCAAGATTTGGACCAGGTCTATATGATATAATATTATCCTTAGACAAGGCTGAAGTAATAAAAAGACTAAAATCAGTTTAAATGAAAGAAGCTACATCTTTCAGAACAAGAAAAACATCCATTTACGATAAAAAATCAAACACCCCTTTTAAAATAAGTAGGTCTAAATTTTTTAATTTTCTTAGTTGTAAACGGTGCTTTTATCTAGATCGAGTAAAGGGCCTAAAAGAACCTTCTATGCCTGGATGGGCTCTAAACATTGCTGTAGATGAGTTATTAAAGAAAGAGTTTGATCAATATAGAAAAGAACAAAAACCTCATCCAATTATGGTTAAACATAATTTAAACTTTGTACCTTACCAGCACAAAGATTTAGATACTTGGAGGAATTCTTTAAAAGGTGGAATTTCATATTTAGATGAAAAAACTAATCTAATTATTCATGGAGGCATTGATGATCTTTGGTTTGATTTAAATGAAAAAAAAATTGTTGTAGTAGACTATAAAGCTCAATCATCAACTTATCCTGTAACAGTTTCATCCTATCTCGATGCTGAGTGGCATCTAAGTTATAAATTACAAATGGATATATATGTACATATTTTAAGAAAAATGAATTTTGAAGTTTCGGATCGAACATTTTTTTATGTTTGCAATGGAGAAAAAACAAATGATAAATTTGATAACAAAATAGATTTCAAAACAACATTAATACCATACCGTGTAGATACGTCGTGGATTGAAGAAAAGTTAATTGAAATAAAAGATGTTTTAAATCTTGATAAACCACCTAAAATTGAAAAAACTTGTGAGAAATGTGCTTATCTAGAAGGTGGAAAAAAATTTTAATTAATTATCTATTATTATTCTCATCATCGTTATTAGATGATTGATCATTATTTTCTGATTGAGGTTCTTCCTCAGTAGTTTCTGTCGAGGTTTCCTCTTGAACTGGTTGTTCTGGTTCTGGCTGAGGTTCTGGCTCTGAATATGTCTCTTCTTGTGCTGGTTCTTCTTGAGGCTCAGGTGTAGGCTCTTGTTGTGACTGAGCTCTAGCTATATCTGCTGCACTTTTTGTTGCTGGTTCTCTTCTCATAAAGAAGTATATTCCAGCCGCAATCACTGCAATTGCCCCTAGGATATATAGAAGGATATTTACCATACTTAAACCTTTTTCCTCAGTAGCTTCAGTAGTTTCCTCTGTAACTGGTTGAACTTCTTCCTCTTCAGGTTTTGCATCTTGCTCCTGAGCTGGTTCAGCGTTTACTTCTTCTTTAGGTTCCTCTTTTTGAGGTTCAGGCTCTGGTTCTGGTTCAGGCTCTGGCTCTTTTGCTGGTTCTGGTTCAGGTTCAGGTTCAGGTTCAGGTTCAGGCTCTGGTTCAGGCTCTGGCTCTTTTACTTCTGGAGTTGTTACCTGCGTTTCTGGAGCTTTGGCTACTTCTTCTGAATCTTTAGCTTTTGGGTTAATTACACCTGTAGCTGCAACTATTACACCAATTATAATTACTGTAATTAGATCCATTTCTAAGTTTTAAACTTAAATTCATAAATTTCACTTACAAACATGGACGAATTGGGTGTTGTCTGTGAACAAAAAAGCTTAAATAATAAGAGATTCTTAATTGATTTAGTTATTTTTACTCTGGTTTGAAAATTAAACAAAGTCCATTATTACAAAATCTTTTACCCGATTCTTTTGGACCATCGTTAAAAACATGTCCATGATGCGCGCCGCACTTTGCACAATGGTATTCTACTCTTTCCATGCCGAAACTTTTATCAATTTTTGTTTTGAATGCTCCTGGTAAGGCTTCAGAAAAAGAAGGCCAGCCAGTACCACTGTCAAATTTTGCAGTTGATGCAAATAGTTTATTTCCACAATTCGCGCAATGGTAAAAACCCTTTCTTTTTTCCTTTAATAATTCGCTTGTAAACGGTCTTTCTGTCCCCTCATTAAACATGATTTTTTTTTGCTCTTTAGATAAATTTGGATTAACGATTTTTTTAGTAGCTGCTAAAAGAGTTTTGACTGGAAATAGCAATATCAAAGCCGAAAAACTTAGGATTTTAGTAAATTTTCTTTTACTAAATTTCATGGAATTAGTTTAATATATTAAAGAAATGAAAACAATTTTTTTGTTTTTTCTAACAATTTATATTGCTTATTATCTATTTAGACCAGTAACTGAAAAAGAGATAAAAAAATTTAATGACCCGGATAATTGGTCAAACATGGGGTTTTAAAGCATTTAAATGTTCTATAATACTTTCAGACAAAGCTTGTAAATCATAACCACCCTCAAGAAAAGATATAACTCTACCTTTAGAATGTGTCTTAGCAATGTCAACAATATTCTTTGTGATTTTAAAAAAATCATCTGACTCTAAACAAATATTAGCTAATGGATCTCTTTTATGAGCGTCAAAACCTGCAGAGATTAAAATTACCTCTGGTTTAAATTTATCTATGGGTTTAAGAATTTTTTGATCAAATATTGTTATAAACTCTTTACTTTTAGTGCCAGCTTTTAAAGTTGCATTAAAAATATTTCCTACTCCGGTTTCGTTTTCCGCTCCTGTTCCTGGAAACAAAGGAAATTCATGAGAAGACCCATATGCAACTGATTGATCTTTATAAAAAATTTCTTGAGTTCCATTACCGTGGTGAACATCAAAGTCAATTATTGCAACTTTATTTATTTTGTATTGTTTTTGCAAATATCTTGCTGCTACTGCAACGTTATTGATAAAGCAAAAACCATTAGCTCTTAAAGTTTCAGCATGATGTCCTGGTGGTCTAACAGCGCAAAACACTCTTTCATTTTCATCCATGAGATCCTGAACTGCAGCAATTCCAGCTCCACATGATCTTAAAATTGCATTTTTACTATCAGGACAAAGTATTGTATCAGCATAAGGCTCTTTCTCTACACCTACTATTCCCTCTTTAGGAATGTTAGAAAAAATTTGTTCTATATGAGGTTTTGGATGCACTAATGAAACAGTTTCTAAATCAGCTAAAGGTGCTTCTTTAAATTCAACTTTTAAATTTGATGATTTTATTGAACTTAAAATACTCTCTAATCTTTCTTTCCTTTCAGGGTGAGCGTAACCATTAAATTTTTTTGAGCAATCATTATGAGTATAAATGATCATAAAAACTTATTTAAAGCATTAGCAGCTAAAGTTGATGATAAAGTATTAGTTTTAAAACTTTTTAAAATCGTCTGCGTTTTTGACACTTGTTCGTCAATTTTTTTTGGATTATCTAAATAATTAGAAACAACTTCAAATATTTTTTTTGGATTGCAATTAGATTGGAGTAATTCTGGTATAATCTCTTTTTTAGCTGCTATGTTAATAATATTTGCAAATTTAGTTTTTACTAACATCTTTATAATAAGAAAATTTATTAAACCCATCTTATATAATATTACTGATGGTATTTTGGCTTTACATATTTCAAGAGATATTGTCCCTGATTTGGAGACGGCAAATACTGATTTTCTTAAAATATGATTTTTAATTTTACTATCATTGATAACTTCGCAATTGCTTAAATTATTATTTTTTATGTGAAATAGAATTAAATCTGAATATTCTTTTGTTGCATGAAAGACGTAAGAAAAATCATTATACTTTTCATTCATAAGTTTAATAAAATTTAAAAGTATCGGAGTTAAAATATCTATCTCAGACTTTCTGCTGCCTGCAAAAATAGAAATTAATGCTTTATTCTTTCCTAAAATTTGATTGATATCAATCGCGCTTTCAGTTGTTGTGTCAAGTAAAGGGTGGCCAACAAACTCATGACTCATATTTTCTTTTTCAAAATAGTTTTTTTCAAAATTAAATAACAAAAGAATATGGTCAATAAATTTTTTAATTTTCTTAACTCTACCTTCTCTCCAAACCCATACTTGAGGAGCCACATAGTGTATAGTTTTAATTTCTGGGTTTTTTGTTTTTATTCTTTCAGCTACTCTTAAAGTAAAATCGGGGCTGTCGACGGTAAATAATATATCAGGTTTAAAATTTTCTATAGCCTTAACTGTTTCATTGATTTTCTTTTTAATCTTAAAAATATTAAATAATACATTGGTAAATCCTAAGTATGTTATTTCTTTAAGATCAAAAATAGATTTAATACCCAACTTTTCTAAATTTTCACCTCCAACCGATAAGTATTCTATATTTGAATTTAACTTATTTAATTCACTAATTACTTTTGATGCAAGTTTGTCTCCTGATGCTTCACCTGTTAGTATAAATATCTTTTTCATTTTTGTAGTCTCCAAATAGAGCCTTGATCTGATAATAGAAAAATTTTTCCTGTATTTTCTTGAATTTCTATATCTCTAATTCTTCCAATATTGTCCTTAAATATTATTTTTTCATCAAGAAATTCATTATCTTTAAATTTTATTTTTCTTAGAGATTTATCACGCAAGGCAGTAATCAAAGCATCGCCATTCCATTCTTTAAATTCATCTCCTTTGTATATAATCATTGAACTTACCGCTATTGAAGGCACCCAATATTTGATGGCTTTCGTAAATCCTGGTTTCCATTTAGGTCCAATTTTTGTTCCTGAATAATTTGTTCCACCCCATCCTAAAATTTTCCAACCATAATTTTCACCATACTTAGCTTCACCAAACCAGTCGCCGCCTCTAGCTCCATGATTTGTTAAATAAATTTTGTTGTCATAAGGGGATACATCCATGCCTTGGGGGTTTCTTACCCCAATTTGATAAATTTCTGGTAACCAATTACTTTTTCCACTAAATTTAGGATTATCTTTTGGAATCTTACCATCTAAATGAATCTTTATAATGCTCCCAGGATGTTTTGTTGGATCTTGTGCAATCATTCCCTCGCCCCTCTCTCCTGCTGTTATAAATAGAAAATTATCTTTTATTACAAGCCTGGATCCAAAATGATAACCAGAGTTTATTGCTGGCTCGGCTCTAAAAATATTATTGAATTTCAAGTTCTCATCATCAAAAATAGCAGAGGCTACAGAAGTACTAGATTTACCGTTTCCTCTATTTTCTGAATAAGAAACAAAGACCATCTTTTTATGATAAAGAATTTCAAGTAGCCCACCCTGCCCATCTTCTAATATTTTTAAATTATGATTTATTTTTTCTTTTTTATTATTCTTTAAGTTAATTAATATAATTTGACCTGATTTTTCTGTTATCAAAATTTCATTTTGATTTTTAAATGTCAAGCTCCAAGGTTTATTCAATCCAGAGATTATTTGATTTAATTTTAAGTCTTCAGCTTTAAGATTTAAAGTTTGAAATAAAATAATAATCAAAAATGAAATAATCTTTTTCATTTTACTAAAATAAACATCTTATTTTTGTTTGCATAATGGATCGCCTCAGTTTTATTTAAAAAAATATTATTTTTATGTTTTAAAACTATTCCTTTTAAACCAGCAGATTTACATTGTTTTAAAGTGCCTAAACCAATTGTAGGTAGATCTAATCTCTTGTCTTGTTTTTTTTTAGGAAATTTTACTAAAACACCGTTTCTTATGTTTTTGTTTTTCTTTATACGTCTAAGCATATCTTTTGTGCCTTTTCGTTTCTCTAGAATCACATTATTATTCCTTCCAACAGCAGCTTGAATATAGCTATAAGGTTTTGATTTATTCAAAAACTTTATTGCATTTTTGATATTCCTCCTATCATCGTTATCAGGCTTATATTTTGTATAATTTCCTCTTGCAAAATTTAGCTCTGGTGTGAAAAAAGTTGAACTTATTGTTTTAATACCTTCTTTTTTAAAAATATTTATTATTTCTTTCAAAATTGCAGCGTCTCCAATTTTTGATTTTTTTATAATTTTTGATATGTAATAAATTCCCTTAAGGTCTAATTTGAGTTTTGAAAATTTAGGTTTATTAACTTTTCCTGCAAATAAT